>NZ_JBIRAW010000029.1:0-145112 GCF_044326315.1 Actinomadura sp. 9N407 | reverse complement strand
GTTAAGCCCTTCAGCGCCGATGGTACTGCATGGGAGACTGTGTGGGAGAGTAGGACACCGCCGGACATATATTAAGGGAAAGGCCCCGCCAGAAATGGCGGGGCCTTTCTCATTTCACGACCCTTTTGCGCGCCCTTGATCATTCTTTACAGCCCTTTCCGCGGCCCTTCTGGGACACGGTCACGGCTCAAGGCGTTACGACAGCTCAGGGTGTTACGTCGGAACGTGCTTCCAGGCCGGCCAGGTGGGCTGCGGCGGCCGGCAACTCCTCCTCGGTGAAGACGCGGATTCCCGAGCGTTCCAGGAGTGTCGTCGTGATACCGGCGCCGGGTGTTCTGGTGCCGGAGAAGGTGCCGTCGTAGAGGCGGTGCTTGGCACAGGAGGGGCTGCCCTCCTTGAGGACGGCCATCCGGGCGCCGGCGCGTTCGGCGGCTTCGAGGGCCAGGCGGGCTCCCCGCACCAACTGCTCGGTGACGTCTTCACCGGTGTCGGTACGAACGCGGGCTGTGCCTTCTAGGACAGCTGTGCCCCCCAGGACAGCCGTGCCCCCCAGGACAGCCGTGCCGTCCAGGACGGCCGCGGCGTCGCCGTCGATCTCGGCGGGAGGACGCGGGGTGGAGAGGCCGCCCGATACCTCGGGGCAGAACGAGACGAGCCGTCCCTCGGCGCGCCAGCGTTCCATCAGGGCATCGTGCACCGGCTTGGCGGCGCCGTCGTAGCGGACGGGCCGTCCCAGCAGGCAGGCACTGACCAGAATGCGTTCCACGCCTTCCAGACTATGTCGCTTCCAGACCGTGTGGCGGGGGCCGGGCTATTGCGTCTGGTGGGGCGACGGCGAATAGTTGACGTGATCCCTTCCTTGACGTGATCCCGTAGGAGCGTCGGCATGGTCCTTCTCGGCCGCCCCGTACCCGAGGCGCCTCCCCGGGAGCGTCCCCAGGGGTCCGCGCTGGTGTCGTGGTTGACGACGACCGATCACAAGGTGATCGGTTACCTGTATCTGACCACCTCGTTCGTCTTCTTCCTGCTGGCCGGGCTGATGGCGATGGTGCTGCGGGCGGAGCTGGCCGAGCCGGGCCGGCAGTGGGTGAGCAACGAGCAGTACAACCAGATGTTCACCATTCACGGGACGGTGATGCTGCTGCTGTTCGCGACGCCGCTGTTCGTGGGGTTCGCGAACGTGATCATGCCGCTGCAGATCGGTGCTCCGGACGTGGCGTTCCCGCGGCTCAACATGTTCAGCTACTGGCTGTTCCTGTTCGGCGGGCTGATCGTGTTCTTCTCGTTCGTGGCGCCGGGCGGGGCGGCCAGCTTCGGCTGGACGGGATACACGCCGTTGTCGAGCGATCTGCGCTCGCCGGGCGTGGGCGGGGATCTGTGGATCATGGGGCTGGTGCTGTCCGGCCTCGGCACGATCCTGGGCGGCGTCAACTTCATCACCACGATCATCGGGATGCGGGCACCGGGCATGACGATGTTCCGGATGCCGATCTTCACCTGGAACATCCTGCTGACCAGCCTGCTGGTGCTGCTGGCCTTCCCGGTGCTGGCGGCGGCGCTGCTGGCACTGGAGTCGGACCGGCGGCTGGGATCGCACGTGTTCGACCCGGCCCTGGGCGGCGCGCTGCTCTGGCAGCATCTGTTCTGGTTCTTCGGCCATCCCGAGGTCTACATCATCGCGCTGCCGTTCTTCGGGATCATCACCGAGGTCATCCCGGTGTTCAGCCGCAAGCCGCTGTTCGGCTATCTCGGCATGGTCGGTGCGACGCTCCTCATCGCGGGGCTGTCGATGGTGGTGTGGGCGCACCACATGTTCGCCACCGGGCAGGTGCTGCTGCCGTTCTTCTCGTTCATGTCGTTCCTGATCGCGGTCCCTACCGGCATCAAGTTCTTCAACTGGGTCGGCACCATGTGGCGGGGAAAGATCACCATGGAGACGCCGATGCTGTTCTCGGTGGGTTTCCTGGTCACGTTCCTGTTCGGCGGGCTGACCGGGGTGATCCTGGCCTCTCCGCCGCTGGACTTCCACGTCACCGACTCCTATTTCGTGGTGGCACACTTCCATTACGTGGTGTTCGGCACGGTGGTGTTCGCGATGTTCGCGGGCTTCTACTTCTGGTGGCCGAAGATGACCGGGAAGATGATGAACGAGGCGCTCGGCAAGGTGCACTTCTGGTTCCTGTTCGTCGGCTTCCACATGACGTTCCTCGTCCAGCACTGGCTGGGAGCGGAGGGGATGCCGCGCCGGTACGCCGACTATCCGGAGGAGTTCACCGGGCTGAACCGCGTGTCGAGCCTCGGGGCCTTCATCCTGGGCGTCTCCACGCTGTTCTTCATCTACAACGTCTACCGGACGGCCCGGCACGCGCCCCGGGTCGCCGCCGACGACCCGTGGGGATTCGGTAACTCTCTGGAATGGGCGACGTCGTGCCCGCCGCCGCGGCACAACTTCACGTCGATCCCGCGGATCCGTTCCGAGCGTCCCGCGTTCGACCTGCACTTTCCGAAGCTTCCGGCGGACAAGCGGTAGGACTCGTGCCTTGATCCAGGGGCCCGCGCAAGTGCCCTGGTCCACATCCGGACTTGATCCTTTGTGCTAAAACCCGACCGCTTCGTCACGCAGAAGTAACAATCGTGGGCAGTGAGGCAATCGACACGAGTGTCTCGCGAGGATGCAGTAACGTTCTCAGACCATCGAGTGAGCTGGGTCACAGGAACGCGAGGGGACGCGATGAGCGTTGTCCGTGCCGCCGGCGTGGGCGCCTGATGGCCGGGCGCACGAGACCGGTCAAGGCGAGGCGGGTCAGGACGAGGCCGGTCAGGACGAGATCGGTCAGGTCGAGGATCGTCATCCTCCTGATCCTGCCGGTCACCGCGCTGGTCGCGCTGTGGGCGTTCGCCGCCGGCCAGTCGCTGCAGGACAGCCTGCGGCAGACGCGGGCGCGGACGTTCACCGAGAAGGTGCTCAAGCCGACCGACCAGATGATCGCGGCCCTGCAGGACGAGCGCCGCATGTCGCTGTCCTTCCTGGGCGACGACGCCACCATCGGACGGGCCGGGTTCGACGCGCAGCGCGCCGAGACCGACCGGACCCGCTCGCTGTTCGGCAGATCGGCGGCCGACGACGAGATCACGGGCGCGACCCGTCCGGCGACGCGGCAGCGGATGGCGCGGCTCGCCGGTTCCCTGGGCGGTCTGGAGGCGCTGCGCCGGTCGGTGGACGCGCGGACGCTCGACCGGCCCCAGGCGCTCGGCCGGTACACCGAGTACATCGAGCTCGCGGCCGAGATCTACGACGAAGTGCACTCGCTGGACCCCGCGCTGGTCCGCGACAACCGGATCCTCCGTACGCTGGAACGCGCCAGAGAGAATCTCTCCCGCGAGGACGCGCTGGTCACGGGCGCGCTGGCCGCCGGGCAGCTGAGCCAGGAGGAGCACCTGCAGCTGGTGCAGTTCGCCGGGGCGCACCGGTTCCTGTACGACGACGGCGCGCGCGGGCTGCCGTCCGCCGACCGGGCCCGGTACGAGCGGATCGTGTCCGGCCCGGAGTTCACCCGCTTCAAGGATCTCGAGAACCAGCTGATGCGCGGCGGCGCCACCGAGAAGCGGCCCGCCGTCGACATCGGCGCCTGGCACACCTCGACCGAGGCGGCCGACGCCCAGCTGGCCGAGCTGTCCAACACGATCCGTTCCGGCACCACCGCGCGCGCCCGGGCCGAGGCGAGCGGCGTGCTGCTGCGGCTCGGCCTGATGGGCGGGCTGGGACTGATCGCGGTCGTGGTGGCCATCGCCGTCGCGATCCAGGCCGGCCGCCGGCTGATCGCCGAGAGCCGCGGCATGGCCGCCACGGTGACCACGTTCGCGCACGACCGGCTACCGGAGATCAGGGAGCTGGCCAGGCAGGGCGAGCCCGTCCCCGAGGAGATCGCCGGCCAGGGCCTGGGCGGCGCGCCGGCCGGTCCGTTCCGGGTGACCGAGATCGCGCAGATCGACCACGCGTTCACCGAGGCCCGCCGGGCGGTCGTCCGGGCCGCCGAGGGCGAGGCCGCGGCGCACAAGCGGCTGAACGAGGTGTTCGTGACCCTCGCCCGCCGCAACCAGTCACTGCTGCAGCGGCTGCTGCGGATGCTGGAGGGGATGCAGCGCGCTACCGAGGACCCCGACGAGCTGCGCCGGCTGTTCGAGCTGGATTCACTGGCGACCCGGATGCGGCGGCACGCCGAGGGCCTGGTCATCCTGTCCGGGCGGCCCTCGGGCCGCAGCTGGCGCAACCCGGTAAGGCTGGTGGACGTGGCGCGCGCGGCGGTCTCCGAGGTGGAGGACTACGCCCGCGTCGAGGTCGTCCCGATGGGCCGTACCGCGCTGCGCGGCCCGGCCGTCGCCGACACCATCCATATGATGGCCGAGCTGATCGAGAACGCGGCGGCGTTCTCCCCGCCCAACACCCCGATCCGGGTGACCGGCCAGCAGGTCGCGCACGGCTTCGTGCTGGAGGTCGAGGACCGCGGGCTCGGCATCGACCCCGCGACCATGGACGACTTCAACCGGCTGCTGACCACCGACCCGGAGCTGGACCTGGACGACAGCGCCCGGCTCGGCCTGTTCGTCGTCGCCCGGCTGGCGGCACGGCACGGGATCAGGGTCACGCTGCGCGGCTCGCCCTATGGCGGGGTGATCGCCATCGCGCTGATCCCGCAGGACCTGGTGGTCGAGTCGGAGACGAGCCGTCCGGCCGTGATCGAGGCGGCCCCCACCGCCGAGCTTCCGCCCGCGCCGGCGGCCGCCGAGCTCGTCTCCGGGCCGCCCGTCCCCGGGCCTGGGCCTGGATCCGGCGAGCCGGTGCGGGCGCACGGGCCGACCGACGCGATCGGGCCGGTCGCGTATGCCGGCACGCCGCTGGCGGCGCCGACGCCTCCGTCCGAGCACCCGCCCACGCTGACGACCGGCGAGCTGCCCGTACGGCGCCGCCAGGCCAGCCTGGCACCTCAGCTCAGGAGGTCGGCGAAGGCGCGGCAGCAGGAGCAGGCCGTACCGGAGAACGAGCCCGCACCGCGCTCGCCGGAGGCCGCCCGCGACCTGATGGCCACGATGCAGCAGGGCTGGCGGCGCGGCCGGGAGGACACCGCGGGCGAACCTGGGTCCTCCGACTCGGGCCAGTTCGGCTCCGGACCGTCCGACTCGGGCCAGTCCGACATGGGCCAGTCCGACTCGGGCCAGTTCGGGTCCGGACCGTCCGACTCCGGTCGGTACGCCTCCGGACCGTCGGACTCGGGCCGGTACGCCTTCGGTCCCTCGGGTTCCGGCGAGCATGCCGCCGGTCAGTACCTGCCGGGTCCGCGCGACTCCGGCCAGCACGCTTCCGGACCGTCCGACTCGGGTCAGTACGCCTTCGGACAGCCCGAGCCGGGCCAGTACGAGCCGGGCCAGTACGAGCCGGGCCAGTACGAGCCCGGCCGGCGCGAGTCCGGTGAGCATGAGGCCGGCCGGTACGAGCGGGGCCGGCATGAGTTCGGTACGTACGGGCCAGGCTGGTACGACGCGGGCGAGGACGAGGCGGGTCCGAGCGAGGGCGGGCCCGGCGGGTCCGGGCCCGGCGGCGCGTGATGTCCAGCGGGGGACCGGACGACCTGTGGGTCGACGAGGACGCGGGACCGGTCGTCCGGCCGTTCGCGGTGACCCGGGGCCGGACCCGGCAGCGCGGCGGTGACCTCGATCTGATCGCGGTCCTGGTGACGGCCGAGGTCCCGATGCCGGAGCCCGCACTGCTGGGGCCTGAGGACGAGCGAATCCTGGAGTGCTGCCTCAACCCGCTGACGGTGGCGGAACTGGCCTCCGAACTGGCGCTGCCGGTGGGAGTGGTCCGGGTGCTGCTGGGCGATCTGGTGGAGCGCGGGCTGGTGGAAGTGCAGAAGCCGGTCGTCCAGGCCGGGCGCCCCGACGTGCGCATTCTCAAGGAAGTGATCGATGGTCTCCGAGCGCTCTGACAGGCCGCGTCCGTACCGGCCCCGTGCGGACCGGCCCCGTGCGGACCGGCCCCGTCCGGCGAGGTCGCGCCCGTACCGGACCCGGGGCAAGGCCATGGTCGCCGGGGCCGCCCTGCTGGCGCTGGTGGCGGCGGGCTGCGGCGGCGCGGGCGAGGACGGGGCGGGCGAGCCGGTCCCGGGAATCACCGAGGCGCCGTGCCCGAAGCCGGTGAACAAGGAACACGGCTGCATCTACCTGGGGACGATCTCCGACCTCACCGCCGGCCCGTTCAGGCTGCTGGGCGGCCCGCTGACCCGGGCGCAGCAGGCGTTCTGGGACCGGGTCAACAAGGACGGCGGTATCGGCGGGTACGACATCGACGTCCGGACCTACGTCCGCGACAACAAGTACGATCCCGCGACGCACCGCCGCGCCTACCTGGAGATCAAGGACAAGGTGCTGGCGCTGGCGCAGAGCCTGGGGTCGCCGACGACCGGCGCGATCCTGAACGATCTGCGCGCGAACCGGATGATCGCGGTGCCCGCGTCCTACCCCTCCAAGTGGGAGTTCGAGAACGTCATCCTGGAGGCCGGGGCGTCGTACTGCTTCGAGGCCATGAACGCCGTCGACTACGCCGTCGACAATTTCAAGGCCGAGAGCGCGATGGCGATCTACTTCCCCGGGGACTACGGCGGCGACGCGGCGGCGGGCGCGAAGATCGCCGCGAACGCGCGCGGCCTGAGCTACGCGGAACTGCCGACCAAGCAGGGCGCGGACGGGCAGGAGGCCGCGATCGCGGCCATCCTGGAGCGCAAGCCGGACGTGGTGGTGCTGACGACCGGGCCGGTCGAGGCCGCGACGATCGTGGCGAAGACCGTCCAGGCCGGGTTCCAGGGCCAGTTCATGGGCAGCAACCCGACGTGGGGCAAGGACATGCTGCGCGCGCCGTCGTTCCCCGTGATGAAGGCGAAGTTCTGGTACGTCGCGCCCTGGAAGCCGTTCGCGTACGACTCGCCGGGCAACACCGCCATGCGGCAGGCGGTCGGGCGGGTGGAGCCGGACGACAGCTACGCCACCGGCTGGATCACCTCGTACGCGCTCCAGACGGTGCTGGAGAAGGCGGCGGCGAACAAGAACCTGACCAGGGACGGCGTGTACGAGGCGCTCGGCCAGGTCACCACGGTGGACTACGAGGGGATGCTGCCCGCGCAGGCCGGCAACTTCTCCGGTACCCCGAACTCGGCGGCGTTCCGGCAGTCGGTGATGTCGCGGCCCGACGAGCGGGAGTACACCGGCACGAGGGTGATCACGGACTTCTACGCGGGGCCCACAGCCAGGAACCACCGGCTCGATACGCCCTGCTACAACCCGAAGTGACGGCAGGGACGGCCGGCGCGCAGGGCGCCGGCCGTCCCACTGCCAGTGCAGATAGGGCCAGTGTTGATCGTGCCGGTGCTGTTCAGGCCGGTGCAGACCGGGCCAATGCAGACCGGGCCGTGCAGACCGGGCCGGTGCTGACCGGCCCGGTGGTCAGCTCTTGTCGGCGCGGATGCGGTCGACGGCGATCTGCGCGACCCGTACGGCCGCGCCCGGGTTGAGGCGGACGCCGCGCCAGGCGATGCGGCCGTGCGCGGGGGCGACGATGAGCGCCTGGTTCCTGCGGACGCCGCGCATGACGTCGCGGGCCAGCTTCTCGGCGGTGTAGAGCCGCGGGGACGCCTTGGCGATGTCGTTCTTGGCGTCGCCGCTCATCGGTGTCTCGGGCAGGTCCGGGTTGACGTTGGTCAGCAGCGGGGTGTCGACGAAGCTGGGGCACACGACGCTGACCTTGACGCCCCGGCCGGCGGCCTCGGCGCGCAGGCCGAGGGACAGGCCCACGACCGCGTGCTTGGTGGCGGTGTAGGGGATGCCGATCGGCATCGGGACCAGCCCGGCCAGCGAGGCGGTGTTGACGATGTGCCCGGAGCCCTGCTCCAGCATGATCGGGTACGCGGCGTGCACGCCGTGCACCACGCCCTTGAGGTTGATGTCGATCGCGCGGTTCCAGTGGTCGAGGGTGAGCTCCTCGGCCAGCCCGCCGATCGCGATCCCGGCGTTGTTGAACACCAGGTCGAGCCGGCCGTGCTCGTCCCGTACCGCGCGGTAGGCCTCGGCCACCGCGGCGGCGTCGGTCACGTCCAGCCGGGCCGCGGTGGCCTTGCCGCGGCCGAGCGTGTTGAGCCGGTCGGCGACCTTGCCGGCGCCGCCCTCGTCGATGTCGGTGACGACCACGGTGTCGCCGCGGGCCACCAGGGACGTGGCGATCGCCCGGCCGATGCCGGATGCGCCTCCGGTCACGATCGCAATGCTCATCGCTCGCTCCGCTCCGCGTATTGGATGGTCTGTGTAATTGCGCTGAGAGTCTAGGGCCGGGCACGTCCGGTTGAACAGCCGCCCGGGCAACAGACCCGGCCCGCCCGATGCTCACATTCGGGCGGGCCGGGACGGCGTCGCTCGGCCTCGGGCCGCTTCGATCCGGGCAGCCGATCCCGGGAGCCGATCCGGGCAGCCGATCCAGGCAGCCGGTTCAGGCCGGGGTCGAGCCGGTTCAGGCGGCCTTGGCGGTACGGGTCGTGCGGGCGGTGCGGCGGGCCTTCGGCTCGTCCCAGATGCCGAGCACCTTCCACAGCCGCCGGTTGACCGGGGTGATCAGGTCCAGCTCGGCCAGCAGGTCGCGGACCTTGCCGACCGAGTCGCTGACCTCGTCCATGTGGGCGCCGTCCTTGTACGCCTCGCGGACGACCTCCGGGGGGATGGCGAAGTGCTTGACCATCGGTCCGGGCGGGGAGAGCATGATCCGCGCCATCCAGCCGAGGATCAGCGGCGAGACGAAGCCGATGGCGCGCCGCCGGCCCTTGGTCAGGTTCGGGACCCGGTGCTTGAGGTAGTGCCGGGCGAACGAGATGTGCCGGGCCTCCTCGGCGATGTGGATCTTCATGATCATCTGCTCGAGCGGGTGCTTGATGTGCCCGCCCTTGAGGTTCTTGCGCTGGACGTAGTCGATCGGGTCCTCGCCGCCGAGCACGAAGATGAAGAACAGCTCCGTGTTGACCAGCGGGATCCACGGCGCGACCTGCGCGATCATGGTCAGTGCCTTGGGCATGCCGCGGACGGGCAGCTTGGACCGGTTCACGAACTCCTGGAACATCATGCCGTGATGGCATTCCTCGGTCGTCTCGTGGTAGACGTACCGGAACTCGGGCCGCCCGTTGGGCAGCCAGTAGGCGTAGTTGAGCAGCCCGCGCTTGAGCAGGTTCTCGAACTGCAGGCCGATCTTCATGGCGGTGGCCACCCGCCACAGGCCGATCTGCGCCTGGACCTCCTCGGGCTGCGACCGGTACCACTCGGTCCGGCCGAGCTGGTCGAGATCGCCCAGGATCCAGCGCGGGTCCTTGGGGTCGATCGCGAGGTCGGGGTCGTCCCAGGGGATGTCGGCGTACGCCTCCCAGTGCTTCTCGACCGACGCCTTGTTGAGGCGGTCGATGACACCGAGGTAGGAGCTGCGGTCCTTGACCTGCTCGCGGACTTCCTCGGCGAGTTCGGTGGGGGCTTTGGTCATGTCGGGCGCTCCCTCGGAGTCGTACAGGGGTCGTGCAGGGGGATGTGCAGGATGTGCGGAGATCAGGAGGCGGGGGTGGGGGAGGGGGTGGGGGTGGCGCGCGGTAGGGCGCCGGTGTCGGGGATGAGCAGCCGGGCGAAGTCCTTGAGCTGCGCCAGCACGGCCGCCTGATGGCCGTTGGCGTCGCCGTCGAGCGAGTTCTGCAGCGACAGCCCGACCAGCAGGGCGAACAGGCCGCGGATCAGGGTGTCCACGAGGTCCTCGGGGAGGGTCTCGGGGAACAGGTCATGGAAGACCTCCTTGACGATCTGCACGACGCGCTCGCTCAGATCGACGCTGAGGCCGCGCAGGTCCTCGTCGGTACGTCCGGCCAGGGCCAGTTCGAGGAGCGCCATGGCGGGCGGCTTCCGGAGCGTCTCCCAGAACAGGTCGAGCGCCGCGGCGACATCGCGCCGGTCGTGCGGCAGCGCGGCGAACGACTGCTCGTACTCGGACCTGAGCCGGTCGAGCAGGTGCTCCAGCGCGGCGGCCACCAGCGCCATCTTCGTCGGGTAGTGGTGCTGCTGCGCGCCGCGCGAGACCCCGGCGCGCCGTGACACCTCGGTCGTCGACAGCCCGGACCAGCCGAGGTCGGCCAGCGCGTCCGCGGTCGCGTCGAGCAGCCGCCGCTGGGTCTCGGTGCGGCGCTGGACCTGGGTGCGCCGCCCGCCGTGCCGGCGGTGGTGCCGCCGCCGGTCACCGCCCGCGCCTCTCGCGGTCACGCCTCTCGCTGTCACACCTCGACGGTACGAGCGCGGATACAAGCAAGCAAGCCTGCTTGTATGTTGCGCGCATCACAATTGGACGCCGTGTCTGATTGATCTTGAACCGCTTGATCTCGGACCGCTGGTCTCGGACCGCTTGATCTTGAACTGCTGGATCTCAGACTGCTTGATCTCGAACTGCTGGATCTTGGGGTCTTGATCGTGGCCTTGCCCGTACGCCCCGGGGTGTACGGGCTTCGCGCGCGCTGCGCCTCAGGATGCAGCCGGAGTGACGCTCCTCACCCGACGACGCGGGGCATATCGCGGGCCCACGATCCCCGCATGGCAGAGACAGCACGTACACAGGCGCAGTCACACGCACACCAACGAGCACACGGAGGAGAGGCCCCGGTCGGCGGCGCGCGCACCGTCCGGCTGAGCAAGAGGTACGGGACGGGGGACACGGCGGTGCGCGCGCTGGAGGAGGTGACCGTGGCGTTCCCGCCCGGCCGCTTCACGGCGATCATGGGTCCGTCCGGGGCCGGGAAGTCGACGCTCATGCATTGCGTCGCGGGCCTGGAGGCACCTTCCTCCGGCCAGGTCTTCGTCGGCGGCCAGGAGCTGGGCACGCTCTCGGACCGGGCGCTCACGCGGCTGCGGCGCGAACGCGTCGGGTTCGTGTTCCAGTCGTTCAACCTGCTCCCCACGCTCACCGCGCGCGACAACATCACGCTCCCCCTGACCCTGGCCGGGAAGGGACCCGACCGGGAGCGGCTGGACACGGTGGTCCGGATCCTGCGGCTCGGCGACCGGCTGTCGCACCGCCCGGCGGAGCTGTCGGGCGGGCAGCGGCAGCGGGTCGCGCTGGCCCGCGCGCTGGTCACCCGGCCGGAGATCGTGTTCGCGGACGAGCCCACCGGCAACCTCGACTCCCGGAGCGGGAGCGACGTGCTCGGGCTGCTCCGGGCGGCGGTGGACGATCTGGGGCAGACGGTCGCGATGGTCACCCATGACCCGGTCGCGGCGGCGCACGCCGACGCGGTGGTCTTCCTGGCCGACGGCCGGGTGGTCGACCTCATGCCGGAACCGACCGCGGCCGGCGTCCTGGACCGCATCAGGGAACTGGGGGACCGGTCATGATCGGGCTGGCGGCCAAGGAGCTGTGGGGGCGGCGGCGCCGGCTGGCGGGCTCGCTGGTGGCGGTGTTCCTGGGCGTGTCGTTCCTGACCGGGACGCTCGTGCTGGGGGACACGCTCTCGGCGAGCCTGGACGGCTACTTCTCGCGTGCGTACGCCGACACCGACGTCACCGTACGGAACGCGACCCGCGTGACCGAGAGCCCCGGGCAGCTGCGCGGGGAGATCGACGCGTCGGCGGTCGAGCGGGCCCGGCGGGTACCGGGCGCGGCGAACGTCCAGCCCGTGGTGCAGGGCTCCGGCCAGCTGCTCCGCGCCGACGGGACGGTCATCGACGCGCGCGGCCCGCGGCTGGCGGGCAACTGGATCGAGGACCCGGCGCTCAACCCGTACCGGGTCGTCGAGGGCCGCGCCCCGAACGCGCCGGACGAGGTCGTGATCAACCGCCGGTTCGCCACGGACGGCGGGCTGCGGGTCGGCGACCGTACGGCGGTGCTGACGCCGCGGAAGGTCCCGGTACGGGTCGTCGGCATCACGAAGTTCGGGGACGAGGACGCCTTCGGGGAGACCTCGTTCACGGCGTTCTCGCTGGAAGGTGCACAGCGCCACGTCCAGCGTGATCCCGGGCGCGTCACCGGTGTGCTGATCCGGGCGGCGGACGGGACGAGCCAGGACGAGCTGGCCGCCCGCGTCCGTCTCGTGCTGCCCGCCGGCGCCGAGGCCGTGACCGGCAGGACGCTGGCACAGGAGGGGCTCGACCTCGTGCAGGGCGGCTTCATCAGCACGTTCCGTGCGGGGCTGGCGGCGTTCGGGCTGGTGGCGCTGCTGGTGGCGGCGTTCAGCATCCACAACACCTTCGCGATCACGCTGGCGCAGCGCACCCGCGAGTCCGCGCTGCTGCGGGCGGTCGGTGCCTCGCGGCGCCAGCTGCTCGGGCTGGCGGCGGCCGAGGCCCTGGTGGTCGGGGCCGTGGCCACGCTCGCCGGGCTGGCGGGCGGGATCGGCTGCGCGGCGCTGCTGAAGCTGCTGTTCTCCGGTTTCGGGATGGGCCTGCCGGCGCAAGGGCTGGTGTTCACCGCGGCCACCGCGCTGATCGTCGTGCCGGTCGGGGTGGTCGTCACGCTGCTGGCGGCGCTGCCGCCGGCCGTACGGGCGTCCCGGGTCGCGCCGATGGCCGCGCTCCGCGAGACCTCGCGGGATGGCGCCGCACCTTCGGTCCCGCGCGTCCTGACCGGGATCGCGCTGGCCGCCGTCGCCGCCGGCGCGGTGATCACCGGTGCGCTGATCGGCTCGCTCACGGTGACGGGCGTCGGCGCCGTGATGGCGCTGGCCGTCATGGTGATGCTCGGCCCGGCCGCCGCCCGGCCCGCCGCTGCCGCCATGGGCGGCCCGGCCGCGCGGCTGCGCGGTGCGGCGGGACGGCTCGCGCGTGACAACGCCGCCCGCAACCCGCGCCGGACGTCCGGCGCCGCGACCGCGCTCATGGTCGGTGTCGGGGTGGTCACGCTGCTGACCGTGTTCGTCGGGTCGATGCGCGCGTCGCTGGAGGACGGCGTCGCGGGATCGTTCTCCGGCGGGCTCGTCATCAACGGCGGGACCAACGAGTCCGGCGGCTTCAGCCCCTCCCTGGCCGACGAGGCCGCCCGGCTTCCGCAGGTCGCGGGCGCCGCGGGGCTGGGCCAGGGCAGCGCGCGGCTGGACGGGAGGAACGCCGACGTCCGCGTCGGCGACCCGTCCCGGCTGGGGCGGGTCCTGGACCTGGACGTCACCGCCGGGCGGCTCGCGGAGAACCTCGCGGTCTCGGCGGAGACGGCCGCCGAGCGCGGCTGGAAGGTCGGCACGGCGGTGCCCGTCACGTACTCCGACGGCTCCCGGCAGACCCTCGCGGTCGGCGCGATCTACCGCAGGGCCGATGTCGCCGGGGACTACCTCGTCCCCCGTACGGCCTGGAACGTCCACAACCGGCAATCCCTGGACGGTGTCGCGTTCGTGAAGCTGCGGCCGGGCGCCTCGGAGACGGACGTCCAGCGCGCGATCACCGAGCTGGCCCGGCCGCACGGCGCGCCGCCCGTTCAGGACCGGGACGCCTACGTGGCCGCGCAGACCGCGGACATGGCCGCCTTCCTGGGCATCGTGTATGGGATGCTCGCGCTGGCGATCGTGATCGCGCTGCTCGGCATCGCCAACACGCTGGCGCTGTCGGTCCATGAGCGGACCCGCGAGCTGGGCCTGCTGCGCGCCGTCGGCGCCACTCGTCCGCAGGTCAGGTCGATGGTGCGGTGGGAATCGGTGATCGTGGCGCTGTTCGGTACGGCCGGCGGCGCCGGGCTCGGGCTGTTCCTGGGCTGGGGACTGACCCGTACCTTGGACGACCCGTTCGCGGCACCGCCCCTGCAGCTGGGACTGATCGTCCTGGTGGGCGCGGCGGCCGGGGTGCTCGCCGCGATCCGGCCGGCCCGGCGGGCCGCAGCGCGCGGCGTCCTGGAATCGATCGCGGCCCCGTGAGCGGCGGGCGGCGGAATACTTCCCGATCGTCGCGGATAGGGTTCGTCCATGCAGGTCAATCAGTCGAGCAAGCTCAGTAACGTCTGCTACGACATCCGGGGGCCGGTCCTGAAGCGGGCCAAGCAACTGGAGGCCGAGGGGCAGCGCATCCTCAAGCTGCACATCGGCAACCCGGCCCCCTTCGGCTTCGAGGCCCCGGCCGAACTGCTCCAGGACATGGTGCTCAACCTGCCCGAGGCGCACGGCTACAGCGATTCCAAGGGGATCCTGCCGGCCCGCCGCGCCGTCGTGCAGCGGTACCAGGAGCAGGGACTGACCGGGGTGGACGTGGAGGACGTCTACCTGGGCAACGGCGTGTCGGAGCTGATCGTGATGACGCTCCAGGCACTGCTCGACAACGGCGACGAGGTGCTGATCCCGGCCCCCGACTACCCGCTCTGGACGGCCGGGGTCTCGCTGTGCGGCGGGACGCCCGTGCACTACCTGTGCGACGAGGCCGAGGACTGGTCGCCGTCGCTGGAGGACATCGAGGCGAAGATCACCGACCGCACCCGGGCGATCGTGATCATCAATCCGAACAACCCGACCGGCGCCGTCTACCCGCGCGCGGTGCTGGAGCGGATCGTCGAGGTCGCCCGCCGCCGCAACCTGATCATCTTCGCCGACGAGATCTACGACCGGATCCTGTACGACGGCGCCGAGCACGTCTCGATCGGCTCGCTGGCCCCCGACCTGCTGTGCCTGACGTTCGGCGGGCTGTCCAAGAACTACCGGGTCGCGGGCTTCCGCTCCGGCTGGGTCGTGCTGTCGGGGCCGACCGAGCACGCCGAGTCCTACATCGAGGGCCTGGACATCCTGGCCAACATGCGGCTGTGCCCCAACGTCCCCGGCCAGCACGCGATCCAGGCCGCGCTCGGCGGCTACCAGAGCATCGACGACCTGGTGCTCCCCACCGGGCGGCTCGGCGAGCAGCGCGACCGCGCCTGGAAGCTGCTGAACGACATCCCCGGCGTGAGCTGCGCCAAGCCGAAGGGCGCGCTGTACGTCTTCCCGCGCCTGGACCCGGAGATGTACCCGATCGACGACGATGTCCAGTTCGCCTTCGATCTGCTGGAGCAGCAGCGGATCCTGATCGTCCAGGGCACCGGGTTCAACTGGCCCGACACCGACCACTTCCGGGTGGTGACCCTGCAGTACGCCGATGATCTCGATGAGGCGATCGGCCGGATCGGGGACTTCCTGGAGACCCGCCGGCGATCCTGACGGGCCACCCGCGTGAGACCGGCCGCGTGAGACCGGTCGATCGCGGGAAGGACCCCGATCATGAACACACCTGCCGGAGCGGACCCGTCCGACCGTCCCGTCTCGGACCGTCCCAGCTCCGCCCGTCCCGTACTGGAGGAGCTGGACAGCCAGGAGTGCCTGGAGCTGATCTCGCCGGGCGGCGTCGGGCGGGTCGCCTTCGACGACGGCGAGGGACCCGCCGTCATCCCGGTGAACTACACCGTGGACGGGCAGGCGGTGGTCTTCCGCACCAGCCTGGAAGGACGGCTCAACCAGAGCCTGGCCACCGTCCTCACCGGCGCGGCGGTCCGGATCGCGTTCCAGGTCGACCGGATCGACGAGCAGCGGCACGAGGGCTGGAGCGTGCTGCTGCGCGGCGGCGGCCAGCACCTGCCCGACCACGAGCGGCCGACGGGTGCCACCGTCGAGCCGTGGCCGGGCGGCGACCGTCCCGTCTACATCCGGGTCGAGCCGCAGGAGATCTCCGGCCGCCGCCTCGTCCATGCCGGCTGACGTCCCCAGGGTCGACTCGTGGCGTGTTCGCCTTTCGGTGGGGCGGAATTGGGCGAACACGCCACGAGTCAACGGGGTCAGCGGCAGCGGATGATGCGGTCCAGGCCTTCCAGGAGGTCTTCGGTGGCGGTGGCCAGGGAGAGGCGGATCCAGCCTTCGCCGTGCGGGCCGAAGGTAGTTCCGGGGGCGACCGCGACGTGCTCCTCCTGCAGCAGCCGGACGGCCCATGCGGTCACGTCGTCACCGCACCGGTCGGACACGTTCAGCCACAGGTAGAAGGCACCTTCGGGACGCAGGTACGGCAGGCCGGCCTTGTCGAGCACCGCCGTGGCGGCCTCGCGCCGTTCGCGGTACGCGTCGCGCGCGGTGACCGTCTGCTCCTGCGGCCCGTTCAGCGCCGCGAGCGCGCCGTACTGGGCGGGTGCGTTCACGCACGCCACCAGCGGCTCCTGCAGCTTGGCGCACACGGGCGCCAGCTGCGGCGGAGCGAGCAGGTAGCCGACGCGCATCCCGGTCATCGCGTAGGTCTTGGAAAAGCTGAAGCAGCTGATGACGCGGTCGTCGGTGTCGAACGTGGCGGGGCTGACGTGCGGCCCGTCGAAGGTGATCTCCTCGTAGCACTCGTCCGAGAGCAGCCACAGATCGTGCTCGCGGGCGAACGCGACCAGCCGTTCCACGGTCTCGCCGGGCAGCACGGTCCCGAGCGGGTTGGACGGCGAGTTCACTATGATCGCGCGGGTCCGCGGCGTGATCAGCCGGGCCAGATCGGCGAGGTCGGGCTGGAAGCCGTTCTCCGGCCGCAGCTCGTACCGGACCGGGACGCCCTGCAGCAGCTGGACGATCATGTTGAAGTTGGGCCAGCCCGGGTCCGGGATCAGGACCTCGTCGCCGGCGCTGACCACCGAGCTCATCCCGAGCTGGATGGCCTGCATGCCCCCGGCAGACACGATGACCCGATCGGTCGTCGCGGACGCGATGCCGTTGCGCTCGCGCAGCTTGGCGGCGATCGCCTCGCGCAGCTCGGTCACCCCGGCGTTGGGCACGTACCGGGTGAGGCCCTGGGTGTAGGCGTCCGCCGCCGCGTCCAGGACGTGCTTCGGCGTGGCGAAACTGGGCTCGCCCACGTGCAGCCCGATGACCGGGTCCGGCAGCCGCCAGGCCATGTCCATGATCGCGCGGATCCCGGACCGGGGCATCCCCTCGGCGTTCGGTGCGATGGTCGGCATCAGGCCTCCTTGCTTGCGGGCTTTCAGACGTGCGGGCTTTCAGACTTGCGGGCTTTCAGGCTGCTGGCTTTCAAGCAGAGTTGTCAGCTCAGGAAAGAGCGTGAATTCAGGAAACAGCGGTGAGTTCGGGAAAGAGGGACAGCGCGGTGCCGCCGTGCAGGGCGGCGCGTTCGGCGGCGGACAGGCCGGGCAGCGCGTGCTCGGCCAGCCGCAGCAGCTCGGCATACCCCGGTACGTCGCGAGTCCACGGGTAATCGGAGGCCCAGAGCATCCGATCCGCGCCATAGGCGTCCGCGAACGCGCGTACGACGCCGTTCAGGTCGGCGTACGGAGGCGCCTCGCGGGACAGCGCGTACTGTCCGGAGAACATCAGATACACGCCCGGATGCCGCGCCAGCCCGAGGACCGTCTCCACCACGGGCGGCGGGAACGGGTCGTCGAACCAGGGCCGGCCGTGCTCGTCCACGCGCATGTCGTGCGGGGCGAACCCCAGATGGTTGAGGACGATCCGAAGATCGGGGACGGCGTCCGGAAGCTCGCGCAGGAGCGGGAGCTGCTCGGGCGGTACGTAGCTCCACAGCGGCAGCTGGCGTTCGGCCAGTTCGCGCAGTACCGGCAGCATCGGGCTATCGGCCAGGGGACGCCCCGGCTCGCCGAGCCACTGCGTGCGGAGCCCGGAGAAACCCTGCGCGAGCCGCACGCGGAGTGCCTCCAGCGGGCCCGTTCCCGGGCGCCTTCCCTGGATCTCCGGACCCGCCACCGCGACCGCCGCGAACCGTCCGGGACGGGCGGCCCGCGCCTCGGCCACGTACTCGTCCTCCGGGCCGAGCGGGACGAGTACCGCCCGGTCGACCCCGGAGGCGGCCATCACGCCCAGCAGGTCCCCGGCCGGGGCGTCACGCCCGGCCGGGGCCAGCTCGTCCACCGCCCGATGCCGTACGGCGGCGGGACGGAACACGTGCAGATGAGCGTCGACGATCACGAGGAGGAGGCTCCCGCGATCTGCGCGGCCACCGTCGCCGCGCGCTCGGCGATGCCGGGCATATCGTCCGGGCCCGGCGCGGCCGGGACCAGGTCGGACCCGAGCCCGACCGCCACCGCCCCGGCGGCCAGCCACTCGCCCACCGCGTCGTGCCGGACGCCGCCCGTCGGGATGAACGACACCTCGCGGAACGGGCCGAGCAGCGCCTTCAGGTACGGCAGCCCGAGCGCGCCCGCCGGGAACAGCTTGATCAGCCGGGCGCCCGCATCCTGCGCCGCCGCGACCTCGGTGGCCGTCGCGGCGCCCGGCAGCGGCTCCAGCCCGGCGCCGAGCACCGCCCGGATCAGCCCGGTATCGGTGTGCGGGCTGACGCAGTAGCGGGCACCGCAGGACGCGGCCTGCTGGACCTGCTCGCGGGTACGGATCGTGCCCGCCCCCAGCATCGCGTCGGCGGGCAGCGCCGCCCGAAGCTCGCGCAGCGCGGCGGGCGCGCCGGGATGGTCGAACGTGACCTCCATGGCCTTCAGGCCCGCCTCGTACAGGGCGGTGCCGACCGCGACGATGTGCCGGTGGTCGGTCAGCCGCAGGATGGCGATCGCACCGCCGAAGTCGCGCCCGCCGGAATCGGTCGCGCCAGAATCGTTGGCGCCGGAATCGGTCGCGTCGGTATTCGCTGCCGCAGGTGTCAACGCAGGATCCTCCGTGCCTCGGCCCCGCGGCGCGCCACGTCCGAAGGACGGATCTGGCACGCGTCGCCGGGCATGGTGTGCTGGAAAGCGCCCGCCCAGGCCGCCTTGTCGACGATCGTGGCGGGGTCGTCGCCGGCGAGCCGGGCGGCCAGCAGCACGCCCAGCGCGGCGTCCCCGGCCCCGAACGAGTCGACGACGTCGGCCTCGTACGTGGCGCTCGCGTACTCCTCGGCGGCGGTGACGGCCGTGACCCGCGTGGCCACCCGCCGTCCGGGCAGTTGGTCGGTCTCGCGGAGCACGACCAGCTCGTGCCCGAACGCGTCGATCGCCTGCCGCGCCAGCCCCACCGGGCCCTCGTCCTCGCGGGCGTCCGGCAGCAGCCGCAGCAGGTCGCCCCGGCTCGCGAGCAGCACGTCCACGTGGGGGAGCACGCCGCGCAGGACCGGTACGGCCTGCTCCCAGGTCCACATCTTGGCGCGATGGTTGACGTCGAACGCGGTGACCGCGCCGTTGCCGCGACCGGCCGACAGCAGCGCCGTGACGGCCGCGGCAGGCCCGGCGCCGAGCGCGCAGGTGATGCCGCTGCTCAGTACGGCCCCGGCCCCGGAGGTCAGCCCCTTCCAGTCGAAGGTGTCGGGGGACAGCCGCCGCATGGCCGTACCGGAACGGTCGTACAGGACCTCCGAAGGCCGTGGCGGTACGCCCTGCTCGACGAAGTACAGCGCCGCGCGGGCATCGGCGTCCCAGTCGAGATGCGTCCGTACACCGAACGCGTGCGCGTGCGCGGCCACCCGTTGGCCGAGCGGGTTGCCGGCCACCCGGGAGATCCAGGTGGCCCGCAGCCCGAGCCCGGCGGCGGTGATCAGCGCGTTCATCTCGGCGCCGCCGACCTCGATGTCCAGGCCGGTGGCATGGTCGAGCCGCTGGTGGCCGGGCGGGGAGAGCCGCAGCAGCGACTCGCCGAGCCCGATCACCTCCGCCGGCGGTTCGGGGGGTGTGGGGGGTCGTCCCCCCACAATGACCCGGGGTTCGGGAGTGTCAGTCATCGTTGGTCCTTGGGACGAAGAGTGCGGCGGCGGCCAGGATCACCACGCCGCGGATCAGGTCGGAGGAGGTGGCGGGGAGCTGGAGCAGGGTGAACGAGCTCTCCACCAGCGCGAGCAGGGCCACGCCGCCGAGCGTTCCGGTCAGGCTGGCCCGGCCGCCCAGCAGCGAGGCGCCGCCTACCACCACGACCGTGATGGCCGACAGTTCCAGGCCCTGGCCCGCGCTCGGGGAACCGATCGTGGCGCGCGCGGCCAGCATCACCCCGGCGGCCGCGGCCAGCGTGCCCGCGATCATGAACGCGAGCAGCAGCGTGCGGCGTACCGGCACACCCGCCGAGCGGGCCGCCTCCTTGTCGCCGCCGACCGCGTGCACGTGCCGGCCGAAGCGGGTGCGATGCAGCAGCACCGCGACGATCACCACGGCGACCGCCAGCACCGCCAGCGCCAGCGGGAACGGCCCGGCGCGGCGCATCCCCACGGCGGCCAGCGCCCGGGTGACCTGCCCGGTCGGCGTGCTGCTGATCAGGAACGCGATCCCCTGGATCAGGTAGAACGTCGACAGCGTCACCACGAACGCGGGGATGGTGGTCCGCGACACGATCAGCCCGTGGAAGATCCCGATCGCGGCGCCCAAGACCAGCATCAGCAGGATCGTGGGGATCGTCCGGATCGGGTAGCCGTCGATCAGCATCGCGGTCAGCAGCGCCGACAGCGTGGCGGTGGAACCGACCGACAGGTCGATGCCGCCGGTCAGCACGACCAGATGCTGGCCCAGCGCCACCAGGCCGAGCACCACGGTCGCGGTCAGCACGTTGGCGATGTTCGCCGCCGCCCAGAACCCGCCCGGGTTCGCCACGGTCAGCACGGCCACCAGCATCGCGACGATCGCCCAGGCCGCCAGCCCGGTACGGGCGGCGGCGGCGAGCACGTCGCCCGGAGCGCGGCCGGTACGACCCGCGGGGCCTCCCGCGCGGTCCGGCGCGGTCATGACCGTCATGACGCCCTGCCTTCCGGGCCCGCTGTGCCCGTCGTGCCCGTGCCCGTCGTGCCTGTGCCTGGTGTGTCTTCGGCGCCTGTCGTGCCCGCTGTTCCTGGTGTCTCTTCGGTGCCGAGAGCCAGGTGCATGATCTGCTCCTCGTTGATCCGGTCCCCGGTCAGCTCGCCGTTCACGCGGCCGTCCCGGCACACCAGCACGCGGTGCGCCAGTCCGGTCACCTCCGGCAACTCGCTCGAGACGAACACCACCGCCAGTCCCTGCGCGGCCAGCTCGGCGATGATCCGGTAGATCTCGGTCTTGGCGCCGATGTCGATGCCCCGGGTGGGCTCGTCCAGCAGCAGGACCTTGGGCCCGGTGCGCAGCCACTTGGCCAGGACGATCTTCTGCTGGTTGCCGCCGGACAGCTGCCCGGTGCGCTGGTCGGGACCCGACACGCGGATCCCGAACCGCTGCCGTTCCTCCTCGAACGCGGCGCGCTCGCGGGCGCCCGACAGCCAGCCGCCGGGGGAGACCGCCCGCAGGCTCGACAGTGTGGTGTTGGCCCGTACGGGCAGGTCGAGGACCAGCCCCTCGGTCTTGCGCTCCTCGGGGACGAGCACCACGCCCGCGTCCACGGCGGCGCGCAGCGAGCCGCGCACCGGCCGTCCCGCGACGCTGACCGCTCCGGCCGAGCGGGGCATGACGCCGGCCAGGGTCCGCAGCAGCGTGCTGCGTCCCGAGCCGAGCAGGCCCGCGACGCCGACGATCTCCCCGGCCCGTACGTTCAGGTCGAGCGGCGGTACGGAGCGTCCCGACGGCACCAGGCCCCGGACGGTCAGCACGTCCTCGGCGGCGGGCTCGGTGCGTTCGGGGAAGACCGCGTCCACGTCCCGTCCCACCATCTCCCGGACGATCCGGTCCACCGGGTAGTCGGCGACCGGCCCGGTGGAGACCAGGCGCCCGTCGCGCAGGACGGTGACGTCGTCGGCGAGCGCCCGGACCTCCTCCAGCCGGTGCGTGATGTAGATGATCGCCACGCCATCGGCGGTGAGCTCGCGGACGACCGCGTGCAGCGCGTCCAGGCCCTCGCCCGCCAGCAGCGCGGACGGCTCGTCCAGCAGCAGCACCCGGCTGCCGCGCACCAGCGCGCGGGCGATCTCGATCAGCTGCCGGGTGGCGGCCGAGAGCGTCCCGGCGCGGGCGCGCGGGTCGAGGCCGCCCAGCCCGACGCGGCCGAGCGCGGCGCGCGCGGTGGCCCGCTGCCGGCCAAGGTCCAGCAGCCCGCGGCGCGCGACCTCCTGCCCGAGCATCACGTTGTCCAGGACGGACAGCTCGGGCAGGACGGTCAGCTCCTGGTAGACGGCGGTCACGCCGTGCGCGAGCGCCTGGCGCGGGTCGTCCAGCCGTACGGTCTCGCCCGCGATCCGCAGCTCGCCCTCGTCGGGCGGATGGTTGCCGGTCAGGATGCGCACGAGGGTGGACTTGCCCGCGCCGTTCTCTCCGAGGAGAGCGTGCACCCGTCCCGGGCGGCAGACCAGATCGGCTCCGTCCAGCGCCGTCACGCCGGGGAACCGCTTGACCAGCCCGCGCGCTTCCAGGGCGGGAGTCTCGGTCGTACTCTCCGAACCCGTCATTCCAGCGTCGCTCATCTCAGGGTCGCCCATCTCAGCGTCACCTCCCTTCAGCACAGCTTGAGCTTCGCGAGCATGTCGGCGGGCAGCGCCGAGGGCACCGCGAGGTCGTCGCTGCATTCCGGCCGGACGTAGGTGTCGATCTGCTCGTGGGTGAAGACGGCGGCGTCCACGTTCACCTGGCTCGGTACCTTCTTCCCGGCCAGCGTGTCGAGCGCCACGTCCAGGCACTGCGCGCTCTGCTCGGGCGGGAAGGCCCCCAGCGCGAACGGGACGTTCTTGCCCCGGACCGCCTTCAGGAACCCGTTCGTCACGTCACCGGTCAGCGGCGGTACCGGCTTGCCCGTCTGGCTGTACGCCTCGTACACGCCCAGGTTGGTGATCGAGGAATCCGACCAGATCGCGTCCAGATCGGGGTAGCGGGCCAGCAGCTGCGCGGACACGGTCTTGGCCTTGGTGGCCGACCAGTCGGTGTTCTGCTTGGCCACGACCTCGATCCCCGGGTACTTCTCGGCGAAGATCTTCTCCGCCTGCGCCTTGGGCAGCTCGGCGGTCGGTACTCCGGCGATCCCCGACAGCATGGCGACCTTGCCCTTGCCGCCGAGCCGCTGGGCGATCCACTCCGCCCACAGCGTCCCTTGCAGCTCGTAGTCGCGGGTGACCGTACTGACGGCCCCGGAGCCTTCACCGAGGCGGCCGGAGCACACCACGACGGGGATGCCCTGCGCGGCGGCGGCGCGTACCTGGCCGGTGATGGCGTTGCCCATCGGGACCACGACCATCGCGTCCGGGCGCTGCGCCACGAGCTGCTGGACGTTGTCGACCTGCTTGTTCACGTCGCCGTTGGCCGAGGCGTACATGACGTCCACGCCCCGCTGCCCGGCCCGGTGCTTGAACGCCTCCTCGTTGCTCAGCGCCCACGCGTTGGTCGGGCCCTGCGCGGCGAGCGCGATCCGGTAGCCGCCCTTCGGCTTCTCCTTGGCGAACTTCGACGTGTCGACCTCGCAGACGTCCGCCTGCGCCGGGGACAGCCCTTGCAGGCCGATTGCCTCGCCCGCCTTGCGCCAGGTCTCGGCGTACTTCTGCTGCGCGGCCTTGGCCCGTGGCCCCGTACAGTCGGCGGCCTCGCCCAGCCCGGCGGTGAGCGACTCGCGCTCGGTACTGCACGCGCCGAGGACCAGGACACTCGCCAGCGCCGTCGCGGCCAGCTTGGTCGAACGCCGTGTCCGCTGCGGAACGCGGGTCATCTGCCACCTCGCTCTCACCGGCCACCTCGGGCTCACCTGGAACTTCGGGCTCACTTGGCACCTCCCGAGTCGGCCGTTCCGCGCTGGCGCAGCCAGGTGGCCAGCAGGATCGCCGCGCCCTGCACGGCGAGCTGGCCGCCCGCCCCGGCGCCGAGCTGGATCATCCAGACGATCAGCACGGCCAGCAGCGCCACACCGATCACGGTGTGCCCGATATGGCCGCGCCCGCCGGTCAGCGCGATACCGCCGATGACGGCCGCGGCCAGCGAGTTCAGGTCCAGGCTGCGCGACAGCTGGGCGTCCACGTGCCCGGCGTACGCGGCGCTGACCAGGCCGGCCAGTACCGCGAGCAGCGCGCTGGCGATGTAGCCGACGGCCAGCACCCGGCCGGTGCGGATTCCCGACAGGCGTGCGGCGCGCGGGTTGGAGCCCGTCGCGTACAGCCGCCGTCCCGCGCTGGTACGGGCCAGGATCACCGCCGCCACGATGGCGATCACGACGAACAGCCACAGCGGCGTCGGCAGGCCGAGGAAGCGGCCCGAGCCGAGCGGCTGCAGGGCCTTCGGGATGTCGCCCGCCGCCGCGCCCTTCGTCCAGGCCGTGATGGCGCCCTGGACGAGCACGAACACCGCGAACGTGGCCACGAACGGCGGTACGCCGCGCAGCACGACCAGTCCGGCGTTCACCGCGCCGACCAGGAGACCGGCGAGGGCGGCCAGGCCGATCGCCACCGGCAGCCGTCCCGCGTCGCCCTCGCTCTGCGTCGCGATGATCACTGTGGTGAGGCCCATGACCGCGCCGACCGACAGGTCGATGCCCCGGCCGAGCAGCACGAGCGTCTGGCCGACCGCGGTGATGCCGATCAGGCCCGCCTGGAAGAGCACGAGCCGCATGTTGGCGTCGGAGTAGAAGCCGGGCGTCACGATCGCGGCGATGACCAGGATCAGCGCCAGCCCGCTCAGCGGCATCAGCGTCGTCGCGGACGCCAGCGAGCGGCCCCGGCCGAGCAGGGTCTCGCCGGTCGCCGCCGTCCCGCCGCTCACTCGGGGCCTCCCGGCCCGGTCCCCGACTCGGAGCCCCGCTCGGTGCCCGGCGCGGCGTGCGGATCGGTTCGCGCGCAGAAGGCGGAGGCGATGCCGGCGTACAGATCGACGGCCTGGCGCAGCGCCGCCACCGAAACCCACTCGTCGGCCCCGTGCGCCCGCCGCAGCAGGCCGGGACCGAAGGCGGGCAGAACGGGAACGTTCCACGCCGGTTTCAGGAAGGCCGCGTCCGTCGTCCCGGGGAACATCGCGTCCGGCGGAACGTGCCCCAGCACCCGCTCGGCGACCGCGCGGACGGCGGCTGGCAGCGGCCCGGCCGGGTCCGCGACCGTACCCGGCAGGAAGCCCTGCTCGTCGAACTCGACCTCGAGCCGCGCCCCGGTACGGGCCGCGACCCGTTCGATCAGCGCGGTCACGGGCTTCTGGACGTCCTCGCGGGTCATTCCGGGAAGCAGCCGTACCTCGGTGTCCACGCTCATCCGGCCCGGCAGCACGCCGTACCCGACCCCGCCCCTGAAGGCGAGCCCGGTGTTGAGCGTCGTGGTCCAGCCCCGGATCCCGTACGGGTCGGCGGGGGAGGGGAGGGTGAGTTCCTCGGCCAGCGCGATCGCGGCGTGCGCGACGTCGACACCGGCGTTGCGGGTGCCCGGCTCGCCGGACAGGCTGGAGTGGCCCTGCCGCCCGTACGCGGTCGCCCGGAGCCGGGCGATGCCACGACTGCCCAGGTGGAGGAGGTCGTAGTCCTCGTCCATGCCGCCGGGCTCGCCGATGAGCACCGCGTCCGCCGGCGGCAGCACTGTGCCGGCCGGGCCAAGTTCCGAGGGCGGCAGTTCGGCGAGGTACTGGGCGCCGTGGTACGCGCCGTCCTCCTCGTCGGCGGTGAAGAGCAGCGAGAGCCGTCCGGCGGCCGGGGTGTTCTCCCGGACGAGCCGTCCGGCGGCCAGGATCATGGCCGCGAGCGCGCCCTTCATGTCCGCCGAGCCGAGCCCGTAGAGGCGGTCGCCGTCCAGATCGGCGGCCAGCGGGTCCACGGACCAGTCCGCGTCGCCGATCGGCTTGGTGTCCATGTGGCCGCACAGCATCAGGTGCCGGCCGCCGGGACCGAAGTCGAGCGTGAAGAGCAGGTTGGGGCGCGGGCCGGACCGTCCCTGCAGGCCGGAACGTTCCAGAACGCGCGGCGCGGGCAGCCCTGCCGCCTGCGCGATCTCCGCGAGGGCCTTGGCGACCCCGCTCTCGTCACCACCCGGATTGGGGCTCGGGACCCGGACCAGCGCCCGGGTCAGCTCGACGACATCGGCCGTCACTTGTACCGCTCCGCCCAGTCGTTGCCCTGCCACGTGGTGATGTTCACCGGGTCGAGCCGGAACAGCCAGCGCGGCTTGTCGAGCGTCGGGGCGAGGTACTCGGGGCCGTGCTCGCCCAGGTAGCGCAGGCTCATCCGCTCGGCGATCGGCAGCCACTTCCCGTTCAGGCAGGGCTCCTCCACCAGCACGGCCCGCGCCTGCGCCACCACCTTGCGCTGCGTCCCGGCCTCGTCGATGGTGATCGCGCAGCGTGGCTCGGCGGCCAGGTAGCGGGCCCAGGCGGCGCGCGAACGGGGCACGACCCAGAACGACGAGCCGTCCCACTCGTGCCAGCAGGGCACCACGTACGGCCAGCCGTTGTCGTCCAGGCACGCCAGCCGCGCGATGTGGTCCTCGCCCAGGAAGGCCGTGACCTCGTCCCCGGCCAGCCTGCCGACCTTGCCGCGCCAGTCCTCGCCCGCGCTCTGGCCCGTCTCCCGGGTACCGGTGGGGTCCGTCTCGCTCATGAGATCTCCTGCGTGTTCTCAGTGTTCCCAGTGTTCTCGGGTGTGCCGGCGTTCTCGGGTGTGCCGGCGCTTTCCGATGTGCCGGTGCTTCCGGCGGCGAGGTGTCCGAGCCGTACGGACAGCGTCGCGGCGGCCGCCAGCGCCACTTCGGCGACGGCGGGCAGGCCCTCCAGGGGGAACCGGTACGCGGGCGCCGAGACCGACAGGGCCGCGACGACCTTCCCGGTGTGGTCGCGGACGGGAACGGCGACGCAGCGCACGCCGTCCTCGTTCTCGATCTCGTCGATCGCGTAGCCCCGGTCGCGGATCGCAGCCAGCTCGGCCACGAGCGCGTCCGGGTCGGTGATGGTGTTGGGGGTCTTGCGGATCAGCGGGCCCTCCAGGCAGCGCTGGACCGTCGCGGCGTCGGCGTGCGCGAGCAGCGCCTTCCCTATCCCGGTGCAGTGCAGCGGGTTCATGGCCCCGACGACGGCCGCGGGCCGGACCGCCTGCGGGCTGTCGGTCTTGGCGACGTACAGCACCTGGTCGTCCTGGACGATCCCGAGGAAGCAGGTCTCGCGGGTACGGGCGGACAGCCCGGCCATGAGGTCCTCGGCCTGGCCGCGGATGTCCAGCCGGTCCAGGAAGCGCTGGCCCCAGACCGCGAGCCGGGGCCCGAGGTCGTACAGGCCGGCGGCGTCGGTGCGCAGGACCCCGGCGTCCAGCAGGACCTCCAGCAGCCGCAGCACGGTGCCGCGCGGGACACCGCTCGCCTCGACCAGGTCGGTCAGCCGCCGCGGCCCGCCGGCGGCGATCAGGTCGACCAGCCCCATGCCCTTCACCAGGGCCTTGGCGACGCCGGTCGCCGCACCGCCGGTGGTCGCGGCGCCGGATGACGTTCCCGTGCCGGCCACTGACTCGGCGCCGGCCACTGACTCGACGCCGGCCACTTTGGACTCGACGTCCATTCTCGGTCTGGACATAGTGTCCATTCCTAGCAGGGACGTCTTGACCTGCACAAGGGTCAGATTTCGGGCATGGCGGATCCCGGATACGGCGACAGGGACGAGCGCGCAGGCGAACGCGGGCTCAGTGCGGGCTCAGTGCAGGGTCAGGAAGCCTCGGTGGCGGCGGTGTCGAGGCGGCGCAGGGCGTCGCGGACGACGGCGGCGTCGGTCGTCGGCCAGAACGGGGGCAGCGAGGCCTTCAGGAAGCCGCCGTAGCGGGCCGTGGCCAGGCGGGGATCGAGGACGGCGACCACGCCACGGTCCTCCATCGTCCGCAGCAGCCGCCCGGCGCCCTGGGCGAGCAGCAGCGCGGCATGGGTCGCTGCGACCGACATGAACCCGTTGCCGCCCTTGGCCGCGATCGCCCGAGCGCGGGCCGAGGACACCGGGTCGTCCGGACGCGGGAACGGGATCCGGTCCATGATCACCAGTTGCAGCGAGGGCCCGGGGACGTCGACGCCCTGCCAGAGCGACAGCGTGCCGAACAGCGAGGTCCGCTCGTCCTCGGCGAACTGCTTGACCAGTAGGGACGTGGAGTCCTCGCCCTGGCACAGCAGCGGGTGGGTCAGATGGTCGCGCAGCTCGTCGGCGGCCTGGCGGGCCGCCCGCATCGACGAGAACAGCCCGAGCGTCCGGCCGCCGGCGGCCTCGATCAGCTCGGTGATCTCGGTCAGGTAGGCATCGGCGAGCCCGTCGCGGCCCGGCTGGGGCAGGTGCCGGGCGACATAGAGGATGCCCGACTTCGGATGGTCGAACGGCGACCCGGCGTCAAGCCCGGACCACACGACCTTCTTGCCGTCCTGTTTGCCGTCCTTCTTGGCGCCGTCCTTCCTCGTGCCGTCCTTCTTCGCGCCGTTGGCCTTCGTGCCGTCGCTCTTCGGCTCATCGTCCTCGGCCGTACGGGCGAGGCCTTCTGCGGCGGTACGGGCGTCCCTGCCTCCCCCGGACGCGCCGTCCTCCAGGGGCGGCAGGCCCCACTGCCGGGCTAGCGGCTCGAACGATCCGCCCAGGGTGAGGGTGGCCGAGGTGAGGATCGCGGTCCGTTCCTCGAACAGCGTCGTGCGCAGCAGCCCGCCCACGCCGATCGGCGCGACGTGCAGTGTCGGCGGGCGCTTGGGGCGGCCCTCCTGGACGAAGGGCTTCTCCAGCCAGACGACCTCGAAGCGCGCGGAGATCTCGGGCTGGAACGACTCCAGCAGCCGTACGGCCGTGTCGTGCAGGTCCTCCAGCGAGGAACGGGCGGCCTTGCGCGCCGCCGCGTCGCCCGGGTCGTTCTCCTTCTTGTCCGGCCCGAGCGCCGTGAGGCAGGTGTGCGCGGAGTCGCGGACGACGACGAGGGTGTTGCCCAGGGCCGGGGACAGCACGTCCATCCGGCCGTCGGGCAGCTCCTCGAGGAACAGGCCGAGGCCCTCGGCGGACTCCTTGAGCCGGTCGGCGAGGCCCTCCTCGATCAGCCGCCCGCAGCGGCGGGCCGCGGCCTCGACGGCGGCGGCGCTCAGATCGCCGGTGGCGACCGAGGTGACCCGGTCGACCAGCTCGTGCGCCTCGTCCACGATCACCACGTCGTGCTCGGGCAGTACCTGGAAGTCCTCCAGGGCGTCGATCGCCAGCAGCGCGTGGTTGGTGACCACGATGTGCGCCTCACCGGCGCGGGCGCGGGCCAGCTCGGCGAAGCACTCGGTGCCCTGCGGGCAGCGCTGGGCGCCCAGGCACTCCTTGGCGGTGACCGCGACCTGCCGCCAGGCCTGCTCGTTCACCCCGGGCACCAGCTCGTCGCGGTCGCCCTCGGTGGTCTCGTCGGCCCACTCGTTCAGCCGCTTGACCTGGCGGCCCAGCGCCGACAGCTGCTGCGGGTCGAACAGGCTCTCGCCCTCGTCCGGCTCGTCGAACGCCTCGGTCTGGATCTTGTGCAGGCACAGGTAGTTGCGCCGGCCCTTCAGGATCGCGAACTTCGGCTTGACGCCCAGCAGCGGCTCCAGCGTCTCGGCCAGCCGGGGCAGGTCGCGGTCGACCAGCTGCCGCTGCAGCGCGATCGTCGCGGTGGAGACCACGACCGTGGTGCGCTTGGCGATCGCGTGCCGCAGCGCCGGGACGAGGTAGGCCAGCGACTTGCCCGTACCGGTGCCCGCCTGGGCGGCCAGATGCTCGCCCGAGGTGATCGCGCGCTCGACGGCCCGGGCCATCTCCACCTGACCGGGACGCTCGGCCCCGCCGATGGCCTCCACGGCGGCGGCCAGGAGGGTCGCGGTATCAGGAATCCGGGTATCGCTGCCGGTCAGCAGATCAGGGGCGGGCACGTCGGCCAACGCTACCGTCCGCGACCGACATCCGCGCCCGGACCCGGTACCGAGCATCGGCCCGGGTCGGCGAAGATGGTCCCCGTGTCTGCGGAGAGAGAAGTCCTGACCTGGGAGTTGTTCGGTACGGCCTCGCGCGCGCTCGCGGAGACGATCGCGGCGGACGGCTACCGGCCCGATCTGGTCCTGTCGATCGCGCGCGGCGGCCTGTTCGTGGCCGGAGCGCTCGGCTACGCGCTGGACGTGAAGAACCTGCACGTGATGAACGTGGAGTTCTACACCGGCGTGAACGAGCGTCTCGACCTGCCCGTGATGCTGCCCCCCGTCCCCAACGCCGTCGACCTGTCCGGTGCCCGCGTCCTGGTCGCCGACGACGTGGCCGACACCGGCGCCACCCTCAAGCTGGTCCGGGACTTCTGCGCCGACCACGTGGCCGACGTGCGCTGCGCGGTCGTCTATGAGAAACCGCACAGCGAGGTCAAGTGCGAGTACGTGTGGCGGCACACCGACCGGTGGATCAACTTCCCCTGGTCGACGCAGCCGCCCGTCGTCCAGGCCGAGGGCCAGGTCCTCGACGCCTGACCGTGCTGATGGCCTGATCGTGACGCCTGGCCGTGTTGATGGCCCGGCCCAGTCAGGCCGAGCGCTGCGCAAGCGCGGCGCTCAGATCCGTACCGCCCCCCTGAAGTGCAGGGGCAGCCAGGTCAGCCGGGACGGGACGGGCGCGGGCTGGGGCGGGAGCGTCCGGAGCCTGGCCTCGGTGAGCAGTCGGCCCGCGAGCCGGCGCCGGACCTCTCTCGGCAGGGCGTTGCGCCGGGCCAGCCGCGTCCGGGCCAGCATCAGCCCGATCGAGACGGTCATCGCGGCCAGCCAGCCCGCCTGCAGCGCGGCCAGGTCCTCGCTGTCGAACGGGTCGCCGAGATTACGGCGCAGACCGGCCATCGGGACCATCGGCATCGGGCTCGGCGCGATCTGCGGGGAGGCGACCGGGGGCAGCGCCACCTGCGGCGCGGGGATCCCGGCCACCGCGTTGAACGCGGGGCTCGTGAGCGGCGGCACGTCCGGCGGCAGTGACGACAGGGAGATCCCGGGCGGCAGCGCGCCGGTGGCGCTGGTGAGGATCAGCCGGTAGCTCCGGGACACGGAGGTCGCCTTGGACGCCGACACGGTGGCCTTGAGCATGATGGTGCCCGGCTTGGCGTTGCTCGGCGCCTTGATGGTGGCCTGCGCGGTACGTCCCGTACCGCTGACGCTGCCCAGCCCCTGAGCGGCCGGGCTGACCGAGGCGTTCGTGGTCGCCAGCCGCAGCACGGTCCCGTGCGCCGTGGCGTGCGCCGACGTCACCCTGGCCGTCGCCGTGATCGTCCCACCGGGCTTGACCGTGGACGCCGACACCGAGATCCCCAGCGACAGCGCCGGCTTGGCCGGCACGGGAGTCCCCGGGTCCGGTGGAGTGGTCGGGTCCGGGGGGTCGGGCGGATCGGTCGGGTCCGGCGGGTCTGGCGGGTCCGGTGGATCCGAGGGGTCCGGCGGGTCGGGCGGGTCGCTGGGGTCAGGGGGGTCCGGCGGATCGGTCGGGCCGGTGGTCGGCGGATCGGTCGGGCCGGTGGTCGGCGGGTCGCTGGGGTCGGGCGGGTTCGTCGGGGTCTCGGTGTTCTCGCCGCTCGGAAGGGGCTCGGGTTCGGCGATGACCGGGGGCGCGGTGGCGACGGCCAGGACCGCCGCCGTACCGAGCCCCGCGAGCAGCGAACCGCCCGCCGATCGTGAGAGCACCGTCACGCACCTCCATGCTTCCCTGCCGGGCTTCCCGCCGGGTTCCCTGCCGGGCTTCCCGCCGAGCATCCTGCCGGACGTCCTGCCGTGACACCCCTCGATAAAAGGGTGCTGAAATGGCATGGGAACACGAATCGAATGACGGAATCAACCTGGCGAAAGAGACTTATTGTCGGGTGCGTATTTCACTCCCGTCCATTGTCACCCGGCGCGTATTCCCGCGTCCGTGGCGGCCGCGGCGCCGGTGCCCAGGTCCAGCGCGGACAACGATCCCCGGCGCGCCTCCCCGGACTTGCGCGGCTCCCTGGACTCGCGCGCCTCGCGGGGTTCACGGGTAACCTGCGCCTCCCGTACCTCCCGGGCCTCCCCGGACCGGGTGGCGGCATCCGCCGCGTCCTGACCGCCGGCCTCGTCCGGGGCCACCTCGCCGTTGCGCCGCCGCAGCCACATGGCGCGCAGCACCACCTCGATCGCGAACCGCGAGCCCGGATCGGTGAGCCGCTCGCCGAGCGTGCCCTCCAGCTTGCGCATCCGGTAGCGCACGGTCTGCGGGTGGACGTGCAGTTCCTCGGCGATCTCGGCGGCCGTGCCGCGGGTGGTGAGCCAGGTGTGCAGCGTCTCCAGCAGCCGGTGCCGCTGCCCGCCGTTGAGCGCGGCCATTCCGGCCAGGTGGCGGCGGGCGATCTGGTCGACCAGCGCCGGGTCCGAGAGCAGCCACAGCTCGATCAGGTGGTCCTCGCAGCGGGTCACCGGGCCGTCGTCCATGATCCCGGCGTCCACCAGCGCGAGCGCCTGCCGCGCCCAGCGCAGCGAGTCGGCCGTGCCGCTCAGCGGCACGCTGACCCCCGACACCGCGCGGCCCTCGGGCAGCGCCTCGGCCAGCATCCGCTGCCGGTCGGCGGTCATCCGGCCGGGGACCAGCAGGTACGGATCGGCGCCGGTGAGGTCGGCGAGCACGTCCGGGTCCAGGGAGGTCCTGATGATCCGGGAACCGTGCGGTACGGCGACCAGCGTCGCCTCTTCCGGTACGTCCCACTCGGCCAGGTCGGCCAGCTCCTGGACGGCGCGCCGGGAGGCCGTCGGCCGGCGCAGCAGCAGATGCAGCAGGCGCCGCCGGTGCTCCTCCAGCTCCTCCGCAGGAAGCGCGTCCAGATAGCCCTTGAGGGCCAGCGAGGCCAGATCGTCGATGTAGGTGAACAGCGTGTCGGCCAGCTGTGCCATCACGGCCGAGGACAGGTTGCGCTGCGGCCCGACCCGCATGACGCGGCGCCAGGCGACCTGCGCGCCGATCCGGAACGCGGCCTGCAGGTTGTCGAGCGTCCGGCCCTCCTGCGCCTCGAACCGGCCGAGCCTGCGGTAGGTGTCCTCGTGCCGCTCGCGCGGCGCCGACGGGTCGGCGATCTGCTCGACGAAGTGGCCGAGGGCTCGTTCCACTCCGATGTGCAGGGCCTCGACATAGGGACCCTGCATGGGGCTCCCGTACTCGGGGATCGCGCGGCGGATCTCGTCGATGATCTCCTTGGCCAGGCTGGGCAGCTCCGGCCGCATGAGCGTGGCCAGCTGCCGCGGCAGCGGGGCCGCGAGCTGCTCCAGGCCATCCGGTTCGAGCGTTCGGGGCATCGGTGCAAACCTCCGAGGACGCCGAAGTCGGATGGGAGCGTTCCCGCCCGGCGGGGCCGCCGGTGCTGCCGACCTCGGCGTACGGCATGGGCCCGGGGGCGCGCTGAGCGGGGGACCCCTGCGCGTCCCCCGAGCAGGCTTTGTACGCTTTCTCTTGTGAGCCGAAGCTCTTGTGAGCTGAGCACTCGCGAGCTGGAAGCAGTTGTGTGTCGATGTACTTGGCGTGTCGATGTACTTGCCGTGTCGAAGCACTTGTGTGTCGAAGCACAATGAACGTAGATCAGACCAGCACACTTCTACGGTAAAAAAACGGTAAAAGTGCCCTCTGTCATGATCTTGATACGGTCGGTCATTTCGGTTGGCGCCTTATGGGGATTCGCACGTTGCCGCAGTTCGTGACTATTGCAGCGAGGGACTCCGGCGCCGCAGCCGTCCCGCGCGCAACACCGCTTCCAGAGCGAAACGGGAGTCGGCGTCCGTCAACTGGTCACCGAACGCCTCGTTGATCTGGCGCAGCCGGTAGCGGACCGTCTGCGGGTGCACCTGAAGATGCCGGGCGGTCTCGACGGCGTTCCCCTGGGTCTCCAGCCACGCGCCGAGCGTCTCGGTGAGCCGCAGCCGCTGCGTCCCGCTCATCCGGGCCAGCACCGCCAGCCGGCGCCGGGCGACCTGGTCCAGCAGCGCGCCGTCGGCCAGCAGCCACAGCTCCAGCAGGTGGTCCTCGGCCGGGGTCAGCCCCTCGTCGTCCAGGATCCCGGCGTCCACCAGGTCCAGCGTCCGCCGGGCCCAGCGCAGCGAATCGCCCGCCTCGGCCAGCGGCACCGTGACCCCAGCCGCGCCGCGCCGTTCCGGCAACGCCGCCAGCAGCGCCGACCGCCGCGCGGCGTCGACCGGGCCGGGCACCAGCAGATGCGGCTCGTTGCCACCGAGATCGGTGAGCAGGTCGTCGTCCAGGGCCGCCCGCACGCACCGCGACTGCGAGGGCAGCGCCACCGCCGTCACCTCGGGCGGCACGCTCCAGCCCGCCTCACCGGCGGCCCGCGCGATCGCGGTACGGGACGCGCGGGGCCGGTCCAGGATCATCCGCAGCAGCCGCCGGCGCAGCTCGGCCCGCTCGTCGGCCGAGTGCGAGCGCGCCTCCATGAATCCCTGCACCGACAGCGAGACCAGCTCGTCGATGTAGGCGAACAGCGCGTCGGCCAGCTGCGACATCACGGTCGACGACAGGCCCCGGCGGTCGCCCACCTCGGCGACCCGGCGCCACGCGATCTGCACCCCGGTCCGGTAGGCGGCCTGGAGGACGTCCAGGCTGCGGCCCTCGTACGCCTCGGCACGCCCCAGCGCCCGGCACAACTCGTCGCGCCGGTCGCGCGAGTCGGTGGAGCCCGAGATCTGGTCGACGAACGTGTGCAGCGCCTGCTCGACGCACATCCGCAGCCGCGGCCGGACCGCCGACCCGTCCAGTCCGGACCCGCCGGGCTGCTGCTCGTACTCCGGAATCGTCCGGCGGACCTCCGCCATGATGTCCTCGGTGAGGGAGTCCAATTCCGGCCGGAGAACGGCGGCTATCTGCGGCGGTAGCCGTCCGGGAGGACGATCCCGCCCGGGCGATTCGAGACTGCGCGCCATCGTCGATGCTCCTTCCCGCCACCGCGGGGCCGCGCGTTGTCACGGGCGGCGGCGGGGAGCCTCCCGGCTGCGGTATGGCCATTACGGTCAGCGATATCGCGCCTAATTCCCGCCGGGAACGATCTGCTTGCACGCGCCCGGCGGTGATCTACGACACGTCAAACGTAACCTACTCGCGCGTATCGTGCACCGATCCGTGGAAGGTTCCGCGACCGGGCATTGAACGACCGTACCGAGTGGTCACTGACCAGGAAGGATACCGTTCCTCGCGGGTCCCGAGAGCCACTGGTCCACTCACTCGCGGATAGAAGCCGAGCCGTTTTGATCACGAGGTGACAAGAAAAGGCGACCGTCCAAGATTTTCGCAAATCGGCCCTTGTCGGGCGGCAGATCCCCGCTTAGTTTACTCATCGGTAGGAGATGCCGGAACGGGCGGGGCAGGTTACCAGAAACCAATGCCGCCGGTACCCCGAGACGGCGAAGTCTCCCGATCACTCCTGCCCTGCCGCAGTTCACGCGAAGGAGCCGCCTGGATAGAGAGCATGCCCACCCCGCCCCCGGATTCCCACCCCTTCGACTCCGTACCCCCACCCGGGAACTCCCATCTCGAAAGGGCACGTCCAATGCGCAAGACCATCCGTAAGGGCCTCGTCGCCTCGGCCGTCGTCGCCGCCGGCATCGGCCTGACCGCCGCTCCGGCCTCTGCCGCCGAAGCCGGCTGGACCGTCGGCGGCGCCGCCGCCGACGGTTACGCCTACGGCATCTCGACCGACACCCAGCTCAAGGTGGAGCGCAGCGGTGCGGTCCTCACCTGCGCGACCTCCGAGGCCGACGCCACCATCAACAACACCACCGGCCACCCCGGTCCCGCGATCGGCACGATCGACCAGACGTACTGGGACACCTGCAGCGGGCCGTTCGGCCTGGTGTTCGACGTCACCCACAGCGGCAAGTGGAACATCAACGCGATCGCCCCCACCGCTGACCCGGCCGTCAACACTGGCAGCGTCACCAACATCGCCGCTTCCATCTCCGGCCCGGGCTGCACCGCGTCCTTCTCCGGTGGAGTGCCCGGCTACTACAAGAACGACCCCACGGGAACCCTCTCGCTCGACCCGACCGCCCCCAACCCGGGCAACGTCCAGCTGACGGCCTCCAACGTCACCGGCTGCTTCGGCACCATCCAGAACGGTGACGTGGCCAAGTTCACCGGCAACTTCGCCATCGACCCCGACACGATCGACCTCACCTACGTCCCGTAACACTGCGACGTCCGGTAACACCGGCGAACGCCGGTTGAACCAGGTGTGAGTCTGTACGGCTGCCGCACGGCCCGATCCCGTCCGCCGCGCGGCAGCCGTACCGCGTTGTCCCCTCAGAGCTGGCCCCTCAGAGCTGTCCCTCCAGAAAAGCGTTGCCTTCAAAAGCGTTGCCTTTCAAGAAAGCGTTGCCTTTCAAGAAAGCGTGGGCTCTCAAGAAGGGATCCCCTCAGGAAGCGTCGTCCCCTCAAGAAAGGGATGTCCGATGCGCTGGATCGCGTGCAAGTCCCTGATCGTGAGCGTCGCCCTGGCCCTCGGCCTGGGCGTCACCGCAGCCCCGGCCGCCGCCGCCGCAGCCGGGACCTGGACCGTCACCGGCGCCGCCGCCGATGGCTACGCCTATGGACACTCCACCGATTTCGAGATCGTGATTCCACGCAGCGGCGTCGTCTTCAGATGTGCCGATGCCGAATTCGACAGCACGATCAACAACACCACCGGTCATCCCGGTCCCGGTATCGGGACGATCGACCAGACGTCCTGGAGCACCTGCACCGGGCCGTTCGGCCTGGTGTTCGAGGTCGTCCACGGCGGCACCTGGTCGATCAATCCCGTCGCTCCGACGGCTGATCCCAACGTCTTCGTGGTCAGCGTGACCGGTATCAACCTGTCACTCATCGGGGCGGGCTGCTCCCTTAGCATCACCGGCGGTGCCGTGGGGTACTACAACAACTCCACCGGAGTTCTGACGTTCGACCCGACCGCCCCCAACCCGGGCAACGTCCAGCTGACGGCCTCCAACGTCACCGGCTGCTTCGGCCTGGTCCAGAACGGGGACACGGTCCTGTTCAGAGGGAGGGTCGCGATCGACCCGCCCATCCAACTCGCCTACACCCCATGACCCTGAGTCCGTGGTCTGCATGACCAGTCCGACCAGCCGCGCCGATGCGGTGACGTTCGGTGACATCCGGTAGCTCGAACCGGCCGGCGGGCCTGCCTGGGCGGGGAATTGCGGTGCTGAAGGCGGCCGGCCCATGCTTATCGTTTGATAGAAGTCCGGGCGCAATTATCATCCGTTAATAACGGTGGCGAGCACGGTAGGCCTGCGGGATTCGATGCCTTGTGTGAGAGATAGCCGGTGGCTATGCTACTGGTCCGTAGTGTTGACTTCTGCAGTGTTGACTTTGGCTGCCATAAGCGAGCTATTCCGGAACCGGCCGGTGCCGGCATCGGCCGATTAGACCGCGATGGGCGATCGTAATGGCGCGGCCTCTGGTGCGCATCTCCTTCTTGTTTGGGATGGATAGGCGGATATGAAGAACGGCGCGCGTTGGGCCCCCATCAGATCGGCCCGGATGGCCGGGATCGCCGCGGTGGTCGTGCTGGCCGGCCTGGTCCCCGGCGCCGCGGCGGCGGTGGGCAGCCAGAAGGCCGATGTCACCCTCAGATACGCCTGTCAGTTCCCCTCGGGATCCGAGCAGGTTCCCGTGCGCATCCAGGCGACCTTCCCGGCGGCGGTCGAACCACGATCCCAGATCCGTGTCCAGGGGGTTTCGGTGGCGGCGACCGTGCCGCGCAAGGCGGTCGGGAGCCTGGAAGGCTCGGGCTCGGTCGAGGGTGTGGCCAATCTCGACGTCCTGATGACCGCGAGTCAGCGCCCGGCCAGTGCGGCCTGGCAGGGCCTCACGATCCCCGGCACGAAACTGGCGGGCGACGGCGCTGTCGAGCTGACGGCCGCCGGTGCCGTACCGCCGTCGACGATCGGGGCGGAGGGGGACGCCGTGTTCTCGGCAGGATCCCTCTCGCTGCGGCTCTCACCGGCAGGGGCCGGCGGCGGCTCGGCCGCGGCGGCGGCGATGTCGGTCTCGTGCACGCCGAATCTCGGGCAGGACACGACGATGGTGACCGTCCCGCTTTCGGGAGCCGACCGCACCGAGGAGCCCGCGCCGCCGCCGAACTCGGGAAGCGGCACGAGTCCGCGCACTCGGGCGGCCGATGATGAGTTCTGCGAGAACCCGATGCCGGAGGACAAGTACAACGAGAAATTCGTTCACCTCTTTCCGCCGATTCCGGATGAGCATGTCCGGGTATCACAACCGAATCCCGGTTGCGCGCGATTCGGTGGAAAGGCGAACGTGAACAAACTCAAGGCCGCCAGCCCCATGGCGGGCGACTCGAGCGTCATCGCGGCAAAGGATCAGTATGTCTATATAGACGACGAAGGGCGGCCGACCAACCAGTTCCGGCATGTGGCGATGACCTACGCCGATACCTTGGACGCCACCTTCCTCACGTTCGGCTTCATGCCGACGACCTCCAAGATGGAGATCACCCAGATCGGAAACATGAATCTGGCCGCGGTCGGTCCGCAGAACGCCAGCGAAGACAGGGAGACCAAGACTTGGGCGTGGGCGGAGGTCTGGATCCGCCTGTATGACGTTCGGGTCAACGGAACGCCGATGGACGTGGGTCCGAAATGCCGGACCGCCCAACCCGTGATGCTCGCGCTGACGGGGAGCGATCACATCGCGCCCCCGTATGCCATCGACAAGGGCGGTCGGCTGAGCGGAATGGTCAACGTTCCGGCTTTCTCGGGCTGCGGTGTGGGTGAGGACCTCGATCGGCTCTTCACGGCGTCGGTCTCCGGAGAAGGCAACTACGTCCAGTTGACGCAGGGGCCGGTGTGCTTCCCCAGTCAGGGAGATATCAACGCCAACCCATGCCCTTCGATTCACGGCTACGGCTACACGATCAAGCCTGGCGGCGAGTGGTCGGGCACTTCCGGGCCTGTGGTCATCCCGGTAGGGCGGAATGTCGGCATCGAGTGCGCGTCCTCGACATTGAAGGGGCGATTCAAGAGCGGGAACCTGCTGCTGCCGAAGAACCTCGGGCAGGTGACGAGTGCCGTCTTCCGTGATTGCCGTGGAGACGCCAACTTCGGTGGTGCTCCCTTCACTGTCAGCGTCAGTGGACTGCCGGCAACGATTTTCGATGACGTGGCGGGGCTGGACCGGGACACCGGGCTCTTCTCGGGCGTTTTCGCTGACTGGTCATTCCGTATGTCGTCACCATCGTGCAGCTTCGATATCAGCCGGACTTCGGCCGGCGGCGCCAATCCCAAGTTTACTCACTCGCGTGCCAAGAGTGAGATTTCGATCACCGAATTGGGATCCGGACTGGCCGCGAGGAACGCTACTCCCGGTTGTCCGAGAATGACCGGTGCTCCCCGGCTGACCGAGCCCTTCGTGTATCCGGGAATCCAGCAGTACATCGGCTACGGTGAAACCTTCGAGTGACATGGTAGAAGCTCAATGCGGCAGCCGGTGAATTCATCGGCTCCGGTGGGGGCCGACTCGACCGCATCATCGATCTCTTCTGGGTCATCGCCCGCACCGACAGGCCGTTCATCGGCATCGGGGAGTGCTGCTCATGAGGCTTGATGACGTACCCCACGACGGGTTCGCCGATGATGCCTATATCGCCCGGCAGAGCTGGCGGGGCAATATGCCGATCCTGGTCGACCTCGGTGCCGTGGAGCTGTTCCTGCTCTACCAGACCATTCGCGCTCCCGGGCTTGGCCTGATCTTCGCGCTGGGCGTGTTCGGCTCGGTGACGGCGGTTCTCGCCGTTCTCTTCGCAAGGTCGATACATCGCGGGGAGGTGTCGTTCGCCGTGGACTCCCGCGGCGTCTATTTCGGCCCGACCGGCGAGGGGGCTCGACCAGAACTGATCCCCTGGTCGTGGATCACCTGCATTGTGACCTTCGACCTGATCGTCCGAAGGAACGGCGGCCAGAAGGGCCGCCGCCCTTGCATAGGGGCCGAGCTCAATTCCGGGGGCATCGACGCACGGGGTGGCAACCTGCCGAGGCCGCCGGACGCGCCGCCGCTGACCCCGGAGCAGCAAGAGTTCAGCGAAGCCGCCCTCGCCCCTTGGCTGCACCACGTGCAGGCCGAGCCGTCGCTGGTATCGCGGCGAATCGAGGGCTGGCGACTGGACATGGAAAGCCTGGCCCAGGTGGTCATGCGCGTCGCGCCCGACAAGCCGATCGGACATCGGCCCACTCGTCACGAACCGGGCATCGTCGGCCTTGCGGCCACGGCCTGGCAGGTTCGGCAGAACCTGCGCCGCCGCCGCGGGCTCTAGGCCGGTTCGTCGTTCGATCAGCGGCTGCTGGTCACCATGGAGTGGCCTGCTCTTGCCGGATCGGCCGCGGGCGGTGCCACCGTTGCATGACGCGTGGTGACGCGACCGATGCCGTTCACGGCGCCGTGCGGCCCCCTCGCAAAGTGAGGCTGGAGTACTGAGCCGAGGGCCCACGCTCATATACCGAGGCCGGTGCACAAGCAGAGGCCCGCCGCCCGGGCGGGCGGCGGGCCTCGGTGCGGAAGCTTCCGCGAGGTGGGCGTCAGCCGATCGCGGCGAGCTGGCGGGCCAGCGTCGGGGGAACGGTCGGCGTGCCCAGCTTCAGCGAGATGGTGTTGTCCGGGCCGGGAACGGTGATGTTGAGGAGGGGAGTCGCCAGGAGGCAGTTCTCGAACTTGGGGATCGTGTAGGTGCCCGACAGGGTGCCGCCCTGAAGGACGTTCCAGTCGTCCTCGGAGGCCAGGTTGATCGTCGCCGGGGTCTCGGTCTTGCAGTTGCTCCCGACCGGCATCGGAATGCCGGCGACCTTGAGGTTCGAGAGCTTGAGCGTGACCTTCGACGTGCTGGTGACCGCGCCGGTGTTGATGTCGATCTTGCCGGTGGTGGGGCCCTCCTCGATGAGCGTGGTCGTCACGCTGACCGGGATGAGGCCCCACTGCTTGAACTCGCCGTGCGCCGGAGGCATCTCCAGATTCGCGGTCAGGTCACCGGTGCCGAGGTCGAGGCTCGACTTCAGGGTGCCGGGGCCGAGCGCCATGGCCGAGCCCGTCGCCTTGATCGTGGTGGTGCCGTTGGCCGGGTAGTTCACGTTGACGACGGGCTCGGCGTGGGCGGCCGAAGGGATCGCGGCGACGGCCGCGGCGGTCAGGCCGGTGGCCGCCAGGGTGGCGATCCGGCGGGACAACGTAGAGGTGGACTTCGAACGCACCACGGGTGACCTCCTGGTACCGGGGGAACGGGTTTCGGATAAAACCGGGGGCGCGGCTCGAACCCAGATGACACCGCGCCGGGCATGCCGACGAGAGCTTGTGGCGGAATCGGCGAACCGCGGCTCCGGGCAGGCGATAGGCCACTCGGAATACTGCGGTTCCACGTACCGGATGAAGTGCTGCCGGATGAAGTGCTGATTGGTTTTGTTCGGAACAGTTGGTGATTGCAGGCTACTTCTCGCCCTAATGTGGCACAAGAGTGCGCAACTGAATTCCTCGGCCGGTTCGGGTCGAGTCGCGCGTTTCTATCATTTCAAAATAAGCGAGAATGCTCTTTTGTCTGGGAATGATAGAGCCGCTTACCGGCACTGGGAACGCTCGGCGTTCCCCAGATGACAGGCAGTATGGGGTCGGTGTTGCCGGGCCGCCCCGCAGCGGCCGATCCGCTCCAAGGCCGACGGACGCCGGCGGAGACGGCCGCGTGTTCGAGTTCGGGCACCGGCGATGACCACTGAAGAAATGGTTCCGGCATGGTGGCGGGTTATTCCGGCGGCACGGTCGACGCCCACGGATCACGGATGGGCCGTACGGCGCCGTTCCAGAAGTGCGGAAGGGGCGATGAGGGTTTCCGTGGTGAGCAGTTGCGCCGCGTACGCCCCGAGAGGGCGCGGTTCGTTGAACGGTTCCTGGCCAGGGCCTCGCCGCCCGGTGCCCTGCCCATTGGGCAAGCGACACGCCGCGCCCGCGTTCGCCGTACACCGGTCCGGCCCTGGATCGGACTCGTCGGGTCCGGCGGGCTCCGGGCGACCCTCGTAGAACCGGCGGAGCACCATGAGGAGGACCGCCGCGCCGAAGGCGGTCAGGACCATCCCGTCATGCAGCAGCAACTGCACGAACGTGGTCGCGTCCATCTGCGGGCCGAGGATCATGACCCTCGGCATGGCCGCGCGGCCCCTCGAAGTCCGTGGCGGCCCCGAAGATCTGCGTACCGAACGCGCAGCCGACGAGGAAGGCTCCCGCTCCACGCACATCGCCGATGCCTGCCGTCCGGCTCGCCGTGAACCTCGGCTCGGCGGAGAGGGCGACCACGCCCAGGGTCCCGGTCGTGCACAGCAGCATCGCCCCGATCACCCAAGGCCGGCTGGGAAGCGCCGCCGGACTCCGCTCGGCGGTCATGATCCCGCGAGCCGGGACGGCGGGGCCGGCCCAGCGATCCGGAGATCGTGCCGTCGCTGAGGGCGATCGCCGCTCGCTACCGGCTCACCCCCGCCACCGGCCTCACCCCCGCCACCGGCCTCACCCTCGCCACCGGCCTCACCCCCGAGGTCATTCCGCCGTGATCACCTGTGGTGGATCGACGATGGAGGGCGCCATGGAAATCGTCCAGGGATGCCCGCTGGCGAATAGCCCGAAACATCCAGATACATTCCAGATATGAAGATTTCCCCCGCCGAGAGAGAGCTCGCCGAGAGCGTTGCTGTAGGAAGCGGACATGGTGCCGGGCGTCGTAGCGTCAGGGCCTGCGACGTCGGCGCTGCATCCGGGAGTAGTGAAATGGAATCGTATGCCGCTGATCGTCCCGTTGACGCTGTCAGTGGAGGCATCGTAGGAGTTGGCATTCAGACTCCATGGGCTCGAGAAGGTTGCGCCGAACGTAATCCCTAGCCAGCCGGTGCAGTGATTGACGGTTTGATCGACCAGTGTCGCGATGGATTCACCAGGATGACCACCATCGGACTTGGCTGTACCCGAGGCGCTGATCGACTGGCAGGTCAACGACGTGCCAGTGACTTCGTCTCGCATATTGAACAGACCAGCGAACCAGTCGAATCCTCCTCCAGGCGCTACCTCCCAAGTGGTGGCGGCGTGGGCAGGGGTGGTCCATAATGCTGCGCCGATGGCAATTGCGCTGCCAGTTGCCATGCACTTTTGGGCGATCTTGTGCATTGATATCACGGGCCCTTTCGTGAGTTCTGGACGAGGGTAAGACGCTGCATATTCAGCGAATGTGGTCTGCGTGTCTGAGTTGGAGGTATCGGGCTCCAATAGGACCGGCGGGGAGGTTCGAATGAGCGTAGGGCAGGGCGATGTTTGGTGGTTCTAGCAGGCCGGAGGTGCGGCTACTCGGGAAGAATGACTTCAGAGCTGATGGGCCTGATGATATTCCGAAGCCCCTGTGCGGACAAGGGCAGGTTTCGGTCCCGAAGAAATTGTGCGATGCGAGCAACGGTTTGTCATTGGATGCCAAATTTGCTTTCGATGATATGACCGTGCCATCCGACCACTACCGCAGGCGCGACCGCTTGGGCAGCCGGGCTAACGCGCGAACGCGCCAGTCAAGGCTTGGCACTTCCTGGCCGCGACCGCCCGACGGCCTTGCCGCGCCGGCCACATGCTGGAAGGCTCCGTGCCACGGAGGACCGTCTATCAGGACTCTGCGCGGGGGCGGCGGTATTCGCCGGGAGGAACGCCGAAGTGGCGACGGAAGGCCAGGTGGAAGCCGACCGCCGAACGGTAGCCGACGCGTTCGGGAACGGCGCTCAGCGGCGTCGCGGTCTCAACCAGGATGCGGGCAGCCTCGCGCATCCGGCGGCCGTTCAGGTGGCGGGCCGGTGCCTCGCCGACGAGCCGGCTGAACGTGGTCGCGAACGCCGATCGCGACATGCCCGCCTCCCAGGCCAGCGACTCCAGCGTCCACGGCTCGGCGAACCGGGACTGGATCGCCAGCAGCGCACGGCCGATCGCCGGATGCCGCAGCGCCTGCAACGCGGGGGACAGATCGCTGAGCCGGCTCAGCGCCACCCGCAGCGCCAGCACGAAGACCAGCTCGAACGCGCGCGACGCGACCAGCCCGGCGCCCGCCGCGCCGTGCCCTGCCGCGCCGTGCCCTGCTCCGTCCCCCGCTGCTCCGTACCGGGTCGGCGCCGCCAGTTCCGCCAGCGTCCCGGCCAGCAGCGGCTCGCTCGCCAGCATCTCCCCGTCGAGAACCAGGATCTCCGGCAGCGCCCGGTAGAGGGGCGACATCCCCGCCTCGTCGTAGTGGAGACCACCGCATAGCAACTCGGTGAGCGGGCCCGGCCCGTCCACGCGGATCTCGGTCGCGCTCCCGATGGGACGTCCCGGGAGCAGGAGGTCGAGCGGCGACGTGGCGCGGCCGGGGCGGTCCGCGATCTCGTGCGCGGCGCCGTACGGGAAGACCGCCAGCTCGCCTGCGCGCAGGATCACCGGCTCGGACGTTCCGGGCATCGTGATCGCGCACTCGCCGGAACGGACGTAGTGCAGGAGCGCGTTCCATTCCTGGTCGCCCCGGAACCCCCAGGGGGCGCGGGCCTCCCACCAGCTGGCGAAGACGCCCTCCAGCCGCAGTGGCGCCAGCAGCTCATCGAGCAGATCCGCTGGACGATCCTTAAGTAGATCGGGACTCATGCTTATGGAACGTACTGGATCCGCCCGGCAGGCTGAACAGCATGAGCGAGCTGAGCAGTATGAGCGACACATACCTGGTGATCGGCGCGAACGGTGCCCAAGGTGGCGCGGTGGCGAAACGGCTTGTGCGGGACGGGCACCACGTGCGCGGCTTCGGCCGTGCCAACGGTGGCGGCCTGGGCGACCCCGAGGCGGTACGCGCCGCGTTCGAGGGAGTGACCCGAGCCTCCGTGACGCTGCCGATGGAATTCGATCCGGCGCTGGTCGCCCGCTACGTCGACAACATCATCGCCGCTGCACACGGGTGCGAGCGGCTGGTGTTCAACGCGAGCAACCGCATCCCGGCAGCCCGTACCTCCGTCGCGGCGTTCGAGACAAAGCGCGACGCGGTCGACGCCCTGTTCGCCTCCGGCATTCCCACGGTCGTGCTGCGTCCGCCCGTCTACCTGGAGAACCTGTTCCCATCCGACGGCGTCCTCGCCTATCCGATCCCGGCCGGACATCGCGTGGCCTGGCTTGCCCATGACGACCTCGGTGCCCTGACCGCCGCCGCGTTCGACCGCGACGACCTGCTCGGAACCTCGGTCGATGTCGGCGGCAAGGACATCGTGACCGGCGCGGAACTGGCCGCGGCCTTCAACGTCCGCTACCTACCATTGGATCCGGACGCCTTCGAGGAGCACATGACACCGATTCTCGGATCGGCGGCCGCCTCAGGAGTCGCGGCCACGTACCGCTGGTTGTCCGTCCCGGAAAACGCCCACTTCTATGACGGTGATCCCGACAAGGTCGAGGCACTCTTCGGCGTCGAACTCACGCCCCTGCACACCTGGATCACCCGATGAACGCCATCGAAGAGATCATCGAGCATCACCGCTTCATCGAGTCCTGGCTGCGCGGCACCGCCACCGACGTCTCGGGCTTTCTCGAAATGCACACCCCGGACTTCACCTGGTACGACCCGGACGGATCCCTCGCGATGCTTCCCGACCTGGCCGGCGCCATGGAGAAGGCCCACGGCACTGTGCCTGACCTGGAACTCCGGATCCGCGAGCCCCGCGAACTCCTGAACGGCGACGGCATGGTCGTCGCCACGTACGAGGAACATCAGACCGGCAACACCCGGCGCGCCGTGGCCGTCTTCGTACCGGACCCGAAAGCGCGCAACGGCCTGCGCTGGCGCCATCTCCACGAGACCTGGATCCAGGCCGACTCGTAGCCGGCTCGCGGCCGGACCGGCGCGGCGAGCAGGCCATCGGCGCCGGTCCGGCCAGCCATGAGTTGGTACGGGCAGGGCTAGTTGGTACGGGCAGGGCTGGTTGGTAGGGCAGGGCCAGTGGTACGGGCGGGCCCAGTTGGTGCGGGCAGGCCCTTGGGCTAATCGCGCTGCCGTACGTAGTAATTGCCCAGCACGCCGTCGTACCGTCCCGTGGGCCGGCAGCATCGGCCGAAAGCGCCGCCCGGAACCGCAGGGGCACGGGTCTTTGCCGCCGAGCTTCTCGACCAGCTCCTTATCGCCGCGCACGACCCGGTCGCCGCGCTTGACCCTGGTCTCGCTAGAGGGAACCCCCTGCGGCGCTTGCTGGTCCGTTCAAAAGTGCACCTCGTCGTCGCGGTACATGATGGCCTCCTCCGTACGGGAACCCGACGAGATTAAGCGCACCGGCCCGACAACGGCGACTCTTTTTCCACCCGGCCCTGTTCCACTCGGCTCTCTTTCCGCCCCGCCCGTCAACCTTCCCGAGCTGCTCGCGGCAGGTCATGCATGATGGAGTGATGGTCTGGACCGCACCTGAGACCGAGCGCACGATCGCGCCCCTCGATGTGCTCACGGGAGATGAGCGCGTCCTGGCCGACGCGTGGCTGGATCTTCAACGACGGACGCTGCTGTGGAAATGCGGTGGCCTCACCGCCGAACAACTCAAGCTGCGCGCGGCCGAACCGTCCGGCCTGTCCCTGCTCGGCCTCGTCCGCCACATGGCGGAGGTGGAACGCGATTGGTTCCGTACGAGGTTCGCCGGGCAGCAGCTGGATTACCTGTATTGCACCGAGGACGACCTCAACGCCGAGTTCGACGTGGACACCGCCGATGCCGAATCCGACTTCGCCACGTACACCCGCGAGATCGAACTCGTCGGGCAGGCGCTGTCCGGGCACGCGCTGGACGAGGTCTACGTCGACCCGCGACGCAAGGTGGAGATGAACCTGCGCTGGGTCTACTCGTCGATGCTCCAGGAATACGCCCGCCACAACGGCCATGCCGACCTCCTGCGCGAACGAATCGACGGCCGAACCGGACACTGACCAGGCGGAGTCTCGCCGGGAGGCCGATCCGTCGTGTCGCCTCAGTCCATGGTCCTCGTCCCATGGGCCGATACCGGCGCCGCGCGGACGTCCGTAGGGTCGAGCCATGATCTTCACTTCTGCCGAACCGGATGTGGCCGTCGTCATGGGACCAGGCGGTCCCGTCGGTACCGCTTGGCTGCTGGGCCTGGCCGCCGGGTTACGCCATGCGGGCGCGGACCTGGCCCGAGCGAGCGTCCTTGTCGGCACCTCGGCGGGCGCAATTGCGGGCGCCGCCCTGGCCACCGGCCGGGACCTGGACGTACTCGCCGACGTCCCGCCCGCGCCACCGGGCGAGCGGACCGGTGACCTGAGCGTCATGCCGCGCGTCTTCGAGATCCTCAACGAGCCGGGCACCGACCCGCGCGAGGCGCTGCGCCGGGTCGGCGCGCTCGCCCGTGACGCCGAGGCATTGCCAGAGGAACGGCACCTGGCCACGATGGAGCACCTGGTCGGCAGCCAAGCCTGGCCGGACGTGCCGCTGCTGATCACCGCCGTGGACATCGACGGCGGCGAGCCGGTGGTCTGGACACGGGACAGCGGTGTCCCGCTGCACGCCCGCCGTCGCCTCCAGCAGCGCCGCACCCGGCTACGCCGCGCCGATCACCATCGGCGGGCGAGACTACATGGACGGCGCGTTCGGCGGAGACTCGAACGTCAACTTGGCTGGTGGTGCGGGCACGGTGATCCTCATCGAGCCGATCGGGCACGTGTTCCCGGGCGCACCGGCCGAGGTGGAGTTGCGGATCGGGCCGGACGACGCCGCGCTGGAGGCGATCGGGCCCGACGTGGGTGACCAGAGCCGGTGGGCCGGGGCCTACAAGGCCGGGCTGCGCCAGTCCGCCGATTTCGTCGACCGGATCGCGCCGCTCCTGCCCTGACAGCGTTCCTGCCCTGACGGCGTTCCCGCCCTGCCAAGCCGTTCCTACCTGACGACACTCCCGTCCTCACGAGCCGTTCCTGCCCAAACGACGGGAGGCCTGAGCGCTCGAGTTTCGTTGCGGCGCGATGAGTTTGCGTGCCGGGCGTGGTCTCACCCTCTGACCATCCTTGTTCGGTGCTCCATCGGAAGGTAGCCATGCACCAGATCCCCGCCATCGGCAGCATCCTGCTCGCGTCCACGAACCCTGAGTCGCTTCGGGCCTGGTACGAGCGCGCGTTCGACGTCAAGGCGGACGCCGACGGATTCCTCCGGCTGGGCGAGGTCGGCCTGCTGATCGACGGCCGCGACGATGTGGCCGTGACGGCCGCCGAGCCCGCCCGGGTGATCATCAACCTGCATGTCACGGACGCGCAGGAGACGGCTCGCCGCCTCGGGTCCCTCGGGGTGAACTGGGTCGCGGATCTGGAGTACCGGGAGGACGCGGGCGCGTGGTTCGGAACGGTGCTCGACCCGGACGGCAACTACCTGCAGATCATCGAGCTGACCGCCGCGTACTGGGTCGCCCGCCGCGAACGCGCCGGCCTGCGTGCCGCCGGATCGCTGCTCGACGCCGCCGTTTCAACCCGCCTGCCGGCCCAGGATCTCGACCGTGCCAGGCGCTTCTACGCCGAGAAGCTGGGCCTGGAACCCGCCGAGACCCGGCCGGGAGGGCTGCGCTACCAGTGCCGGAGCGGGAGCTTCTCCGTCTTCGAGTCCACCGGCGAGCCGTCCGGGGGCCACACCCAGATGGCCTGGAAGGTCGACGACGTGGAGGCGGTGGTGGCCGAGCTGCGCGGCCGGGGCGTCGAGTTCGAGGACATCGACGTCCCCGGCCTGCGCACCGTCAACGGGATCGTGGAGGTCGCCGGCAACTACCCGTCCTCGGGAGGTACCGGCGAACGGGGGGCCTGGTTCCGCGACAGCGAAGGGAACGTGCACGGCATCGGACAGACGGTAAGCAACTGATCAGCCGGCTCGTACTCCCCGGCCCCGTATCCACCGGCCCCGTTCTCACCGGCCCCGTATCCACCGGCCTCCCGCCCACCGGCCCTGTCGCTAACCTTCCGCATGTGCGAGGGCCTCGGTGAGGCTCTCGCGGACGGTGTTCAGCGCGGCGATCTTCTCCTGTACGTCGGAGAGCCGCCGAGCGATGATCTCCGCGCTGGCCGGACAGACGGGTTTCCCGGGGGCGTCCAGTCCGAGACAGGGGACGAAGGCCCGGGCGTCCGCGGCGGTCAGGCCGAGCGACAGGAGCAGCCGGATGTTGCCGACGACGGTGACCACCGACTCGTCGTACTCCCGGTAGCCGTTCGGTGCCCGGCGCGGGTGGAGCAGGCCTTCCTGCTCGTAGTACCGCAGGGCCTTGATGGTGGTACCGGACCTGCTCGCCAGCTCCCCGATCAGCATCGTTCCCCCGTCATCCGGCCGCGCTCAGCCCGCCGTCCACGCGAACGACCGTACCGTTGAGGTACCCGGCCTCGGGGCGGGCCACGTTCACGATCCACCAGGCGATCTCCTCGGGGCGGGCGAGGCGCCCGAGCGGGATCCGGTCCCGGAAACCCTGGCCCATCTCGGCGAGTTGCTCGTCGGTAAAGCCGGCGTGGGTCATCACGGGCGTCTCGGTCACTCCCGGGGCCACCGACACGACGCGGATACCGCGCTGTGCGAGTTCGACCGCCCAGGTACGGGTGAGGAAATCCAAGGCCACCTTCGTGGATCCGTAGACGGAGTTGCCCGGCCAGCCCTGGTGAGGCGAGTTGGACGTGATGTTGACGATGACGCCGCCGGCCTCCAGATGCGGCAGAGCGTGCTGGGCGAGGAACACGGGGCCGAGCAGGTTCGTGGCGAGTTCTTGCTCGGCGACCTTCCGGTCGATCGCCTCGAGCGGCGCGGGACGGGTGATCGCGGCATTGTTGACCAGGACGTCGATGCGGCCGAGTATGTCCAGCGCGGCGGCCACGATGGCGGCCGGGGCGTCCGGCAGGGTGACGTCGGCCACGAAGGTACGGATGCCCGGATGTCCGTCGGCGGTCTCGGCCAGGCGTTCGGCGGTCCGGCCGACGACGAGCACCTGGGCACCCTCCGCGGCGAACCTCTGGGCCGTCGTACGGCCGATCCCGGTCCCGCCCCCGGTGATCAGTACTGTCCTGTCGAGAAGCGTCTCCGTCAATTCCATGATCGCGACGCTAAACCCTCCCCCAAGGGGCAAGGTCAACCCTCCACCGCTCACCTCGTTGACTCGCGGCTCGTTGACACGTCGCTCGTTGACTCGTGGCGCGGTGCTAGATCTTCAGGTCGGCGGCGATTCCGTCGAGGACGTAGCCGAGGCCGGTCTCAAACTGCCATTCCAGCGCGTCCTTGCGGATCGCCGTCTCGAGGTAGCGCTGGAACGTGGGATAGCGGCCGGTCCGCATGTGCCAGGTCATCTGGGGGCCGAGGTCGGCGCGTACCTGGTGCCCCTCGGTCCAGCCGTGCTCCTGCATGAGGCTCTTGAGGGAGAGTTCGTAGTTCATGGCGCCGTGGACGTAGGCGTCCACGGCGCGGAAGACGCCCATCATCGTGTCGGCGTCCAGGCCCAGGTCGCCCAAGGCCTGGAGTGACCGTTCGGCGATCGCCATCCGGCTGGGCGTGAGCGAGAGCATGGCCTGCGGCGAGAGCCGGGCCAGCCACAGATGCTTCAGCATCAGCTCGCGGGTGCCCAGCGCCAGCGTCCGCATGGTCTCGCGCCATCCGGCGTTCTCGGGAAGGCGCAGGTCGGCGTAGATGAGGTTGACCATCAACTCCAGGACCTCGTCCTTGCCGGCGACGTAGCGGTACGCGGCCATGGGGGCGACGCCCAGTTCGGTGGCCAGGCGGCGCATGGTGATCGCGTCCAGGCCCTCGGCGTCCGCGATTCCGACCGCCACCGACGCGATGCGCTCGGCCGTCAGCGTCTGGCGCGGGGTGGGGGCGGGACGTTCGAGCCGTTCCCACAGGTGCTCGCGAGGTGCGTCCTTCTCATCGGCCATCGGGAACGGCCTCCCTCCACGTCATCGAACCTGCACGTCATCGAACCCGCACGTCATGAAACTGCACGTCATAGAACACGGGCCAGAATCTCCAGGCCATGCCCCTAAAAGTCATGAAGCTCCAGGTCACAACGCGATACAACGTATCAGAAGTAGACAGCGTACGCGGGCTTGTGTACGTTGTATCTCGCACAGATACGCCGTACACAAACACGGGAGACCTCAATGCATCACGACGACCGGCTGAAGATCGCGATCATCCTTGGCAGCACCAGGGACGGCCGCTTCGGTACGACCGTGGCCGACTGGATCGAGACCCACCTGCGGCAGCGCGACGACATGTCCACCGACCTCGTGGACCTGGTCGAGACCCCACTGCCGACCGTGTTCCCCGTCCTCGGACAGCCGCCGGCGACGCAGGAGGCCGCCGACCTGCTGGCGGCCGTGTCCCCGCGGCTGGACGCGGCCGACGCGTTCGTCATCGTCACACCGGAGTACAACCACAGCTTCCCGGCCGCGTTGAAGAACGCCATCGACTGGCACGGTACGGAATGGCGCGCCAAGCCGGTCGGCTTCGTCTCGTACGGCGGCTTCTCCGCCGGCTTGCGCGCGGTCGAGCAGCTCCGCCTGGTGCTGGCAGAACTGCACGCCGTCACCATCCGCGACAGCGTCGGCTTCCAGGGGGTCTGGTCCCAGTTCGGTCCGGACGGCACCGCCCTGGACCCGGCCGCCGACACGGCCGCCAAGGTGATGCTCGACCAGCTGGCCTGGTGGGCGCACGCCCTCCGCGAAGCCAGAACCGCCCGCCCCTACGCGGCCTGACGCGCATGAACGAGACCGCCCACTCTCGTGACTCCCACTCCCGTGACTCCCGCACCCGTCACTCCCGCACCCGTGCCCCTGGTGTCCGCTCGCTCTACCTGGGCGTGTTCGGGCTGCTGCTCGGCATGTTCCTGGCCATGCTGGACGGCCTGATCGTCGGCACCGCGCTGCCCACGATCGTGGGCGAGCTCGGCGGCCTCGAGCACATGTCCTGGGTGGTGACCGCGTACCTGCTCGCCGCCGCGGCCACCACCCCGATCTGGGGCAAGCTCGGCGACCTGTACGGGCGCAAGGCCACGTTCATCGCCTCGATCATGATCTTCCTGACCGGCTCGACTCTGGCGGGCCTGTCGCAGGACATGGGACAGCTCATCGCGTTCCGCGCCGTCCAGGGCCTCGGCGCGGGCGGGCTGATGGTCGGCGCTTTGGCGATCATCGGCGTGCTCGTACCGCCCCGGGAGAGCGGCCGGCTGCAGTCCATGATCGGTGCCATGATGCCGGTCGCCTACATCGGCGGACCGCTGCTGGGCGGCGTGCTCACCGACCATCTGAGCTGGCGCTGGACGTTCTACGTCAACGTGCCCGTCGGCGCCGTCGCGCTGCTGATCATCGCCACCCGCATCCGGCTGCCGCCGTTCGAACGCGTCAAGGCACCCATCGACTACCGCGGCGCCGCCCTGCTCACGACCGCGATCCTGGCCCTGACCCTCGTTGCGAGCTGGGGCGGCACCACGTACCCCTGGCTCTCGCCCCCGATCCTCGTCCTGGCCGCGGCCGGTTCCCTCGCCCTGGTCGTCTTCGTCCGGGTCGAACGCCGCGCCGCCGAACCGATCATCCCGCCGGGTCTGTTCCGCGACCGCAACTTCACCGCCGCCCAGGTCCTCAGCTTCCTGGTCGGTGCGGTGATGCTCAGCGTCACCGCGTACCTGCCGCAGTACATGCAGTTCGTCCAGCAGGCGTCCCCGGCGGCCAGCGGCATGCTGCTGCTGCCCCTGATGTTCGGCATGCTCGGCGCCCAACTCGTCACCGGCCACCTCGTCAGCCGCAACGGCCGCTACCGCGCCTATCCGATCCTCGGCGGCGCGCTCATGGCCGTGGGCGCCCTGGCCATGCTGCTCCTGGACGTGGACACCGGTACGGCCGCCGCCTCCGCGCTCACGTTCGTCGCCGGAACCGGCATGGGCCTCCTCATGCAGAGCACCCTGCTGATCACGATGAACAGCGCCGACCCCCGCGACATGGGCGCCGCCAGCGGAACGGTCACCCTTCTCCGTACCATCGGCGGCTCCCTGGGCATCGCCCTCCTGGGCGCGGTCTACGCCGCCCGTATGCGAACCGACCTGACCGACCAGCTCGGTCCCACGGAGGCCTCTCGGCTCGTCGACCTGACACCCGCACTCCTGAACGATCTGTCCGCCCCGGCCCGCGAAGCCGTCCGTACGGCCGTCGCCGGCGGCCTGCACGGTGTTCTCATCGGCGCCGCCGTCCTGTCGGTCGTCGCATTCGCCGCCGCCTGGCTGATCCGCGAAGTCCCGCTCCGTACCGACGCCCCGGCCTTTCCCGATCCCGCGCCGGAGAAGGACATGAACCGGCAGAACGACCGGAGCTCCCTGTAATCGCTCCCCATAGCCGCTCCCTGTAATTCGGTGACCGCGATTTCCCCGTCCACCGCAGTTGCGCGATAGACCCTCGATCCCTCCTGCCCTTCACCGACGTCTCAGCCTGAATTCGTACACGCTTGAATACGTACCGGCTTTGTATACGTACCGGCTTGAAAACGTAGTGGGCCGTCCCGGACGCACGAGGACCCTGGGTGGAACGGGTCACATGTGGAATACGCGCCGCCGGGCTGGAGGTTGGAGGTCGGGTGGCCTCGCGGTGCGAGGCCGTCCCAGCGAGGTCGCGCCACGGCGTACCGGAACGGTTTGGAGGCGGTGGCTTGACGACGCGTGCCCCGATGGGCGGCAATCTTGCCCGTCCCCTGCTCGCGCTGGCGCTCGGTGGCTTCGGCATCGGTACGACGGAGTTCGTCATGATGGGCCTGCTGCCCGAGATCGCCGGTGATCTCCGGGTGGACATCCCGGCAGCAGGCCGCCTCATCGCCGCCTACGCGATCGGGGTCGTGGTCGGTGCCCCGCTGCTGACCGCCGCGACCATGCGAATACCTCGCCGCCGCGTCCTCGTCGGGCTCATGACGCTGTTCACGATCGGCAATCTGCTGTCGGCCCTGGCGCCCACGTACGAGACGCTGCTGGCCGCGCGACTGCTCAGCGGCCTGCCGCACGGCGCGTTCTTCGGCGCCGGCGCGGTGGTGGCGGCGAGCCTGGTCGACGTGGCGCGGCGTGGCCGGGCCGTCTCGGTGATGTTCCTGGGCCTGACCGTGGCGAACGTGGTGGGCGTACCGTCCGGGACCCTGGTCGGGCAGATGTTCGGCTGGCGCTGGACGTTCGTACTGGTCGCGGCCATCGGAGCCGTCGCCGTGGCGGCGGTGATGCTGCTGATCCCGGCCCGTGCCGGGACCACGTCGGCGCCCGCTTCGCTGCGTGGCGAACTGGCCGCGCTGCGCCGCCCGCAGGTGATGCTCTCGATGGGCGTGATCGTGCTGGGGTTCGGTGGCCTGTTCGCCTGCTACAGCTATGTCGCGCCGATGATGACCGAGGTGGGCGGGTTCTCCGCTGGAGCGATCACCCCGCTCCTCATCGTGGTGGGGCTGGGGATGACCGCCGGCTCGGTGCTGGGCGGCCGGTTCGCCGACCGGGACGCCACCCGGACGGTAATCGCCTGCCTGGCCGGTCTGGTGGTCGCGCTGGGCGTGCTGACCTTCGCGGTCTCGGTGCCGTGGGCGGCGGTGCCGCTGCTGTTCGCCGTTGGAATGTTCAGCCTGGCGATGGGACCGGCCGTACAGACCCGCCTCCTGGAGCAGGCCGGAGACGCCCCCGCGTTGGTGTCGGCGGGCCTGCAGTCCGGCGCCAACCTCGCCAACTCGCTCGGCGCGTGGCTCGGCGGGCTGGTCATCGCCGGCGGTCTCGGCCTGAGGGCACCCAACGTCGTCGGTGCCGCGCTCGCCGGAGCGGGCCTGGCCCTACTGCTGGCCGGCGCCGTCTCCGAGAGGCGAAAGGGGCGCGCCGAACGTCCCGTGCAGATGACCGGCGACCATGCCTTGCCACAGGACATCCGTCCCGCGGTCCCCGCTTCCGTTCGCGGTTAGCCCGCATCAGGCAACGCTTGCCCTGTCGAAGACGGCTGCAAGCTGCGTGCATTCCGCACGCAGCTGTTCGCATGTGACTGTCCGCACGCAGGCTTGCGTACGCAGCCGGGACCGTGCGTTCCTCCACGTCGTGTCACTCGTCCAGCTGTGTGCGGATGAGCAGGTGTGCGCGGATGAGCGTGTCGAGCCGCTGCCAGGCCGGGGACGAGGCGTTGACCGTGCCCTGGATGAGGGCCGGGATCTCGGAGGACGCATCCAGCCCGGGCGGTTGGTCGTGGCCGTAGCGTTTCTGAGTCGCCTCGATGATCCGGCGGGCGAGGTCGTCGATGCGGGGATCGTCGGCGTCGAGGTCGTACGCGCGGTCGTAGTCGAGGAAGAGCCGCCGTAGCGCCGGGTCGGCCAGGATCTCGGCTTGGTCGTGGAACAGCGTGATCGCGCGATCCGGGTGGGTGGCGAACACGAGGATCCACAGATCGCGCTGCAGGTTCACCCAACGAGACGTGAATCCCCAGCGCGCCAGGTCCTCCAGATAGGCGGCGACCTCGGCGGGCAATGGCGCCAGTTGCCCGGCGGCGAGCTCGCGCAGCCGTCCCTGGGTCGCCCGCATGCCACGGATGCGGGCGGTGAGCTCGTCGTCGATCTCGCGCAGCGCCTGCTGGAACTCATCGTCGGTCGCTGATCTCAGGTCCCGGATACGGGCCAGCGGAACGCCCGCTTCGGCGAGCGTCCGGATCTTGATCAGGTCGATGGCGGCGTTCGCGCCGTACCGGCGGTACCCGGACGCATCGCGGTCGGGCTCGGGCAGCAGCCCCTTGTCGTGGTACACGCGGATGGTCTTGATCGACACCCCGACGTACCGCGCCAGCTGCCCGATGGTGATCACTCGGCCATCGTTCCACTTGACCTTTCCCCAGGGGCAGGCCTGCACCATGGCGTCATGGCGAACACGAACATCGATCGCGAGACCCTGCGCGAGTTGGCCGATGAGGGCAACGAGGCCGCTCTGGACCGGCTGGCCGACCTCGCCGACGAAGCCGGCGACCTCACGGAACTGAGTGAGTTGCTGGACGAGGGATCCACGCACGCCGGGTTCCTGCTCACGCGACGCGCGGCCGCAACCGGTGACCTGCGCGAGCTACAACGAATCTCCGACGCCGGGTACGACGAGGCAGGGAAGGAACTGGATCGGCTGCTGCAGGCACCGGCGGACGGGCATCGGGACTGAGCATGGCCGAACCCGTGGCGCACATGTGAAATAGACGATTCACTAGCGCCCGTTGCTGCTGCCACAATGCCGGTCGTACTCCCGACCTCCTGCTCCCCACATCCTGCTCCTACCTCCTGTTCCTGCTGAGTACGGAACGGGGCGGCGCCAGGCGGGACGAGCACGAGGCAGGCGGAAGGCGGTCACTGTGTCGATCGACCGGACCGGACGCTTGAGGTCTCTGAAGAGTCCGAAGAGCGCGAAGAGTGTGAAGAGCCGGCGGGCGCTGGCCATCCTGGCCGTGATCGTCGTGATGCCCTTCTACCTCGTGTTCGTGGGCCAGAGCAGCGTTTCGGTGTGGTGGTACGCCACGGGGACGTCCACCAAGGCCGTGATCGAGGAGTGCTGGAACGAGAAGACCGGCAAGAGCAAGGGGCCGACGGTGTGCCGTGGTTCCTGGACGTTGCCGGACGGTACGCGCCGTTCCGGCAAGATCGTGGGCCCGGGCAAGCGCGACGTCGGCGCGACGATGACCGTACGAGCCTCCAAGGAACACGCCGCCGAACCCGGCCTGCGGCTGTTCGGCTACCCCCTGCTCCTTCTCGTCCCGCTGTTCGTGCTCTTCGTCGCTTCTCGCGCAGAGCGGCAGCGCGTCGCCACCCGGGCGAAGTCGAAATGACCCCGCCAGGGCCGGATCCGGCGTAAGGCCTCACGATCGCGCATCCGAGCCTGCCAGGATGACGCAGTGGATGATCAAGAGTGGACCGTAACCTCGCGAAGGTTCGAACCCTCGCGCATGGCCGGTGAACGCGCCTCACTTACCGAGTTCCTGGAGTACCAGCGCCAGACCTTGGCCATGAAGTGCGCGTGGCTGACCACCGAGCAGCTCCGCGAGAAGGCCATTCCTCCTTCTGCCCTGTCCCTGCTCGGGCTGGTCCGGCATCTGGCCGATGTGGAACGGAGCTGGTTCCAGAATGGGATGAACGGTGAACGTGTCCGCAGTTTCTGGGGACGGGGACCCGACGGGGAGCCTAACGAATTCGATGTCGATGAGGCCGACCCGAACCACGCGTTCACCGTCTGGGAAACGGCATGCCGGCGTTCCCGTGACATCGTGGACGCCGCCGAGTCCCTGGAGACCGTCGGACACTACGGCGACGAGTCGTTCACGCTTCGCTACGTCCTCACCCACATGATCGAGGAGTACGCGCGCCACAACGGTCACGCGGACCTCCTCCGCGAGCGCATCGACGGAGCCACCGGAGAGTAGGACGGCGGTTCCGATACCGCAGGCTGGGCCCTGCTTGTGGGCGCAACCAGGACGGCGTGACTACGACGCTTGGTGACCCTGGCGATCTCTGTGAACGCCTGCATGGACCTTTTGCTCGGCGCGGGTGCGCAGCGCGATCCAACTGCAGTAGGGCCTCCAGCGGTCGGCGATCTCGACCAGCCGCTGCATGTCGCCGGCCCCGACCTCGTCCAACCTGTACTGATCAGCAAGCCCGTACTGTTCGGCAAGAGACGGGAAGTCCCAAGACGGGAAGTCCCAAGACGGGAAGTCCCAAGACCGGAAGACCGTGGCCCTGCGATAGGCCGGTATGGACCGTTGTGGCACCCAGGTACTTGCCGCCTTCAACGCCGGACTTCTGAACGCTCATCGCTTTGGAATTCGGCGTCGAAATTTCCGGATCCGACTTGAGGCGGCCGATGATCCGTCGTCGGGCGGCTGGTGTTGTGGGCCTCGTGTTTTGAGGGGAGTGGTGGGGGTGGCGCTGCGTACGGGGGCGCCCCTCCAGCGTCAAGGGCGCTTCGCGTCGCTTCGCGATCGGCCTCCGGCCGACCCTTGACCCTGGAGCCTCTGCGCCCCCTGGAGGCAGTCCCATCGGGCAGGCTCCGCCTGCCCCGCCCGACGCGCCACCCCCACCTCTTCAGTCCCCTTCTCCTCCCAAAGAGGCCAAGGCAGAGCCGTTCATGGAGTTGGGGCCACGATGGCCACCACCCGAGTGAGACCGAGATCGCAGCCGTGAATCGAATCCTTACGCTCGCGGCGTTTTGCGCATCTTGTTTGTGAAACTGCACACACTCTTGAGATCGTGCCGAAAATGGATCGGAGCAGGCCACTCATTCTCAGCGGCGGAACTCTGCTGCCGTACCCCCAGCGCAGCCTTGCCTCAACACAGCCGCCGCCAAAACGGTCCTTCTTCTCAATACGACCCACCCTTCAATCGGTGGAAGTGGGGCGGGGTCGAGAATGGCGCTCTTCATGGGAAAGTGGTTGTGATCATACGGATACGTTCGGTAGTATTGGCTCATGTGTTCGAGCGTGGTCGATGTGGGGTCGCTGTCCACCGGTGAGTTGGTGGACGCGGCGGTGTCGATCGCGGCTGAGCTCAGCCGACGTGAGATCTGCACCTCGAGGCTCGACTCACCGTCTCGTTCAGGGACTGGTTCGAGACCCGGCTCAGGGCCTGGTTCGGAGGAGGACCAAGGGGCTGGTTCAGGGTGGGTGTCGGCGGCTGTGTGCCTGGAGTGGGCCGAGACCCTGGTCCGTGCCGCCGACGTACAGGAGGGCTTCCTGGCTCGTTTGATCGCGGTGGTGGACGCATCCGGTGAGATGCGCCGGTGGGGCTACCCCTCCGCGCAGGCGTGGCTGCGGTCCCGCCTGGGGATGCGTGATGCCCGCGCCAAGGAACGCGTCCTGCTCGCGCGCCAGCTGCCACGACTGCCCGAGACCGCGGAACGGCTGGCCGACGGCACCCTGTCCTGCGGATACGCGGTCGCGATCGTGCAATCGGTGGCCCGCCTCGACGATGACGACTGCGCCAAGGCCGAGACGCTGCTGCTGGAGATGGCCGACGACGGCTTCTCCGCCGGGAAGGTCGCCGCGTTCGGCACCCGGATCCGGGACGTCATCGCCGAACGCGACGGCACCGACCACGCCCCCGACGACGCCGCACGCGGCTACCAACGCTCCTGGCTCACCTCGACGCGGTCCCTGGACGGCGGCCGGTACATCAAGGGCTGGCTGAACGCCGAAGACGCCGCCGTCCTCGACGGCACTTTAGGGCCGCTGGCCAAGCCTGCCGGTCCCCAGGACCTGCGCGATCTGGCCGAACGCACCGCCGCCGCGCTGACCTGCGTCCTGTCCGGCGGGCACCACGCCACCAAGGTCACCCTCATCTGCGATCTGGACACCCTCACCGGCGGTGACACCCCGGCGCGGCTGCCCGACGGCACCCCCATCCCGGCCGAACAGGCACGCCGGATCGCGCTGTCGGCCGGGGTGTCGCCCCTGCTGCTGGGATCTGGTGGTCTCCCGCTGTATCTGGGGCGGCGGGCCCGGTTCGCCAGCCCTGCCCAGCGCCGCGTCCTGGAAGCCCTCTACCCCACCTGCGCCGTCCAAGGCTGCGAAGTCCCCGGCACCCTGTCTGAAGTCGACCACGTCGACGGCTGGGCCCTGGACAGTGGCGCCACCGACATCGACCGCCTCACCCTGTGCTGCGGCTGGCACAACCGCTGGCGCCACACCAACCCCCACCAAATCAGCATCGAGACAGATAAGAACGGACGATTCGTCTACCGACTCCTGCCACCGTCCGGACACGACCACAAACCCCGAAATCCCTACCCTTGGTCATCGGGGGAGGGGCGCCCTACAAAGACGATCTTCCACCGTAACCGCGCCGGTCCCCACACCACAGCGGCGTGAGCATCACGCGGGTACCCCTACGCTGACAGCCCCACCGGCATTATCGGTATGCCCATCTACTGTCCTGGATCGGTATTTCGAGATTGCTGGGTAGGGCATGGGAATTCCCGGCAGAGGCTTGTTCCAGTGAGCCTTTTCATCCTCGGGTGACTTCGTAGTTCTGTAGGACGGCGATGGCTTTGACGTGGTGGCCCCGTTGCTGGAGTTGCAGCGGAGTTTGCGGAGCAGGTTCCGTGATTTCAACGATTTCAACTGCGCGATCGTGTGTTCGCCGGGGCCGCGGAGCTTGGCGTGTGATCGGTTCGCCTGCTTTTTTGGGACTCCGGATTGTTCCGCCCTTTGTAAGGGGGTGAAGGCGATCGAGGCCTCGGCGCTTTGGTAGCCCTTGTCGGTCCGGGTGATGATGCCGGCCTTGTCCAACTCGCGCAGGATTCCCCAGACGCGGGCGGCGGTCAGGTCGCGGTGTGGCCGGGCATCGTCCCCGAGGTCAACAGGATCGTCCAGTCGGGACCGGAGATGACCTGGATGTTCATCTCGTGGCAGCGGCGTTTGGCCGAGTAGTACGGCCGGTCGGCGGCTACACGGTCGCAGGCGATGAGCGTTCCGTCCAGGACCAGCAGGTGCAGTCCGTCCTTGCACCTTGCGTCCTTGCACCTTGCGGCCTTGCGCAGCGCCGCTGTCAGCTTTGGTGACCGCGCCGACAGCAGCGCCACCACCTCCTGGACGTAGCGCCAGCCCGTAGCCGTCAACACCTCGAACCCGGCTGCGAGTTCAGTGAACGTCTCGCCCTGGCGCAGGAGGGACCAGCACCAGCAGGCCTGCTGCCCGGTGTTCAGCAGGCGCCAGGCGGCCCGAGTGCTTTGCGATGGCGCCGGATCAGTCCGGCTACGTAGTTCAGCGTTGCACGCGACAGATCAACCACGGCACGACAGAACAGCACGCAGAGCGCCTGGTTCGGACGTGATGGTTGTGGTGATCAACTCGTCGACCTGGGGCTTCTTCAGCTCATCTGCCCAACGCCCGCATCGCGATCATCCCGTGATCGGTGGCCCGCTCAAGCGGATGAAGAGGGTCCGTGCCGGGCCTTGCTGTGATCAACGTCGGCCGTGGCACTGTTCCCGGAATCCGGTGGAGGCCGGGCTCGCTGGGTGTTGGGCTCAACGGCCCGAATCCCGCCTGTACAGAAGATCACTTCGGAAGTCGGCGCTGGCGCTGTTCCAGTTCCCCACCTCCTGGATGCCCTCAGCCTGGACGTCAGGCGGAGGGCTCCCCTGTCGTCGGCTCCTCCTGGTAGGAGGTGGGCCACCCGGGCGTGCGCGCCTCCAAGGAGTTCGCCGCGCGGACGTAGGCACCGACCTGCGCGATCGCGGCGGCGGCTTCGGGCAGGAAGGACCAGTAGAGCTGGAAGCTCTCCGCGTCCACCGGGTAGATCTCCAGCCGGACGTCGACCTTGCAGGATCGCGCGTGTTCGGTGAGCCGTTCGGCGTCCGGCAGCCCTTCGTGAGCCGCGGCCGCCTGGACGAGCATCGGGGGCAGCCCGCTTAGGTCGGCGTGGAGCGGATCGACGAGGGGGTCGTCCACGGGACGGCCGTCGAGGTAGCGGGCGATGCCCAGCGCCATGCCCCGCCTGGTGCCGCTCGGCGCGGGCGTGGCCGGCAGCGCCTCGGGGACGGCGGCGCCGAGGTCGATGAAAGGCGTGAACAGGACACAGCGGGCGGGCAGTGGCCCGCCGCGCTCCTTGAGCCGTAGCAGCAGGGAGAGGACGAGCCCCGCGCCCGAGCCGTCGCCGACCGGCACGATTTCGTCCGGCGACGCACCCTGGTCGATCAGCCAGGTGTAGGCGGCGCAGACGTCGTCCACGGCGGCGGGAAACGGATGCTCCGGCGCGAGCCGGTAGTCGGGAGTCAGCACTCGGCACCCGGTCGCGTCGGCGAGGCCGCTCGCCAGGGACCGGAACCCGAATGCCGACCCGTTGGTGTAGTTGCCACCGTGCAGCAACAGCGTCCAGGAGTCACCGGGGTCGGGCGGCTCGGCCACCAGGCCCGGCACGCCGCGGGCGACGACCGGGGTGAACGCCACCTCGGGGACGATGGGGAGGAGTGCGTAGTGGCGCTCGGACGCCGCTCGCAGCGCGTCCACGTCGTCGAAGGTCAGCTCGGCGAACGGTTCGCCGAGCCGCCGGATGCGCGCGGCCAGCTCCCCGCCGACGGAACGGACGGTCTCCACGACGTCGTCGATGTCGTCCAGCACGGCGGGCAGCCGGTCGAGCAGCGCCTGTCCCGCGAGGGTGAGTGCCACATGCTGGGTGGAGCGCCGCAACAGCACGCAGCCGAGCGTCCGTTCCAGGGCGGCGACCTGGCGGCTGAGCGTGGACGGGGACACGTACAGCCGCGCGGCGGCGCGGCCGAAGTTGAGTTCCTCGGCCACGGCGAGGAAGGCACGGAGGTGGCGCAGTTCCAGGCCGTCCGGAGCCTGCGCGCGCGGTCGTTCGTCGCTCACCCGACCATGATCGGGCACGTCGGCCGGTGACAGTGCGGAACCCGCACCACGCCGTTGTGGAATGCGGCATTCCCTTCCGTGCGGTCGTCCGGCAGTGTGGATCACACCAGGTCATCGCACCCTTTTCGGAGGATCCCCATGCGCACGATGTTCTCCTTCATGGCGATCAGCGCGGACGGCTACCACGCCGACACCGGCCGCGACCTCGCCTGGCAGACCTTCGGGCAGGAGTTCGCCGACTACTCCGTCGAGCAGCTCGACGAGGTCGACACCCTCGTGTTCGGCCGCACCACCTACACCGAGCTCGCCGCCTACTGGACGGGCGACCTCGGCGCGGACTTCGACCCGCGCATCGCCGACCGCATGAACGCCCTCGCCAAGCTCGTCGTGTCACGGACGCTCGACGCGGTCTCTTGGGGAACGTCTCCGGCCAAGCTCGTCACGATCGACGAACTTGCCGAGTTCAAGCACACCTCGGGCAGCAACATCGCGGTCCTCGGCAGCTCCACTCTCACCGCCGCCCTGCTGCGCGCCGGCCTGGTGGACGAGCTTCGGCTGATGGTCAACCCGATCATCCTCGGGGACGGACTCAAGCTCTTCGCCGAGGCCGGAACGGTCCCGCTGGAACTGATCCGGGTCCGCCCCTTCGAATCCGGCAACGTGCTCCTCTACTACCGCCCGGCCCCCTGACGCTCACGACCGGCCCCAGACCGGGAAGGTCTTGATCGCCTGAGTCTGCGACAGGCGGTGCCCTGGCCGCGGCACGGGCGCGTACGTACCCGGCCAGACTTGCCGCAGCGCCCGTCCACCGGCACGGCTGGTCGCAGCGCAACTGCAGTGGGCTGGAACACGCTTTCACCTGAACCTCCGGAGGATGCCCCGGCCTTCAGGGTTCAAGGCCGACCCGGTGGCGTTGTATCTGCCGGATCCGACGCGGACGCTCACCAAAGGGACTGGTTCGACGAACCGGGCATCGGCGGCCGGGCAGGCACTCGGGCGATCACGGGTGGGCTGACCACCAAGATCCACCTGGCCGTGGACGGGCGTGGCCGGCGTTTCGACTTCACCGCCTTCCGCGGCTCGTGGAGACGATCGGGGTGCGGGGAGATCAGGCAGGGCTGTATCTCAAGCCCGGCCGGCAGCGAATGCCGCTGGCTGGTGGACGAGAGAAGCGCCGAGCGGGATCCGGCACCTAAGCGACGGGGCGGGAGCGCCGCCGACATTCCGCTGGATCTGCTGGTCGACTGGTTGGTGGGGAAGGCCACGGTCTTCTGCGCCGCGCGGTGACGGCTACGTGCATAGCGCTTCGGTCGTTTTGGGAGAGGCTCTGGCCATCCCGGCGCCGCTTGAGGGCGTACCGCCGACGTGGCAGTTCTGGGGACGTCAGCGGGCTGCGATCTGGCGGTGGCCGCTTGCGGTGTCCATGTATTCGCGTACGCGGTAGATCAGGCCGTCGCGGAGTTCGAAGACGAAGCAGTAGTCGTTGATGTAGGTGTTCCCATCGGCCAGGACGGCGCTCATCGTCTCTTCGACGATGACGTGGTCGCCTTCCGCGTGGAAGCCGTGGAAGGTGACCGCGACGTCTCGTACGAAGAGTCGGGGGAAGTCGTCGGCGAGGAAGGCCACGATGGCCTTCCGTCCGGCCATGTGGCTGGGAGCGTCCAGTGCGATGGCGGTGGCGTTGCCCGCGGGGGCGAGCCATTCGGCGTCTTCGGTGAAGAAGGCGGATATCCGCTCAGCGTCGTGGGAGGCGAACGCGCGCCAGGCGTCCTGGACGACCCTCTTGCTCTCCATGCTGGAGAACGTAGCCAGGGAACGGCTGACGGGCTGGCGGATATCCGACCTCGACGGCAGGCTTGGTCAGCCTGCCAGTCTGACGCCCTCCTGGCATGCCTCCATGAAAGCGGCCCTGCCCGCCGGGAACTTGCCGCCCTCTTCGACACCCTGCTGGTACGACATCGCGCAGAAATCGGAGGGGAGGCCCTTTCCTTCGAACGCGGCGGCCATCCCCGCGGCCATCTGGACCATCTCCTTGCGGCTGTACGTCTTGCCGTCGGGATCGATCATGATCACTTGAGAGCCGGTCACGGTGGGACGCTCGTCCGGGGTCGACGGCGGCTTCGAACTGTTGGGCGTACTCGATGGGGTGGGTGCCGCGCTGGTGGGCGCCGTACTGGTGGGCGCTGATGCGCTCGTGGCCGACGTGGGCAGCGAGCCGGTGGATGCGCCGTCATCGCCGCAGGCCGCCGCGCCCAGCGAGATGATCCCCAGGGACACGGTCGCCAGCAGAGCCGCGATGTTCTTGATCACTGTCCCCTTGATGTCGTGGCCGTTTTCGGCTGGATCATGGAGAGTATCCCGCTGAATCGCCGCTGGGAGCGGGGTGTCGACCAGTGTGCTTCTTCTCGTTGCCGTTGCCGTTGCCGTTGCCGTTGCCGTTGCCGTGCCGGGACTTCGCCGCGTGCTCGCGATCCTGCTCGAACGACTGGAGGAGGGCGCCGGCCTGGCTTGAGACGGTCTTGCCGACGCGGGGCGGTCCGTGCCATCGGGCCTGGTGGCGGATGGGCCTCGCTGCATCTGGTGGGGGATGGGCCGACCGTGGGCGGGTTACTCATTCCGGACATGGACGGGATCGGGGGTGGCCGTCCGAGCCCGGTCACGCTGATCGGGCCTGCCGCCGAGTTGTGGTGGGACGTGGTCGACTCGGCGGCGGCATGGGCGGGCTTGCGTCGCTATCTGAGCGGGGTCGTGGTCCAGTCGGCCGGGTCGGCTCCGAGGACTTTGATGCGGGCGGCGAGTCCCTTCAGGCCGCCGGAGGGCTTGAGCAGGGCGGCCGCTTTGGCCGTGAGGGTGTAGACGCACATGTTCAAGCCCTTGAGCTCGTACAAGCACATCAGTTCCGTCTTCTTCTCCGTCTCTCGTGTGAGAGGGATCCCGGTCGGAGGGCCCTGGTACGCGGGATGGCCGTTGAACGTGGAGTTGGGCTTGCGCGGAGGCCGGCCGACGTCGCCGCTCGTGTCGTTCGGCAAGGAGAGGGTGATGAAGAGGCCGGGGGAGAAGTTGATCGTCGTGTCCCAGCCGATGCTCGATCCCTGGGTGGCGATCCGGACGCTGCCGGGGCCGAAGCCTTGAGGGAGTGCCTTGATCTGGACGGGGAGCGCCGCCGGTTCGTTCAGGGGCTTGACGCTCTCGGCGATCCGGCGGACCGTCGCCGCCATGTTCCCGCGCTTCCAGGCGTTGATCTCCACCTCGGCCCATTGTCCGGGATGCAGTTGGAAACGCAGGCGCGCTTCCGTGGCCCGGTAGCTCGGTGCTTGCAGCCAGTGCGCGCGGCGCCCGTTGATCGGGCGGACCGGGACACGCTTGGCCGGAACGGCGCCGGGCAGCATGCCCAGGGCGGGTTCCTTGCCCTTCCGGAACACCGAGAGCACGACCTGGCTGCCGTGCCTGCCTCCTGACTGCGCCGCCAGACTGAAGACGCCATCCTCGTTGTGGGTGAAGAACGAGGTGTGGCCGGACGGAAGCCAACCGAACGCCGCCTTGTTGACGAGCAGCTGGAAACGTGGCGCCGCGACCACAGGGGGGGTGCGGGGAGCGTCGTCCTGCGGCCAGGCGGTGACGGCCAGGCCCGCGACGGTCGCAAGGGCGAGGGCCGGGGCCACGACCTTGGCGGTACGGCGGCGCCGGATCAGGCGGCGGCCGTCGGCGCGAGCGCGTTCCAGGTCCGGTCGTACGAGCGGTGCGGACGGGTCCTCGGCGAGCAGGTGCAGGCCATGGCGGAGTTCCTCTTGGACGTTCACGGGCGGTCCCCCTCAAGGGCGGTGGGTTCGAGGGTGCGCCGGAGCGCGGTGAGGGCACGTGAGGTCTGGCTTTTGACCGTGCCGGGGGAGCAGCGCAGTTCCTCGGCCGTCCGCTCGACGGTCAGGTCGCAGTAGAAGCGCAGGACGACGGCGGCGCGCTGGCGTGGCGGCAGTGCGGCCAGGGCCGCGCGGAGGTCGAGGGACGTCTCGTACGCGACCGGGTCGGTGGCCGCGTCGGGCGGGTCGGCGGTGACCGACACCCGGCGCCACCAGGCGGAACGCTGCTCCGACAGGTAGGCCCGGACCAGGATCGTGCGCGTGTAGCCGTCGAGGTTGTCGATACCACCCGCCTTCGGCCAGTGCGCGTACAACTGCGTGACGGTGGTCTGCACCAGGTCCCCGGACCGCTGCCAGTCGTGGCAGAGCAGATACGCGACCCGCTGGAGCCACAGGGAACGCGCCGTCACGTAAGCGGTGTACGACTCGTCGTGCTCCCGCGAAGGTTGCTTCACACCGCTATTAATGCGACGGGACTGCATGAGGTTGCATCGGTTCGGTGGCTTTCTTGTGGTGTTGGTGGCTGGGCCGGTGTTTCAGTCGGCCCTGTGTTTCAGTCGGCGCTGTGTCTCAGTTGGACGAGGCTGGAGTGCGTTCCGGCGATTCTGACCTGCTGGAGATGGACGGGGATCAGGCCGTTACGGATCGCGATGGTGAGGTCACTGGGGTCGGGGGTCAGGATCACGGCGATTCCCTTGGGCGCGAGGACCCGCCGCAGTTCCGTCCACCGGCGGGAAAGGCGACCGTCCGGGGCGACCTGCGTTCCCCAGGGTGGATTGCAGATCACGCGGTCGACGCCGGCGTCGGGGAGAGGCAGGGCGCCCGCGTCGCCTTGCCGGAATTCGATGGCGAGGCCTGCCGCGTTCGTTCGGGACGCGCGCAGGGATTCGGGGCTGATGTCGAAACCGTGCAGGTGGGCTTGAGGTTGGATGTGCGCGGCCTCGATGAGCGGTGTTCCGGCGCCACAGCATGGGTCCAGGACGGTGTGACCAGGTTCGATCTCGGCCATCTGCGCCATCGCGGCCGCGAGGGGAGGGTGCAGGGTGCCGGGGATCGTGCGGCGCTTGTACGGGCGGCGATGCAACGGGTGGTCGGCGATGCGCCGCATGAGGCAGGCATTGACGCCGTCCAAGGCCAGCCGCCACGCGCTGTACTCCGATGGGGGAACGGAATTGTTTCGCCGTGAGTGGTAGGGGACTCCGAGGCGTTCGGACAGGATTCGTCCCACGGCGTCTTCGGCATCGTGGCGGTTGAAGTTGCGCCGCCCGAGGAACGAGGCCGTCACCTCGATCCCGGCGACGGGACTCTGGACTTCGATGGGGCTTCGGACGTCGACGGGACTTCGGCCTTCGACGGAACTTTGGACGCCGATGGATTCGGCGAGCCGTCCGAGACCGTGGACTCCGGCCTTGGCGGGGCCGATGTCGGGTATCTCGGCGGTGAGCTGGAAAACGTCGTCGGCGAGCCGCAGTTCGGTCGCCTCGGATTCCGGAAGCTCCGATTCTGACGGCTCCGTACGGAAACGCACCTCGCGATGACCGAGGTGGGTGATCGTGCCCAGCTCGTACCGGAGGATCTCGGTGGCCAGCAGAGGCTCGAGCCCGCGGACGCAACGCGCCACCATGCGCATGGTTTCTTCTCCCACGTCAGGACCCGGGACGGGCGTCAGGCCGGTCCCGCATCGCCGGCGGCGGGGGCTCCTCGCCTCGCCGGCGGATCCTTAGCGCAGGAAGAAGAAGTTCATGCGCGGGATGCTAGCAGCGCCGGGCCCCGCCGGCCGGGGACGCCGTCAGCCGAGGGCGCTGCTGGCCGGGACGCCGTCAGCCGAGGACGCGGGTGGCTTTGGCGTAGGCCTGGGCCGTGGCCTCGTTGAGCATCGTCACCATGTCGGCGCCCGGCCCGGGCTCCATGTTGGGTATCCGGATCTCGATGAGGTGGTTCGGGAGGCGGACGACCGCGCCCCAGTGCCAGACCTTCCCCTTGGTGTCGATGATCCGGTAGGCCCAGGAGCCGGGAACGCCTGGTGCGGGCAGCGGCTCGACGCGGCCGGGCGCACCGTTGTCCGTCGTCATCCGGGAACAGGACGCCGGTGGATGGGATCCGTTCAGAGCGTCCAGTACATGGCCGGGCGCGCTGACCAGCGCTTCGCTGAAGATCAGCGACTTCCACCGCACGTGCCGTGCCCGCTCTTCCGATGTGAGGTCGTGGGGGAGCGGTGATGTGAGCATGACGAGTCCGAGTTCCACGCCCGGCAGGCTTCCCCGGGCCGTGACCAGGCTCAGCCACATTCCGCCCGTCCATTTCAGGCACAGCCGTCCGCCGTCGAAGCCGGTGCCCATCTGGCGGATTCCCATGAAGAGCGACTCGCGGTCGCGGATCGGGAAGCGGACGCCCGCGCCGGGCACCCGCGGGCGGGAGATCAGCCCGGGCGCGTGCGGCGTCTGGAAATCGGTGAGCAGCGCGGCGGTGAGGTGTGGGTCCGCCGCACCGGTTCCGGGGTTGCGGATCTTCGCGTCGCCGCCGGGGCTGGAGAGCACGATCCTCCCGCGCGGTGCGGCGTCGGGGGCGGCGTCCGTACCGGCGTATTCGGAGCCGGTGGCCGTGAGGGCCAGGATCAGCATCGCTCCGGTGATCCTGGCCCAGGTCGTACGGATCATCGTCCACCTTCTGGATTCGCCGGCCCGCCGCGGATGATGTGGAAAGAGAATCATCGATCCTACCGCCGGGAACGTTCCCTGGCCCGTCCCTTGCGACCGGCCCGTCCCATGCGGCCGGCCGGGCCCTTGTGAAATGCGTGAGCAGATCGGCCGGACAATTATTCGGAGCGTGCGAAAATTCTCTCCCGATACATTTAACGGCGGCCGGCCGTTGGTCGATGCCGTTCTGTGACCTGGCGTGATGCGGATGTGCGGGCCGGGACGCGCACTCGGAGATAAACCCTCCGGTAGCCGTTGTCATTCGATGACAACGATGTGGAGCGGCAGAATTTGTTTGGCCGGGATTGCTTGCGTACCGCCGCTCGGCGCAAGTAGCGTACCGGCCAGTAGCGATGGGTGCCGCGACACTGATGCCGTGGCCATTCGGACCGGTTTTGAAGAGATCTCCGATGTTCGGCTCTGCGGAATGGGCCCTGGCTGTTGAATGGCGCTGTCGAATGGGAATTGAAGTCGTCGTCGAGGGGCTGACGAAGTCCTTCGGCCGGCAGACCATCTGGCGGGACGTCTCGCTGACGCTGCCGGCCGGCGAGGTCAGCGTGATGCTGGGCCCGTCCGGGACCGGCAAGACCGTGTTCCTGAAGTCGCTGATCGGGCTGCTCAAGCCCGAGCGCGGCCGGGTGCTGATCAACGGCGTGGACATGGTGAACGACCCGGACCGCAAGGTGTACGAGACGCGCAAGCTGTTCGGGCTGATGTTCCAGGACGGCGCGCTGTTCGGGTCGATGAACCTGTTCGACAACATCGCGTTCCCGCTGCGCGAGCACACCCGCAAGAAGGAGACCGAGATCCGGCGGATCGTGCTGGAGCGGATGGAGATGGTGGGGCTGGGCGGCCAGGAGCGCAAGCTGCCGGGCCAGATCTCCGGCGGGATGCGCAAGCGGGCCGGGCTGGCGCGGGCGCTGGTGATGGATCCGCAGATCATCCTGTGCGACGAGCCCGACTCCGGGCTCGATCCGGTCCGGACGGCGTACCTGTCGCAGCTGCTCATCGATCTGAACGCGCGGATCGACACCACGATGCTGATCGTCACGCACAACATCGAGATCGCGGCCACGGTGCCGGACAACATCGGCATGCTGTTCCGCCGCGACCTGGTCACGTTCGGGCCGCGCGAGGTGCTGCTGACCAGCCAGGAGCCGGTGGTGGCGCAGTTCCTGCGGGGCAACAGGCACGGCCCGATCGGGATGAGCGAGGAGAAGGACGCGACCGCGCTGGCCGCCGAGCAGCGGCTGGCGCTGCCGGCGGCGCACGTTCCGGAGATCGTCCCGCAGCTGAAGCCGAGCCCGGGGATGCCCGAGCGCAAGGCCGTGAACCGCCGCCGGGAACGGGTGATGACCATGCTGGCGCAGCTTCCCCCCGCCGCCCAGGAGGCGATCTTGAACAGTCTGCTGCCGCCCGCCCGCGAGGCCCGGCACGGGCCGCCGGGGCATGGCGTTTCCGACTACCGGCCGTCCGGGCTCGGGCCGGCGAGACCCGGGCCGTCCGGCCACGGGTCGTCCGGTCACGGGTCGTCGGGGCAGCAGGGGCCGCCCGGGTTCGGGGGGCGGCCGTGACCGCGCCGGGGACGTCGGTGCCCGGGACGGGCGCGCTGCGCGAGACCGGGCGGCTGTTCGCGCTCGGCGCGACCGTGCTGACCCAGATGTTCCGGCGGCCGTTCCAGGCCCGCGAGCTGCTGGAGCAGTTCTGGTTCATCGCCTCGGTGACGATCCTGCCGACCGCGCTGGTGTCGATCCCGTTCGGCGCGGTGATCGCGCTGCAGGTCGGCTCGCTGGCCCAGCAGCTGGGCGCGCAGTCGTTCACCGGCGGCGCCAGCGTGCTGGCGGTGATCCAGCAGGCCAGCCCGATCATCGTGGCGCTGCTGATCTCCGGGGCCGGCGGCTCGGCGATCTGCGCCGATATCGGCTCGCGGACGATCCGCGAGGAGATGGACGCGATGGAGGTCATGGGCGTCTCGCCGATCCAGCGGCTGATCGTGCCGCGGGTGCTGGCGGCGATGCTGGTGGCCGTGCTGCTGAACGGACTGGTCTCGGTGGTCGGCGTGATGGGCGGCTACTTCTTCAACGTGATCATGCAGGACGGCACTCCGGGCGCGTACCTGGCCTCGTTCTCCGCGCTGGCGCAGCTGCCCGACCTCTACATCAGCGAGTTCAAGGCGCTGCTGTTCGGGTTCATCGCGGGCGTGGTGGCGGCGTACCGGGGCCTGAACCCGCGCGGCGGGCCCAAGGGCGTCGGGGACGCGGTCAACCAGTCGGTGGTCATCACGTTCCTGCTGCTGTTCTTCGTGAACCTGGTACTGACCGCGATCTACCTGCAGGTCGTCCCGCCGAAGGGGGCATGAGCGATGGCCTCCCCACCCCTTGAAGCCCCTGGATCGCTGCCGGGCCGCGGCTCGCTGATGCGCCGGCCCGGGTCCTGGTTCGCCTGGCTCGACCAGCCCGGCGACCAGCTCGGCTTCTACGTCCGGGCGCTGCTGTGGACGCCGCGGGTGCTGCGCCGCTACCTGCGGGAGGTGCAGCGGCTGCTGGGCGAGGTCGCGTTCGGCTCCGGCGCGCTGGCGGTGATCGGCGGCACGGTCGGCGTGATGTTCGCGATGACGCTGTTCACCGGCGTGGTCGTCGGGCTGCAGGGGTACGCGGCGCTCAACCAGATCGGGACCTCGGCGTTCACCGGGTTCGTGTCGGCCTACTTCAACACCCGGGAGATCGCGCCGCTGGTGGCCGGGCTGGCGCTGTCGGCGACGGTCGGCGCGGGCTTCACCGCCCAGCTCGGCGCGATGCGGATCAACGAGGAGATCGACGCGCTGGAGGGGATGGGCATCCCGTCGATGCCCTACCTGGTCACCACCCGGATCATCGCCGGCACGGTGGCGATCATCCCGCTGTACGGGATCGGGCTGCTCAGCTCCTATCTGGCGTCCAGACAGGTCACGATCTGGATGAACGGGCAGTCGGCCGGCACCTACGACCACTATTTCAACGTCTTCCTGTCGCCGACGGACGTGATCCTGTCGTTCCTGAAGGTCGTGATCTTCAGCGTGATGGTGATCCTGGCGCACTGCTACTACGGCTACCGGGCGAGCGGCGGGCCGGCGGGCGTCGGTGTCGCGGTGGGCCGCGCGGTCCGTACCGCGATCGTGCTGATCAGCGTCACCGACTTCTTCCTCAGCCTGGCGATCTGGGGAGCCACGACGACGGTGAAGGTCGCGGGGTGAGCGGGAGATGACACGCAGAAGCGAAGGCGCGCTGGTCACGGTGTCGCGGCGGCTGCAGGGCGTGGTGTTCCTGCTCGTCCCCGTGCTGCTGGTGTGGCTGGCCGTCGCGGTCTACCAGAAGAAGTTCACCGAGGCGACGATGGTGACGCTGCGGACCGGATCGGTCGGCAACGAGATGCACCGGCACGCCGACGTGAAGGTCCGCGGCGTCGTCGTCGGCGAGGTCCGCGAGATCACCTCCGACGGCGCGGGCGCCCGGCTGACGCTGGCGCTCAAGCCGGAGACGGTACGGCGCGTCCCGTCGAACGTGAACGCGCAGATGCTCCCGACGACCCTGTTCGGGCAGCGGTTCGTGGCGCTGGTCGCCCCGCCGGGGACCTCCGCGCGGCCGATCACCGAGGGCAGCGTCATCACCGAGGACCGCACGGCCAGCGCCGTCGAGCTGCAGGAGGTCCTCAACAACATGCTGCCGCTGCTCAGCGCCGTGCAGCCGGCCAAGCTGTCGGCGACGCTGACCGCGATGTCGCAGGCGCTCGAAGGGCGCGGGCACGAGCTGGGCGAGACGCTGGTGACGCTCGACGCGTACCTGAAGAAGTTCAACCCGGAGCTGCCGGCCTTGAACCGCAACATCCACGAGCTGGTGGAGTTCACGCACAACTACAGCGACGCCGCCCCCGACGTCCTGGACGCGCTGTACGACTTCAGCGCCACCAGCCGTACCGTCGTCGACCAGCGCCGCGACCTCAGCGAGCTGTACTCGACCGTCACCGGTGGCGCGCAGGACCTGACGACGTTCCTGCGGGAGAACTCCGGCAACATGATCCGGCTGGCGTCCTCGAGCCGGCCGTCGCTGGAGGTCCTGGCGCGGTACTCGCCGGAGTTCCCCTGCGTGTTCTCCATGCTGAACGACTTCAAGCCGAAGATGGACAAGGCGCTCGGCAAGGGCACCGACAGGCCGGGGCTGCGGGTCGACATCACGTCCGTCCCGTCCAAGGGCCGGTACGTCCCGGGCCGGGACACGCCGCGCTACACCGCGGGCGGCGGCCCGCGCTGCTACCCGCTCCCGTACGACCCGGCCGGCGGCACCACCGCGCAGGTCGCGCCGCCCGGCCAGGTCGCGCCGGTCGCGGTCGCGCCGGGCGGGCTCGGGCTGCCCAACTCCCCGCAGGAGAACGCGCTGGTGAACGAGCTGCTCGCACCCGGCATGCGCGAGGTCCCGCAGTCCCTTCCCGACTGGAGCAGCGTCCTGGTCGGCCCGATCTACCGGGGGGCGCAGGTGAACGTCAAGTGAGGATGAACGTCAGGGGTCTCGGCGGGCCCCTCATCAAGTCGGCCCTGTTCGTCATCGTGACCGTGACCGCGACCGCCGTGCTGGCGATCAGCATCGCGAACACGGGCGTCGGCAACGCCGACCGCTACAAGGCGCGGTTCAGCGACGTCACCGGGCTCATCGAGGGCGACAGCATCCGGATCGCGGGCGTCCGGGTCGGGCAGGTCATCGACATCAGCGTGGCGAACCGGCGGCAGGCCGAGGTGGAGTTCAGCGTCCAGCGCGGCCGCCGGCTTCCCTCGTCCACCACGGCCACGATCAAGTACCTCAACCTGGTGGGGCAGCGCTACATCCACCTGGACCGGGGCACCGGCGCGCCGGGCGCGGTGCTGGCCAGGGGCGGCACGATCCCGCTGGAGCGCACGACGCCCGCGCTCAACCTGACGCAGCTGTTCAACGGCTTCCAGCCGCTGTTCCAGGCCCTGTCGCCCACCGACGTCAACCAGCTCGCGGGCGAGATCATCCAGGTGCTGCAGGGCGAGGGGCCGACGATGGACTCGCTGCTGCGCACGGTCGGCTCGCTCACCAGCACGCTGGCGGGCAAGGACCGGGTGATCGGCCAGGTCATCGACAACCTCAACGCCGTGCTGGAGACGATCAACTCGCGCGGCGGGCAGCTCGCCGACCTGATCGTGACGCTGCGGCAGCTGACCTCCGGCTTGGCCGCCGACCGCAAGCCGCTGGGCGAGGCCATCGGCGCGATGTCGGAGCTGACCAACAGCACCGCCGACCTGCTCAAGGTCGGCCGGGCGCCGCTGAAGGACAGCATCGCCCAGCTCGGCCGGCTGTCGGACAACCTCGCCGACGAGAGCCCGACCGTGGAGCAGTTCCTGCGGACGGTCCCGGGCAAGAGCGCCAAGATCGCCCGGCTCGGCTCGTACGGCTCCTGGTTCAACTTCTACATGTGCCAGGCCACGGTCACCGGCGCCACGTACACCGACGGCCGCGACCCGCCCACCGGCGTCGGCATCGACGACGAAGACGAGCCGAGATGTGAGGTCCAGGGATGAGCGGCACCCACGGCCCGCCGATGCCGCCCGGACCCGGCACCGGGCCCCGGCCGGGCGGGACGGCACTGCCGCCGCTGAAGCGGCCGCGCGCCGCCCGGCTGCGCAAGCCGATCAGGGAGCGCAGCCCGGTCGGCGTGGCGATCATCGGGCTGGCGGTCATCCTGGTGCTGGGCCTGCTGGCCTACCGCGCCGACGACCTGCCGCTGATCGGCGGCGGTACGACCTACACCGCCGACTTCAAGGAGGCGGCCGGGCTCAAGCCCGACGACGAGGTACGGGTCGCCGGCGTCAAGGTCGGCGAGGTCACCCGGGTCGAGCTGGACGGGCCCAAGGTCAAGGTGTCGTTCCGGGTCAAGGACACCTGGATCGGCAACGCCAGCACCGCCGGAATCATGATCAAGACGCTGCTCGGCGCGAAGTACCTGGCCGTCGACCCGCTCGGCCCGTCCGAGCAGGATCCCGGCCGCCGGATCCCGCTCAGCCGGACGGTGTCGCCGTACGACGTCACCCAGGCGTTCCAGGACCTGTCGGGCACCATCGACCAGCTCGACACCGTCAAGGTCGCGCAGAGCCTGGAGACGATCGCCGACACGTTCTCCAACACGCCGCCGAGCGTCCGCAAGGCGCTGGACGGGCTGTCGGCGCTGTCCAAGACGATCTCCACCAGGGACGCCCAGCTGGCCCGGCTGCTGGCCAACAGCAAGCAGGTCACCGGCGTGCTGGCCGAGCAGAGCGCGGAGTTCGAGGCGCTGCTGAAGGACGGCAACCTGCTGCTGGCCGAGTTGCGCAAGCGGCGCGAGGCCATCCACGGGCTGCTGGTCGGATCGCAGGCACTCGCCCGCGAGCTGTCCGGCCTCGTCAACGACAACCAGGCGCAACTGCGGCCCACGCTCCAGGCCCTCGACCGGATCACCGATGTGCTCCAGCGCAACCAGGACAACCTGAACCGCGCGCTCGCGGTCGCGGGACCGTACAACCGGCTGCTCGGCAACGCGCTCGGCAACGGCCGCTGGATGGACGGCTACCTGTGCGGCGTCGTCCCGAGGGACTACCTCGCGCCGGACACCAAGCCCTCGACCGGCTGCATGCCGCCCAAGCAGGGCCCCACCAGCACGGGAGGCGCCCGATGAAGGTGGGCGGAATGAAGGTGGGCGGGCTGCGACTCGGCCGGCTGAAGAGCAACCGGATGACGCTGGACGCGGCGCTGATCGACGCGTCCTGGAGCCGGCGCGCCTGGCAGGAGCGCCGCCGTACGGTGATCGCGCTCGGCCTGGCCGTGGTGCTGATGGCCGTGGCGCTGTCGGCGGTCGCCGGGGGCCCGGCGGGACGGCGCATCACCGCGTACTTCGGCGCGGCCGTCGGTGTGTACCCGGGATCGGACGTGCGGATCCTCGGCGTCAAGGTCGGCACCATCGACGAGGTCACCCCGGTCGGCACGCAGGTGCGGACCCGGCTGACCCTGGACGACGGCGTCCCCGTCCCCGCCGATGCCAAGGCCGTCGTCGTCGCCCCGAGCGTCGTCGCCGACCGCTACATCCAGCTGACCCCCGCGTACACCGGCGGTATGCGGATCGCGACCGGTGCCGTCATCCCGGTCACCCGTACCGCGACCCCCGTCGAGCTGGACCAGCTCTACGACAGCCTGAAACGGATCTCCGGCGACCTCGGCCCGAAGGGCGCCAACTCCAAGGGCGCCCTGTCGCGGGCCCTGCAGGTCGGGGCGGACAACATGGCCGGCAACGGCAAGGCGCTCAACGACACGATCGCGCAGATGGGGCAGGCCAGCCGGACGCTGGCCGGCAACAGCGACGACCTGTTCGCCACCCTCGCCAACCTGCAGAAGTTCACCACCATGATCAAGGACAACGACCTGCAGGTCCGGCAGGCCGAACGGCAGCTGGCCGAGGTGACCGGGTTCCTGGCCGCCGACCGCGACGAGCTGGGCGCCGCGCTGCGCGAGCTGGCGATCTCGCTCGGCCAGGTCCGCGACTTCATCCGCGACAACCGGGCGCTGCTGAAGACCGACGTCGACAAGCTCGCCTCCCTCACGCAGATCCTGGTCGACCAGCGGCACTCGCTCGCGGAGGCGTTCGACATCCTGCCGCTGAACGCCACGAACCTGCTCAACTCCTACGATCCGGCCACCCGCACGCTGATGGGCCGCGGCAACCTCAACGAGATCAGCATGGGCCCGATCAGCGGCACCTCCACAGGCGGCGCGGCCGGCTCCGCGCTGGCGGCGCTCGGGCAGGGCACCGGCAGCGCGCTGTGCGCCTCGTCCGCCGCCTCCAACACCATCACCAAGGCCCTCTGCGACAAGCAGCGGACCGGGAACATGACCCCCGTTCCGGAGTCGGCCACCGGGATCCTGCCGCCGATGCCGCTGCCCGCCGTGGGCGACACGTACGGCTCACCGGGCGACCCCAAACAGGGCGGCGCTGAACAGGGCGACCGTAAGCAGGGAGGTGGCCGATGAGGACACGCGTGGCCGCGTTGGCCTTCGCGGGTGCCGTGCTGCTGAGCGGCTGCGGTGGCGGGTTCACCGGCGTACAGGACCTGCCCCTCCCGGGGGGCGCCGACCTCGGGGACGATCCGTACACCGTCACCGCCGAGTTCGCCAACGTGCTCGACCTCGTACCGCAGGCCGCCGTGAAGGTGAACGACGTCGCGGTCGGCCGGGTCTCCAAGGTGTCGCTGCCCCTCAACGGCTGGACGGCGCGCGTCTCCCTCGTCATCAACGGCAAGGTGAAACTGCCCGCCAACGCGACCGCGCGCCTGGAACAGTCCAGCCTGCTGGGCGAGAAGTACATCCAGCTGGCCGCGCCCACCACCGGCGCGTCCGGATCCCTGGCCGACGGCGCGACCATCCCCACGGCGCGTACCAACCGCAACGTCGAGGTGGAGGAGGTCTTCGGGGCTCTGTCCCTGCTCCTGAACGGGGGCGGCCTTCCTCAGCTGCGCACCATCTCCCGCGAGATCAACAACGCCCTCACCGGCAACGAACCCGAGATCAAGTCGGTCCTGAAACAGCTCAACGAGCTGACCTCCAGCCTCGACTCCAACAAGGGCGACATCGTCGCCGCGCTGGACGGGCTCAACCGGCTGTCGGCCACCCTCTCCACCCACAAGGAGAAGCTCGGCGTCGTCCTGGACGACCTCAGCCCGGGCCTCAAGGTCCTGGAGGAGCAGCGCGGCGCCCTCATCACCATGCTGCGGCAGTTCGAGGACCTGTCGGACATCGCGGTACGGACCATCAACGCCTCCAAGGACGACATGGTCGCCGACCTGCGCGCCCTCGCCCCGACCCTGCGCAAGCTCTCCGACGCGGGGGAGGACCTGCCCAAGTCGCTGGAGGTGCTGTTCACCTACCCGTTCACCGACGAGGTGATGAACGCGATCAAGGGCGACTACCTCAACGTGTACCTGGCGGTGACCGCGGTCCCCGGCACCCAGATCATCCCGACGATCACCCCGGATCCGACCGGGAGCCCGACCGCGGGCACCAGGAAGAAGCCCGAGGTGCGCGGTACGCCGACGCTCCCGCTGCCCCCGGTCGACACGCCCTCGGTCGTCCAGCCGCCGATCGCCCCGGGCACGCCCTCGGCCTCCCCGACGACGACCCCGAGCGCCCCGCCCTCCTCGGGCGGCGGCGGCGGGATCTTCCCCGAGCTGCCGGGAGGTGGCGGCTGATGCAGACCGCCGCGACCAGGATCAAGACGCTGGCCTTCATCGTCATCTCCGTGTCGATCATCGCCTTCATCGGTGCCCGCTACGCCGACCTCGGCCGGCTGGTCGGGATGCCCGGCTACTACGTGGCCAAGCTGGAGATGGCCGAGACCGGCGGCCTGTTCCCCGGCTCGAACATCACCTACCGGGGCGTCTCGGTCGGCCGGGTCGGCGACCTGCATCTCACCGACGACGGTGTGGTCGCCGACCTGCAGATCGACGACTCCGCGCCCAAGATCCCGGCCGACCTGCGCGCCGTCGTCGCCAACCTGTCGGCCGTCGGCGAGCAGTACGTGGACCTGCGCCCGTCCCACAACGCGGGACCGTACCTGCGCGAGGGGGCCGTCATCCCGCGCTCGGCCGGAACCACCCCGGCCCCGGTCACCGACCTGCTCAAGGCCGCCAACGACTTCACCGGCTCGGTCCCGCTGGACGCGCTGCGGACCGTCGTGGACGAGTTCTACCAGGCGTTCAACGGCCAGGGCCCCAACCTGGAGGCCCTGATGGCCGCGCAGAACGAGTTCATCCGCGCCGCCGACGCCAACATCGGCCCCACCACCACGCTCATCCGCGACGGCGAGATCGCGATGCGTACCCAGAACGAGGAGGCCGCCGCCCTCAAGGGCTTCGCCGGCAACGCCCGGCTGCTCGCCGAGCAGCTCCGTACCTCCGACTCCGACCTGCGCAAGCTCATCGCCGTATCGCCCCAGGCGTCCATCGAGCTGACCGGCCTGCTGCGCGACCTCGACCCGAGCCTGAGCGTCCTGATCGCCAACCTGCTCACCGTGGCCGACATCGGCGTCACCCGGGTGGACGGCCTGGAGGAACTGATGGTCCGGCTCCCCGGAGTCGTCGCCGCCGGCTCCACCGTCGTCCAGGATGACGGCACCCTGCGGTTCGGGATGGCGACCACGTTCTTCAACCCGCTGCCCTGCACCAAGGGCTACGGCGGCACCACGTACCGGAACGGCACGAACCTCTCGGCCGGGCCACCGCTCAACACCGGCGCACGCTGCGCGATGCCCGCCTCGAGCGGGGTCAACGTCCGCGGTTCGGCCAACGCCCCCCGCGGCGGCGTACCCGAGCCCGCCCGTCCCGGATCGGTGGGGATCGCCGCACGCGACGCCGCCCTCCCGGGCGCGCTCGGCCTGCCCGGCGTGGACGCCCGCGAGCCCGACATGGCCGACCTGCTCGGGCTGAGGGGAGACCGATGAAACGGCCCGCAACGATGATCCCGCCCAAGGGGAGGATGGGCGTCTCCTGGGTTCTGCTGACCGCCTCGATGGTCTTCCTGGCCTGGTCGTGCTGGACGTTCTGGGACATGCGCCAGGGCGAGACGCAGGACATGGCCCGCGACCGCGACCAGGCCGTCACCGCGGCCAGGAACCAGCTCGCCGCCCTCAACTCGATGGACGCCAAGCATGTCGACCAGGGGCTGCAACGCTGGCTGGACTCCTCCACCGGACCCCTGCACGACCAGCTGAAACGTACCCGGAACGACAGTAAGCAGAAGATCCAGAAGGCCGGCGCCGGAGCCGCGGGATCGGTCACCGACGCGGCCCTGACGGCGCTCGACCAGCGTTCCGGCTCCGCCCGGGTGATCGCCACCGTCAAGATCGAGGTCACCCGCCCCGGCGCGGCGCCGACCGTACAGCGCAAGCGCTACGACGCCGCCCTGGCCCGTACGGCCGCCGGCTGGAAGCTCAAGTCCCTGACCGCGCTCCCCGTCAACGCCAGATGAGGAGGGACCCATGAGCACCGAAACCGACGCGGCCAGTCAAGCCGACGCGGCCACTGCGACCGACGCGGTCACCGACGCGGACGAGACCGAGGCCAGCGAGCCCAAGGAAAGCAAGACAGCGGCCGGCAAGACAGCGGCCGGCAAGCCCAAGGCCGGCAGGACGGAGGCGGGCGAGACAGAGTCCCCGCCGACCTCCGGGAAGATGATCCGCCCCTGGCGCATCCTTGCGATCGCCCTCGCCGTGGGCCTCATCGCGGCGGGCATCCTCGCCTTCACCGAACGGCAGCGCGACGCGTCCCCGTCCGCCAACCGCGCCCTGGTCGACGCGCCCGCCACCGCGAAGGCCGTCGGCGATGTCAGCAACGCCCTGGTCAAGATCTTCTCCTACGAGCACGGCGATGTCGCCGCCACCGAGAAGGCCGCCGCCGAGCTGCTGGAAGGCAAGGCCGCCGACGATTACCGTGCCCTGTTCGCCCAGGTGAAGCAGCAGGCGCCGGCCCATCGCCTCACCCTGACCACCCGGGTCGTCCGGGCCGGGGTCAGCCGGATGTCCGGCGACACCGCCCACCTCTTGGTCTTCCTCGACCAGGTGAGCACCCGCAACGGCAAACCGGCCGGCGGCACCGCCGCCGCCCAGCTCGCGGTGACCGCCCGCCTCCACGACGGCCACTGGCGCATCACCGAGATCCGCTCGAGCTGACGACGTCGTACGACATGAGGTGAACCAGGTGAGCAAGACCAGCACCAAGGACTCCGAGCCCCCCGTGGTTCCGGAGCCCGAGCCCGATGACGAGGCCACTGAACCTGGCGTCCCAGAGGACCAGGAAGACGCCGGCGAAGCAGACGCCGCCGAAGAATCCGCAGAAGCGGAAGCGGAAGCGGAAGTCGACGAGCCCGAGGCCGACGATCCTGTGACTGAGGGAGCGGACAAGGGAGACGGCACAAACACAGAGGCATCGCAGGACGGCGCGGCCAAGAAGCCGGCGAATCGGAAACGTACCGTCGCGATGGCTCTGACCATCGTCGCCGCCGTGTGCGCGGCGTGGTTCGGGTGGTCCTGGTACGGGGCGGCGCACGACGACTCGTTGAGTTTCTCCAGTGAGCGTGATGAGGCGTTGCGTGCGGGGGAGCAGGCCGTACAGAACCTCAACACCCTCGACTACCGCTCGCTCGCCCCCGGCCTGAAGTTGTGGCAGGACTCCTCCACCAGTGAGCTGTACCAGCAGATCGTTCAGGGGCGGCCGCAGTTCGAGCAGGCCGTGCAGAAGGCCAAGACCATCACCTCCGCCAAGGTTTTGGACGCGGCCGTGACCGAGCTCGACCAGCACGCGGGCAAGGCGAGCGTCATCGTCGCCCTGCAGATCACCGTGACCCCGCCCAAGGGGGACCCGGCCATCAAGAAGACCCGCCTGGTCGGGCAGCTGACCCGTACCGCCACGGGGTGGAAGCTCAGCGCACTGGCGCAGGCTCCTGTCGGAGCGACGGGGTGAAGGGACGCGCAGTGAAAACGCTCAGCAATGTCTGGGGACACCCCCGGCTACCGATCGCCCTTGCCGTGCTCACCATCCTGCTGGGATGCCTGGCCGCCTGGTCGGCCCGCCAGGCGCACGCGCTCAACAGCGGTACGACGGCCGAGAACACGGCGCTGACCGACAACGCCCGTACGAGCGGGCTCAAAGGCGAGGTCAACGACATCGTCAACACGGTCTTCTCGTACAACTACACCGACGTCGGCAAGACCGAACGTGCCGCGCAGACCCTGCTGACGGGCAAGGCGGTCCAGCAGTACAACGAGATGATCGCCCTGATCCGCAAGCAGGCGCCCGAGCAGAAGCTGATCCTCACCACCACGGTCACCGACAGCGGGGTACGGATGCTGACCGGCGACCGCGCGAGGCTCGTGGTGTTCGCCGACCAGCGCAGCACCCGTACCGACAAGGACCAGACGGCCTACTCGGCCGCGATGTTCTCCGTGGGAGCCGTGTACCGGAACGACCGCTGGCAGATCGAGAACATCGATACATTCCAGAAATAGCGCGATATCCCGCCCGCCTTTTCTTCAGCGGACGACTTATCCACAGTTCGAGTGCCCCCTTTCGAGAGGATGCCGCCGGCCGCGACAGTCGATGGCATGACGGAAACCACCGGCCGGACGCCTCTGGTGATCCGGTCCATCCCCGATGCCATCGCCGCCGTTCCGTACCTGCTCGGCTTCCACCCCACCGACAGCATCGTGGTCATCGGCTTCGGCGGCCCGCACAACACGTGCGCCGTGCGCGCGGACTTACCGCCGCCGGACGATCCGGGCCGCTTCGGGCAGACGGCCGAGAACCTCGTCGGCATGCTCGTCAACGGCGAGTTCCCCCAGGCACTCCTCCTCGGCTACGGTCCTCCGATCCGGGTGGACCGTACCGTCGCCGCCATCCGCGACGCGACGCTCACGACCGGCCTCGGCATCGTCGACGCCGCCCGCGTGGCCGACGGCCGCTGGTGGTCCCTGACCTGTGCCGAACCCGAGTGCTGCCCGCCCGGCGGCAAGCCGTACGACATCTCCACCAGCGTCGTCGCGGCCCAGGCCACCCTGGCCGGCCAGGTCGCGCTGGCCGACCGCTCCGAGCTTGCCGACTCGGTCGCCCCGCTCGCCGGCGCCACCCGTACCGCCATGCGCCGGGCCACCAGGGACGCCGAGCAGCGCTTCAGGAGCCTGACCCTCCTCGAGGTGACCCGCCCCCGCCTCGAAGCCCGCCTGCGAACCGAGGCGGAAGGACTCCTGCTCCTCCTCCGCCGTCCCGGCGCCCGCCCCGACCACGACCAGATCGCCTGGCTCGGCCTCCTGCTGACCAACCTGCGGGTCCGCGACGAGGCCTTCGTACGCCTTGATCTGGACGACCCGTCCGCCGACATCGACTTCTGGCGCACGATCCTCCGCCACGTCGAAGAGCCGTACAGTTGCGCCCCCGCCTGCCTGCTGGCCCGCGCCGCGTATGCCGCAGGCGACGGCGGCCTGGCCAACGTCGCCCTGGAACGAGCGTCTCCCGACTACTCGATGGCCGACCTCCTCCGCGCCGTCATAGCCGCAGGCATCCCACCGACCGAGCCAGGCCTGCGCATGACCCCAGAAGACCTCACCACCGCCTACGCAGAACACGACGCAGACCCCTGCCCCGACTCCCGCACCGGACAAGACGCAAAGGCCGACACAGACGCCTAGCCCAAGGCCAACACCTGTGCCGCATCTACACACGCCAACGGGAGCCGCCATCGAACGACCCGCGCGTACAGCCGGTCATGCAACGCGATGACCCTGACGCCGAAGCGGCATGTTGCTTCGTCATCCGCTTTTCGTGTGCCGAGGGACTTCTGAGCCAGGTGTCCGCAGTCAGCTGGAAAGCCCAAGCTGTCCTTGAACCACCGGACGCGTTGGTGGCCGAAGGGCAATCGCTTTGCCTGGCAACACGACGGCCAGTTGCGGGCCGATCCCGGCCGGCCGCCCGCAGGCACCGGGCCGGCCGGGGCGGCCGGGGCGGAAGCTGCATGTCCCTCGTGCTGTTTCGGTGCTGCGGGCCGTCCAGAGGGCCGGTGGCGGGTGGGCAGGGTCAGTCCATGAGGAGGGGTCAGTCCATGAGCAAGACCACTTTGCCGCGGCCGTGGCCTGTCGCGACCTCGCGGTGGGCGTCGGCGGCGTGAGAGAGGGGGAACGCCTTTCGTACGTGGATGTGCAGCCGGCCCTCGTCGTAGAACCGGGCCGCTTCGGCGAGCCGTGCGGCCGATCGCTTGAACGGCGTGGTGCGGACTCCGAGTTCGGCCGCACGTTCGTGCTCGACGAGCGTGATGATGCGATCGCGGTCCTTGACCAGGTTGAGGGACACGGCGAGGGCGTCGCCGCCCGCGCCGTCGAGAGCGGCGTCGACGCCGTCGGGAGCGGCGGCGCGTACGCGGTCTTCCAGGCCTTCGCCGTAGGTGACCGGAATCGCGCCGATCGAGCGGAGGTAGTCGTGGTTGCCCTCGCTCGCCGTGCCGATCACGGTCGCTCCGGCGATGCGGGCGAGCTGGACGGCGACGGTGCCGACGCCTCCGGCTGCGGCGTGGATCAGGACGGTGTCGCCCGGGCGCACGGCCATCTCTTCCAGGGCGATGTGCGGTGTCATGACCGCGGCCGGGAAACCGCCCGCGACCTCCCACGGCATGCTCGCGGGCTTGGCCGTGACCTGGTCGGCGGGGACGACGGCGTACTCGGCGTACGCGGTGAGGCGCGTGTAGGCGAGCACCTCCGTTCCCGCCTCGACATGCTCGACGCCGTCGCCGACCTGGTCCACCACGCCCGCGAAGTCGTTCCCGGGGATGCGCGGGAAGCCTTCGGGGGTGCCGGGGGGCGACCAGCCCTCCCGGATCGCCAGGTCATAGGGCTGCACGCCGGCGGCCTTGATCCGGACCCGGACCTCGCCGGGACCCGCCTGCGGTGCGGGGACCTCCAACAGCCGCAGAACGTCGGGCCCGCCCGGGGTGGTGAATGCCGCTGCCTTCATCGTCGCTGCCTTCATTGCCGTTCCCTTCATCGTCGATCAAGGGGAACGCTAAGACCTCAGGTTTGCTTGAGGTCAAGGGGTGCGGCTCGTCCGGCGCCGAGATCACCTGGAGTGGCGGGCGGCGGCGGGGCAGGTGGTGCGGGTGGCCGGTTGTGGCCTGGTCAGGAGCGGACGGCCTCGCCGGGGGAGCCGGGGTCGATGCGGCGGTCGCGGTTGCGCTCGTTCCAGGCACGCATCCGGGGCGGGTAGCCGACGATCTGCACGTCGTAGACGGGCATGCCGAGGTCGTGGGCCACCTTTCCGATGACCTTGGGGGCGCCGACGCGGCGGCGGGTCCATTCGCCGTCGTGGGCGACGGCGACGGCGGTGGTGTCGGTGGCGAAGGTCTCGGGCTCGACGTAGAACTCCACACCCTGCCGGCTGCGCGCGAAGGCGATCAGCGCCTTGATGTCGTCGTCGGTGGCCTCACGGTCGAACCTGGTCACGCTGGTACCGCGGTTCTTGCGGAGTCCGAATCGGTCCCGGAACCTCATCGGGCCTGTCCCGTCGTTTGGTGCCGCTCCGGAACGACTCCGGAGACACTGGGCGCGTATGACGATAACGAGTGTTCGGCGGAGCGGGGTTCCCGATATCGCGGCAATTCACCGAGCCGCCGGGCGACGTGACCCCTAAACTTGCGGCTCGATCGAGCATGTGCCAGTGATCGAACATGTGCCAGAGATCGGACATGAGACCAGACACGGACATGTGCCACAGACGGACATGAGCCAGAGATCGGACATGTGCCAGTGCGCGAGGCCGAGGGAGCTGCATGACGGGGCGCGGGGCGCGCGTGGCGCGGCGGTGGGCGGCGATGGCGGCGGGTGCGGTCGTCTGCGGCTGGCTGAGCACGCTGACGCCCGCGACGAGCACCATGGCGGCGCGTACGGCCGAACGGCACGCGGCGAACACCGTGGCCGCGGGCAAGCCGGGGCCGGGCGCGGAGGTCAAGCCCACGTCCACGCCTGAACCCGAGCCGACGCCCAAGCCGCCGCCGGACTGCCGCAAGGTGAAGTGCGTCGCGCTGACCTTCGACGACGGGCCGATGGGCAGCACCGCCAGGCTGCTCGACATGCTGGCGGCCCACCAGGTGAAGGCGACGTTCTTCCTGGTCGGCCGCAACGTCGAGCAGTATCCGGAGCTCGTACGCCGGGAGGCGGCCGAGGGGCACGAGCTGGCCAATCACAGTTACTCGCACGCCGATCTGGGCCGGTCGTCCACCGCGAAGGTGACGTCCGAGCTCGAACGGACGCAGCGGGCGATCCGCCGTGCGGCCGGCGTGACGCCGGTGCTGATGCGCCCGCCGTACGGATCGACCGACAAGCAGGTCGCCGCGGTCACCAGGCGGCTGGAGTTGGCCCAGGTGCTGTGGACGCTGGATCCCCTCGACTGGCGGTTCCGCGACAGCGGGCGGGTCGAGCGCAAGGTCGTCGGCGGTACGCGGCAGGGCCATATCGTGCTGATGCACGACATCCACTCCACCACCGTCGACGCGGTGCCGCTGATCATCAAGCGGCTGGCGGAGAAGGGCTACGTGTTCGTGACGGTCTCCGAGCTTTACGGGAAGCCGCTCACGCCGGGCAAGAAGTACATCGAGCGCGAGCCGGAACCCCTGCAGAAGCAAGAGAATCCGGGACCCCAGCAGAACCAAGAGAAACCAGAGAAGCCCGATAAGCCCGATAAGCCCGAGGAGCCCGAGGAGCCCGAGGAGTAAGAGAAGCGAGAGAAACGGGATGAGCGGCCGGGGGGACCGCACCGGCGGCGGCTCTGAGGTGAACGGTGAGTCCGGCGTGGAACACGAGGGTGCCGCCGGTCGTCCCTGAGAGGGGGACGGATCTCAGGGCCCGTTGGGGGGTTTCCCTGATGGCGACCGCCCGCGCGCGGGGGGAGTATCGAGGCATGAACAGTGGATATGCGGCAGCGGACCTGAGGGTCTCGGACGCGGAACGCGAGCCCGTCATCGAACGGCTTCAGGAGGCGTACGCCGAGGGGCGCCTGGAGCACTCGGAGTTCGGGATGCGGATGCATCTGGCCATGACGGCGAAGACGCGCGGGGACGTCGCGGCGGTGCTGCGGGATCTCGCGCCCGTCGCGGCGCTGCCGGGTGCCACGGCCGCGAACCCCACCGGTGAGGACCGGATGCTGGCCGCGCTCTCCCATGCGCTGGGCGTCCCGACGCTGTTCGTCGGGCCGCTGGTGATGATGCTGCTGAGCGGGAAGCGCTCGGAGTACGTGCGGCGGCACGCGGCCGAGGCCCTGAACTTCCAGTTGACGCTGCTGCTGGTGACCATCGTGACGTTCGGCCTCGGGGGCATCGTGTACGCGGTCAGCTGGGCCGTGGCGGCGGTCGCGGCGGTCGTCGGGCTCACCGGCGGGCCGTTCCGCTACCCGTGGATCCTGCGCCTGGTGAAGTGACCCCGGGATGGGGCCGGTGTGGCACGGCCGGTGCCTCGCGGCAGGTGTAGCACGGCAGGTGTGGCACGGCCGGTGCCTCGCGGCAGGTGTCGCGCGGGTGGTTCGCGGGAAGCTGTTAGGGGGCGCGGGTGGGCGGGTGAGGCCGAGCAGATTGGATAGGTTTATTCCCTTACGTCCTTGTGATCACCCTCTCGCCCGAATTATGTGGACCATGCATGCGATCCCCGATTTACTTGGGCGCGGGAGGGGTGAGATGACGGAGCTTCTGGTCAAGGATGATCATGAGCGGGCCGTTCGGGCACTGCGGAGGTCGTACGAGGCGATCCCCCAGGGGGCACCGGTACGGCTGGCCAAGCGGACCTCGAACCTGTTCCGCTGGCGGGACCCTTCGGACGCGCCCGGGCTGGACGTGACCGGCTTCGACCGCGTGCTGCACGTGGACGCCGAGGCCCGTACCGCCGAGGTCCAGGGCATGATCACCTACGAGGACCTGGTCGACGCCACGCTGCCGCACGGGCTGATGCCGACGGTGGTGCCGCAGCTGAAGACGATCACGCTCGGCGGCGCGGTCACGGGACTGGGCATCGAGTCCACGTCGTTCAGATTCGGGCTGCCGCACGAGGCGGTCCTGGAGATGGACGTGCTCACCGGGGACGGCGAGATCGTCACCGCGAGCCGCGACAACGAGCACCGGGACCTGTTCTACGGGTTCCCCAACTCCTACGGGACGCTCGGATACGCGGTGCGGCTGAAGATCGAGCTGGTACCGGTGAAGCCGTACGTGCGGCTGCGGCACCTGCGGTTCGACGACGCCGGGACGCTGACCGAGACGATGGCCCGGATCACCGAGTCGGGGGAGTACGAGGGCGCGCCCGTCGACTTCATGGACGGCACCGTGTTCGGCCCGCGCGAGCAGTACATCACGCTCGGTGTGTTCGACGACGAGGCGCCGTACACCTCGGACTACACCGGGCAGGAGATCTACTACCGCTCGATCCAGCGGCGGTCGACCGACTTCCTCACGGTGCGCGACTACATCTGGCGCTGGGACACCGACTGGTTCTGGTGCTCGGGCGCGTTCGGCGTCCAGAATCCGGTCGTACGGCGACTTTGGCCGGACAAGGCCAAGCGGTCGGACGTCTACCGCAAGCTCGTCGCGTACGACCGGCGCTACCAGTTCGTGGCGAGGGTCGACCGGTGGCGCGGGCAGCGCCCCAGGGAAGACGTCATCCAGGACATCGAGGTTCCGGTGGAGCGACTGCCGGAATTCCTGGAGTTCTTCCACGAGAAAGTGGGGATGAGCCCCATCTGGCTGTGCCCGCTGCGCGCGCGCGAGCGCTGGCCGCTGTACCCGCTCGAGCCGGGCCGCACCTACGTGAACGCCGGTTTCTGGGGAACGGTCCGGCTGCCACCGGGTCAGATCCCCGAATATCACAACCGGCTCATAGAACGTAGGGTCGCGGCCCTTGACGGGCACAAGTCTCTCTATTCGACTGCTTTTTACAGCCGTGACGAGTTCTGGCGGTACTACGACGGGGAGACCTACCGGCGGCTCAAGGAGTCGTACGACCCCGGCGAGAGGCTGCTGGACCTCTACGACAAGTGCGTGCGCGGGCGCTGAGCGTCCGCGGCTCGGGGGAGCCCTCGGCGGGGGCGCGCCACCGCGCGGTCCCGTCGAGGGCTGCGTGGTGACGCCATGCCCCCTGTCGCGGGGGGCGGAAAGACAGGAGGAATCATCATGACGCTGGCCAGGGTCTTCGAGGAACTCGTCGGACCTGAGGCGCCAGTGGAGTTCGCGGCGTACGACGGGTCACGGGCGGGGGTTCCGGGCGCCGGCATCAGGGTCGACGTGCGGTCGCCCTACGCGGTGTCCAACCTGGTGCACTCACCGGGCTCGTTGGGGCTGGCACGCGCGTACGTCAGTGGGCATCTCGACGTCGACGGTGACATCTACACCGCGCTATCCACGATGCAGCAGATGTTCGACGACGTGACTCCGGGCGACAAGATGCGGATGCTGGCGCACGTCGTACGGGATCCGCTGCTGCGCGCGGCCGTCAGCCGGCGGCTCGACCCGCCGCCGCAGGAGGCTCCCTTCAGCCGCGTTCCGGCGTGGCTGCGGCACTCCAAGCAGCGGGACGCCAAGGCGATCTCGCATCACTACGACGTCTCCAACACCTTTTACGAGTGGGTACTGGGCCCGTCCATGGCGTACACGTGCGCGTGCTACCCCGAGGAAGGGTCGACGCTCGAGGAGGCACAGGACTTCAAGCACGACCTGGTGGCCAGGAAGCTGGACCTCAGGCCGGGCATGCGGCTGCTGGACGTGGGCTGCGGCTGGGGCGGCATGGTGATGCACGCCGCCAAGGAGTACGGGGTGAAGGCGCTGGGCGTCACCCTCTCCAAGCAGCAGGCCGAGTGGGCGCAGAAGGCCATCGCCGACAGGGGGCTGTCGGCGCTGGCCGAGGTACGGCATCTGGACTACCGGGACGTGACGGAGTCGGGCTTCGACGCGGTGAGCTCCATCGGGCTCACCGAGCACATCGGCAAGGCCAACCTCCCCGCGTACTTCTCCTTCCTGCACGGGAAGCTGAAGCCGGGCGGGCGGCTGCTCAACCACACCATCACCCGGCCCGACAACCTCGCTCCGGCGATGCGGCCGGGCGGGTTCATCAACCGGTACGTGTTCCCCGACGGGGAGCTGGAGGGGCCGGGCTACATCCAGTCCCAGATGAACGACGCCGGGTTCGAGATCCGGCACCAGGAGAATCTGCGCGAGCACTACGCGCGGACGCTCGAGGCCTGGGGCCGCAACCTGGAGGAGCACTGGGACGAGGCCGTCGCCGAGGTGGGCGAGGGCACCAGCCGGGTGTGGCGGGTCTACATGGCCGGCTGCCGGCTGGGCTTCGACCTCAACTGGATCCAGCTCCACCAGACGCTCGGAGTGAAGCTGGACGAGAACGGCCGGTCGCACATGCCGCTGCGCCCGACCTGGGCCTCGTAAAGCCGAGCAGCAGGCAAGCCGAACGCGAGGGCCCCGCACCATCCGGTGCGGGGCCCTCGCCGTGTGCCAGCCGGCCACCCCGCCCGCACAGGCAACGAGACGTCCGCGTGGGGATAATGGCGGTTTTCGGGCGAGGGCGAGCGAGGAGCGACGCGTGGGCGAGAACCGAGGGAACGGGCAGGGGAACGGGCAGGGAAAAGAGCAGGGGAACGGGCAGGGGCACGAGCGGGGCATCGCGCGGGGGACGGTCGAGGCGAACGGGCTGGAGTTCGCGTACCTCGCGGCAGGGCCGGAGGACGGGCCGCTCGCGCTGTGCCTGCACGGTTTCCCTGACTCGGCGCACACCTGGCGGTACCTGCTGCCCGAACTCGCAGGGGCCGGGTACCGCGCGGTGGCGCCGTTCACCCGCGGGTACGCGCCGACCGGGATTCCGGCGGACGGCGCGTACCAGACCGGGGCCCTGGCAGCGGACGCGGTCGCCCTGCACAAGGCACTCGGCGCGGACTCGGACGCCGTGATCATCGGCCATGACTGGGGCGCGTTCGCGACGTACGGCGCGGCGGCCTTCGCGCCCGCGCTGTGGCGCAGGGCCGTCACGCTCGCGGTGCCGCCGATGAACGCGATGCTGAGCTCGTTCTTCACCTACGAGCAGCTCAAGCGGTCGTTCTACATCTTCCTGTTCCAGACGCCGCTGGCGGAGATGGCGCTGGACCGCTCCTTCGTGGACGGGCTGTGGCGCGACTGGTCGCCCGGGTACGCGGCGGACGCGCGCGCCGAGGACGTCGGCCACGTGATGGACTGCCTGGCCACCCCGGAGAACACGGCGGCGGCGATCGGCTACTACCGGGCCATGCTCGACGGGTCCCGGCACATCGACCGGTACGCCGCCGAGCAGGAGGCGGCGGCGGGGCAGGGGGAACGGCCCGTCCTGTACCTGCACGGCGCCGATGACGGCTGCCTGGGCGCGGACGCCGTACTGCCGGGCGGCGACAACGCCGCCGTTCTCGCACAGCTCCCGCCCGGCTCGCGCGCGGAGGTCGTCCCGGACGCGGGTCACTTCCTTCAGCTGGAGCGTCCCGCGGACGTCAACACCCGGATCATGGCCTGGCTGACCGAGTGACCGCCGGGGGCTCAGTGGGGCAAGATGGGCGGATAAGTGAGGTGCGTCACACGATCCGGCCATGCCTGCCCCTCGCCGCTTGACTCTGGCAGGGTACGTGTAAAACCGAATCCCATTCTAGCTGGCAGGCGGGTGAGGCAGGATGCTCAAGGTCGAGGACATCAACCTGACGGACTGGGGTTTCTGGCGGCGGCCGATCGAGTTCCGGCACGAGGCGTTCAAGGCCCTGCGCTGGGAGCCGGGTCTGGTGCTGTTCGAGGAACCCGACATCGTCATCGTCCCGCAGGGCCCCGGCTACTACGCGCTGACCCGGCACGCCGACGTCGTGGAGGCCTCCCGCCGGCCGCAGGACTTCTGCTCGGGCAAGGGCGCGATCAGCATCCCGGACATGCCCGGCGACATGCACGAGTTCTTCGGTTCGATGATCAGCATGGACGACCCGCGGCACGCCAAGATCCGGCGGATCGTCTCGCGCGCCTTCTCGCCCCGCATGATCCAGCGGTTCGAGGACCAGGTGGACGAGGTGGCCGAGCAGATCGTCGAGACCGTCGCGGCGGGCGGCGGCACCGGCGACTTCGTCGCGGACGTGGCGGCCCGGCTGCCGTTGAAGATCATCTGCGATCTGATGGGGATCGGGGAGGAGCACTACCCCACCGTCCTGGACGCCACCAACGTGATCCTGGCGGGCAACGACCCCGAGTTCGTGCCCGACAGCAACCCGGAGGCGCTCGCGCTGGGCCTGCTCACCGCCGGCCAGACGCTCAAGGACCTGGTCGAGGAGCTGGGCCGCAAGCGCCGCGCCGAACCGACCGGCGACCTCACCTCCGCGCTGGTGAACGCCAACATCGAGGGCGAGTCGCTGACCGACCAGGAGCTCGGCTCGTTCTTCATCCTGCTGGTCGTGGCCGGCAACGAGACCACCCGCAACGCGATCGCGCACGGGCTCGACCTGCTGACCCGCAACCCCGAGCAGCGGGCGCTGCTGGTGGCGGACTTCGAGGCGCGGATGCCCGGCACGGTCGAGGAGATCGTCCGGTACGTGTCGCCGGTCATCTGGATGCGCCGTACCGCCACCCGCGACACCACGCTGAACGACCACGAGATCAAGGAGGGCGACAAGCTCCTCCTGTACTACTGGTCCGCCAACCGCGACGAGGCCGTCTTCACCGACCCCGAGAAGTTCGACATCATGCGGGACCCCAACCCGCACGTCGGCTTCGGCGGCCCCGGCCCGCACTTCTGCCTGGGCGCCCACCTGGCCCGCCGCGAGGTCACCACGATGTTCCGGGCGCTGCTGCGCCGGCTCCCCGACATCCGCTCGAACGGTGAGCCCGACCGGCTGGAGTCCAACTTCATCAACGGGATCAAGCGCCTGCCCTACACGTTCTGACCCGCGCCGCGGGACCCGAGCCTTCCTGACCCACGACCCGCCATCCGGCCGGACTTCTTCACCCGGATGGACCCGACGCCCGGGTGGACACTTGATATCCGGATGAACAGCCGACGCCCGGATGAACGGCCACTGTCCGGATGAACGCTGTCCGGGTGAACACTGGATGGCGGCTCGTGGAGGGTGCCGGAACGGCGACCCCGGCCGGTCTAGCGTGGACCCCGCTGGAGCGTCGCCGTGACGCTGACCCTGGCGCCGGGGGTGCCCTGTGACCGTTCCCGACCCCGTTCCCGATGCCTCCGCCGACGCGACCGCCATCGCGCTCGCCGAGGCGCGGCGCGAGCGGGACGAGCGCGAGCGGCAGATCGCGCATCTCCGGCGGGCGCTGTCGGACGCGGCGCGCCGGATCGGCGACACCGACCGCGAACGGGCCGTCCAGGAGCACCGTGCCGGGCGCGCCGAGTGGCAGGCGGAGGCGATGCGGCGGCGGCGCTGGTGGCGCCTCGGCGGCGCCGTGACGGCGCTGCGCAAGCATCCGCTGGCGCCCGCCTCGTACGGGAAACTGCGTGCGGCGCTGCGCGTCCGGCCTGCCCCGCCCGCACCACCGGAGAGCCCGCGCCTGCCCCGGCATCCGGAGGTCCGGGTGGCCGACACCGAGCCGCTCGGCGACCTACCGGCGCTCGACTTCCCGGACGGACCGATCGGCCGTCCCGGCATCGCCGCGGCCGTCGTGGCGAGCCCGGTCATCGCGGCGGTGCTGCGGTACGAGTGGCGCCAGCTCGACGCGTTCGGCCCGGACGGGGACTGGCGCGAGGCCTTCGAGGCGGAACGGCCCGCTCTGCTCCTCGTCGAGTCCTCCACTGAGGACGAATGGCCGTTGGCGGAGATGGCCGAGTGGTGCCGCGAGCACGACGTGCCGACCGCGTACTGGGACACCGGCGCGGGCACGCAGGACCACGCCCGGCACTTCGACCACGTCTTCACAACCGACGCCTCGTGCGTGCGCGCGTACAGCGAAGCCCTCGGGCACGACCGAGTCCACGAATTGCCGTTCGCCGCACAGCCTCGCCTGCATAACCCGATGCGCGGCCCTGACCGAGGCCGCTATCCCCTCCTGTACGAAGGCGACTACGACACCGGTGCGGAAACGTTGCTCGGGCCCGCCCCCAGACTCGGCGCCCATTTCTACGGAACGGGCTTTCCCGCTCTCTATCGGCAACGGGTCGTCCCAGAACTTCCGTACGAGAAGGCCCTGACGGCACGCAAGCACTACCAGGTGCTCCTGGCGCCTCACCCGCGCCTTACCCACGAGGCCGCCGCAGCAGGGATACCTACCGTTCACCCGGAAGCGGTGGACGACGCCAAGGACGCGTCGCGTCTGCTCAGGGCTTTGCTATCTGGCCCGGAGATGCGTGACCGGCAGGCGCATCTCGCCTTGCGGCAGGTCCATGCCGAGCACACGTACCGGCATCGCGTAGGCACCGTTCTCGAAACGCTGCTCGGGACACCTCCGGACGACTCGCCGCCACTGGTGTCGCTGGTGCTGCCGACGTGCCGGGCCGAGCAGATCACACCGGCGATCGAACGCGTGGCCCGGCAGGTGTGGCGCCCGTTGCAGCTGGTCCTGGTCCTGCACGGACTCGCCCTCGACCCCACGCTCGTGGAGAAGCAGGCGCGCGACGCCGGAGTCGACGACGTCATCGTGCTCGACGCCGACCGTTCGCTGCCGCTCGGAGCCTGCCTCAACCTGGGCGTCGAGGCGGCCGACGGCGCTTACATCGGCAAGATGGACGACGACGAGCTGTACGGCCCGCATTACGTCTCCGACCTGCTGCCCGCCTTCTCCTACACCGATGCCTCAGTGGTCGGGAAGCTGGCGCACTACACGCACCTGGCGTCGATCGACGCGATGGTGCTGCGCCATCCCGGCCTGGAGCACCGCTACGTGAACGTCCTGCGCGGCGGGGCGCTGCTGGCCGAGGGCGACCTGCTCCGCGACTACCGGTTCGCGGAGGTGGGCAAGGGCGAGGACACCGACCTCTTCCGGCGGCTGCGCGCCGACGGGGTGCTGGTGTACGCGGCCGACCGCTACTCGTTCATCACCATCCGGCACGCCGACCCGCAGCGGCACACCTGGCGGCCGAGCGATCTGGAACTGCTCGCCGACGGCCAGGTGGTCCACTACGGGCTGGCCGAGGAACACGTCCTGTTCTGACCGGCCGGGCCGGCGCCGTGCGGGCCGGCCCTGCACGCGGCTAGCGCAGCTCGCGCTTGAGGATCTTGCCGGTGGCGGTCATCGGCAGCTCGTCGCGGAACTCCACGACGCGCGGGTACTTGTACGAGGCGAAGTTCTCCTTGCCCCACGCGACCAGCTCGGCCTCGGTGACCGTGGCGTCCGGGGTACGGATCACGTACGCCTTGATCTCCTCGCCGTGGCTGTCGTGCGGGACGCCCACCACGGCCGCCAGCGAGACGTCCGGATGGGTCATCAGGACCTCCTCCAGCTCCCGCGGGTAGACGTTGAAGCCACCCCGGATGATCATGTCCTTGGACCGGTCGATGATGAAGTAGAAGCCGTCCTCGTCGCGGCGGGCGATGTCGCCGGTACGGAACCAGCCGTCCTTGATCGACTCCGCGGTGGCGTCCGGCCGGCCGTAGTAGCCCTTCATGATGTTGTGGCCGCGCACCGCGATCTCACCGGGGCCCTCGCCCTCGATGGTCTTCCACTCCTCGTCGATCAGCTTCATGTCGATGCCCCAGATCGGGGTACCGATCGAGCCCGGCTTGGTCGGCCGGTCGGGCTGGTTGAACGAGGCGACCGGCGAGGTCTCCGACAGCCCGTACCCCTCCAGCACCTGGACGCCGAACTTCTTCTCGAAGCCGTTCAGGACCTCCAGCGGCAGCGAGGCACCGCCGGAGCAGCAGGTGTGCAGGTTGGCCGCGACGTCCTCGGCCGCGACCGTGCCCTGGTCCGACAGCAGCGCCCAGTACATGGTCGGGACGCCGCAGAACAGCGTGACCTTCTCCTTGACCATCAGCTTCAGCGCCTCGGCCGGCTCGAACCGCGCCTGCAGCACCAGCGTGGCGCCGCGCCGGATGCCCACGTTCATCACGCAGGACTGCCCGAACGCGTGGAACATCGGCAGCACCACCAGCGACACGTCGTGCTCGGTCCGCTCGAACATCGCGTCCGAGACGAACGCGTTCAGCAGCATGTTGGAGTGCGACAGCTCGGCGCCCTTGGGCTGGCCGGTGGTCCCGCTGGTGTAGAGGATCACCGCGGTGTCGTCGGCGCCGGTGGTCGCGGCGTCGAACGTGCCCGGCTGCCCGCCGAGGGACGGCCAGAACAGGTCGGCCTCCTCGTACGGCGACTCGGTGGCGCCCGGGTCGGTGGTCATCAGGATCAGGTGCTCGCACCCGTCCGCCTGCTGGAACCCGGCGTGCCCCATCTCGCCCAGCGGCAGCTCGGGGGTGCCCTCGAAGACGAACAGCGCCTTGGAGTCGGAGTCCTTCAGGTGGTAGGCGATCTCCCGCGGCTTGAGCAGCACGTTCAGCGGGACGACGGCGGCACCGGCCTTGAGGATGCCGAAGTAGACCATGGGGAAGTACGGCACGTTCGGGCAGGAGAGCGCGACCTTGTCGCCGGCACCGATCCCGCGCGAGCGCAGCAGATGGGCCACCTGGTTCGCGATCATGTCGATCGTCGCGTACGACAGCCGCATGTCGCCGAAGACGACCGCGTCGCGGTCGGGGGTCTTGCGGGCCGCGTCCTCAAGCAGAACGGAGAGGTTGAGCATGGCACTCCTCGCACGGGGCTGGGCATAAGCCGGTTGTTACTCATGAGTGTACGAACGGTGGCGCACATCCTGCTGCAAAAGGGGCGAGCGGCGCGAGTACTTCGCAGGTCGGTGACGTGCGAGTTCGGCGTTCAGAGGGACCCTGGTGGCAGGCGGGAAGCGCTCCGACACGGTGCGTGCTCACAGCGGCCACGGTGCGTCCGCACAACGACCGCATCCGGTCGCCGCCCGGACCGGTCCCACGACCGGCCCGATGACCGTCCCACGACCGGCCCGATGGCCGATCCGTCGACCGGCGCGGCGCCCGATGATCTACCGCGATGCCGGATGGTCCGCCGCGGTACCCCCGATGATCCGCGGCGGCGCCGGGATGATCGGCTCGCCCAGCGGTGGGCCTTGCCCCTGCGCTAGTCTTGTTGTATGCGGACCCGGCTGCTTCTCAGCCGGCCGCGCCGGCCCCAGGCAGGGCGGCGCGGCTGACCCCTCGTCGACGAGGGGTCCTTTCATGTCAGGGCATCGCCATGGGGCCGCGCCCCGTACCGAGACAGGACCAGTGGAGTAGCGACCGTGAGCAGCGACGACACCTTCCGCGAAGCGCCGGCGGGACCGACCGACGGGTACGACCCGCGCGCGGTCCAGGACAAGTGGCAGGCTCGCTGGGCGGAGCTCGACCCCTTCAAGGCCGCGGACGACGGCGCCGGCGGGGACGGGGACGGCAGGGAGCGTCGCTACGCGCTGGACATGTTCCCCTACCCCTCCGGTGACCTGCACATGGGCCATGCCGAGGCGTTCGCCATCGGCGACGTGGTGGCCCGGTACTGGTTCCAGAAGGGCTACAACGTCCTGCACCCCATCGGCTGGGACTCCTTCGGCCTGCCCGCCGAGAACGCCGCGATCAAGCGCGACTCGCACCCGGCCGAATGGACCTACGCCAACATCGACACCCAGGCGGCGTCGTTCCAGCGCTACGGGACCTCGTTCGACTGGTCCCGGCGGCTGCACACCAGCGACCCCGAGTACTACCGCTGGACGCAGTGGCTGTTCCTGCGCTTCTTCGAGCGCGGACTGGCCTACCGCAAGGGCGGCCAGGTCAACTGGTGCCCCAACGACCAGACCGTGCTGGCCAACGAGCAGGTCGTGGCCGGCAACTGCGAGCGCTGCGGCGCGCAGGTCGAGCGCCGGGTGCTGACCCAGTGGTACTTCAAGATCACCGACTATGCCGACCGGCTGCTGGACGACATGGAGGCGCTGGAGGGCAAGTGGCCCGAGCGGGTCCTGCTCATGCAGCGCAACTGGATCGGCCGCTCCACCGGCGCCGACGTCGACTTCGTGATCGAGGGCCGGGAGGCACCGGTCACCGTCTATACCACCCGTCCCGACACGCTGTACGGGGCGACGTTCATGGTCGTGGCCGCCGACGCCGCGCTGGCCGACGAGGTCTGCGCGCCCGAGCAGCGCGCCGCGTTCGAGGCCTACCGCGCCGAGGTCGCCCGCGAGAGCGAGATCGAGCGGATGTCCACCGAGCGCGAGAAGACCGGCGTCTTCCTGGGCCGGTACGCGATCAACCCGGTCAACGGCGAGCGGATCCCGGTCTGGGCCGCCGACTACGTGCTCGCCGAGTACGGCCATGGCGCGATCATGGCGGTGCCCGCGCACGACCAGCGCGACCTGGACTTCGCGCTGAAGTTCGGCCTGCCCGTACGGGTCGTGGTCGAGACCGGCGAGACCGACCCCGCCGCCAGCGGCGTGGCGACCTCCGGTGACGGCCGGATCGTCAACTCCGGACCGATCGACGGGCTGGCCAAGGCCGCCGCGATCGAGCGGATCACCGGGATCCTGGCCGGCAAGGGCCTGGGCAAGGGCGCCGTCAACTTCCGGCTGCGCGACTGGCTGGTCTCCCGGCAGCGCTTCTGGGGCTGCCCGATCCCGATCGTGCACTGCGACGGCTGCGGCGAGGTCCCCGTACCGGACGACCAGCTGCCGGTCCGGCTGCCCGAGGGCATGCGCGGCTCCGACCTGTCGCCCAAGGGCACCTCCCCGCTGGCCGCCAACGCCGACTGGGTCAACACCGAATGCCCCAAGTGCGGTGGCGCCGCCAAGCGCGACACCGACACCATGGACACCTTCGTCGACTCGTCCTGGTACTACTTCCGCTACTGCTCGCCCGACTACACCGACGGCCCGTTCGACGTCGAGCAGGTCCGCAAGTGGATGCCGGTCGACCAGTACACCGGCGGCGTCGAGCACGCGATCCTGCACCTGCTCTACAGCCGGTTCTTCACCAAGGTCCTGTACGACATGGGCATGGTGGACTTCACCGAGCCGTTCACCCGGCTGCTCAACCAGGGCCAGGTCATCCTGAACGCCAAGGCGATGTCCAAGTCGCTGGGCAACATGGTCGACCTGGGCGAGCAGATCGACGAGTACGGCGTCGACGTCGTCCGGCTGGCGATGCTGTTCTCCGGCCCGCCCGAGGACGACATCGACTGGGCCGACGTGTCCCCGCACGGGATGTCCAAGTTCCTGACCCGGGTGCACCGCATCGCCACCGAGGTCGCCGCGCCGGTCGGCGCCGACCCGTCCGCCGGCTCGGTCGAGCTGCGCCGCGCCACCCACCGGGCGATCGACGAGGCCACCGGCCTGGTCGAGGTGCACCGGTTCAATGTCGCGATTTCGCGGATCATGGAGCTGGTCAACGCCACCCGCAAGGCCATCGACTCCGGCGCCGGTGCCGCCGACCCGGCCGTACGGGAGGCCGCGGAGACGATGACCGTCCTGCTGTCGCTGTTCGCCCCGTACACGGCTGACGAGGCCTGGGAGGTGCTGGGGCGGCAGGCTCCGGTCGCCACCGCGGGCTGGCCGTCCGCCGACCCGGCGCTGCTCGTCCAGGAGTCGGTCACCTGCGTCGTCCAGGTCGCGGGCAAGGTCCGCGACCGGCTGGAGGTCGCCCCCGGCATCGACGGGGCCGAGCTGGAGCGGCTGGCCCTGTCCTCGCCCAAGATCAAGGAGGCGCTGGCCGGCCGGGAGATCCGCAAGGTGATCGTCCGGGCGCCCAAGATCGTCAACATCGTTCCCGCCTGACGGACCCGTTCCCGCCTGACGGACACCGCTCCCGCCTGGCGGACACCGCCCCCGCCTGAAGGGGCCGGGTCCGCCTGGCATACATTGTCCCCGCCCGACGGACACCATCCCGCCTGAAGGGCACCGTCCCCGACCGGCGGGCATCGTTTCCGCCTGACGGATAGCGTCCCCGCCCGACGGGGAGACCCTGACCCGGCATGACCCGGGACCTCGACCCGGGAACCCCCCTGACCCGGGAAGCCCTGATCAGCGAACGCCCGGCCGGTGAACCCCGGCCGGGCGGCCCTGACCGGGAAACGAGACCGGCGGCCCTGGAACGACTGTTCCGGGGGCCGCCGGCCGGGGGTCACATGTGGGAGTCACATGGCAGCGTCACAAGGTGCGTCACACCCGGTGCCACAGGGTGCGCCGCACCGGAAGTCCAGTGCCTCGCATCGGGAGTCCGGTGTGTCGCACCGGACGTCCGGTGCGACACACCAGGCGTCACATCTTGCGCAGGACCGCCACCACACGGCCGAGCACGGAGGCCTCGTCGCCGGGGATCGGCTCGTACGCCGGGTTCTGCGGCATCAGCCAGATATGCCCGTCGCGGCGCTTGAAGGTCTTCACCGTCGCCTCGCCGTCGATCATGGCGGCCACGATGTCGCCCTGCTCGGCCACCGGCTGCTGCCGGACGACCACCCAGTCGCCGTCGGCGATCGCGGCCTCGATCATCGAGTCACCGGTCACCTTGAGCAGGAAGTGGGTGCCCTCGCCGACCAGCTGCTTGGGCAGCGTGAAGACGTCCTCGACGGCCTCCTCGGCCAGGATCGGGCCACCGGCGGCGATCCGCCCCACCAGCGGGACGTAGGCGGGCGCCGGGCGGCTGGACGTCTCGGCCGCGGTGCCGCTCGGCTCGTAGGCGTCGTCGTCGGTGCGGACGGGCGTGGTGCCCGGAACCCGGACCTCGACGGCGCGCGGGCGGTTGGCGTCGCGCCGCAGGTAGCCCTTGCGCTGCAGCGCCCGCAGCTGGTGCGACACGCTGGACGTGCTGGTCAGGCCGACGGCCTCGCCGATCTCGCGCATCGACGGCGGGTAGCCGCGGCGCTGGACGGAGTCGCGGATCACCTCGAGGACCATGCGCTGCCGCTGGGTGAGCCCGCTCTCGTCCCCCGGACCGTCGGGCAGCTCCCGGACCTTGCTCATCGCTCGTCGCCTCCCCGGCGCTGGATCCGTCACTCCTTGTCATGGCACGTTATCGCGTCCGGACCCGATGATCAAACAATTGTTCGAAGAATGTCCTCGCGTTTCGCGCCCGTGTTGAGGTACAACATCGTACAGGCGTTCGATCGAAAGCGCATTCGAATGCCCAGGATGGAACGGTTGACCGCAGGAGGGCCGAGATGGCGGGGTCGCCCCAGGGGACACGAGCCGCGACGCACGCCCCGATGAACGCCTCGATGAACGATCCGACGGAAGCGTCCGGGGAAGCCGCGACACCGGCTCCGGCAGAAGCTCCGATACGACTATCCGTACCCCGGCCGCATGGGCGCCATCGGGCGACCAAGCCGCCCAAAGTGCATGGGCCATACAAGCCACGCAAGCCGAACAAGTCACGCAAGCCGCACAGGCCACATAGACCGGATCCGCCGCTGCGGCTGACCCGGCGGGGCCGTGGCGTGCTGGTCGGCACCGTGGCGACCGGCCTGCTGGTGACGTTCTGGCTGACCGCGGGCCTGGGCGCCCAGGCCGGTGACGGGAACGAGCGGCCCGCGCAGCGCATGTCGGGCCAGCGGCTCGCGGACGCGGCCGAACGGCCCGTGATCGTGACCGTCAAGCCCGGCGAGACGCTCTGGGAGATCGCCACCCGCGACGACCCCACTGGCGACCCACGGGTGACCATTCAGCGGATCGTCGACCTCAACGGGCTGGCCGGCACGTTCATCCAGCCCGGTCAGGAGCTGCGGATGCCCGCCCGCTGACCCCTTCTCCCGAGCACCGGACGGTCTTCTCGATCCGCTCGCGAACTTTTTTTCGCGCGGCGTGTCGAGACCGCCGCGGCCGCTCCGACCCTCTGGTGAGCGGCGCCCGGAGGGGGCGCCCGGAGAGGGGTGGTCCTCATGGGGTCGCACACCGAGCCGCACGGCGAGCGGCACAAGGGGCACGAGCCGCACGAGCGGAATGCGCGAGCGGGCCGGCGGGAATGGGCGGGACTCGCCGTACTGGTCCTGATCGCGTTGATGGTCTCCATCGACGTCTTCGTCCTGCTGCTGGCGCTCCCGCATCTCAGTGCCGATCTGGGCGCGAGCGGCACCCAGCAGCTGTGGATCATGGACATCTACGGCTTCCTGCTGTCCGGCTTCCTGATCACGATGGGCGGGCTGGGCGACCGGATCGGGCGCCGCCGGCTGCTGCTGATCGGTGCCGCCGCGTTCGGTACGGCCTCCGTCGTGGCCGCGTACTCCACCAGCCCCGAGACGCTGATCGCGGCGCGGGCGCTGCTGGGCGTCGCCGGGGCCACGCTGGCGCCCTCCACGCTGTCGCTGATCGGCACGATGTTCCGCGACCCGAGGCAGCGGTCGCTGGCGATCGGCGTGTGGCTGGTGGGCGTCATGGGCGGCGCCGCGCTGGGCCCGATCGTCGGCGGCCTGCTGATCGGCCACTTCTGGTGGGGATCGGCGTTCCTGATCGGCGTGCCCCCGGCCGTGCTGCTGCTCGTCCTCGGCCCGCTGCTGCTGCCCGAGTTCCGCGCTCCGGCGGCCGGCCGGATCGACCTGGCCAGCGTGGCGCTGTCCCTGGCCGCCATCCTGCCCGTCGTGTACGGGATCAAGGAGCTGGCGCACGACGCCCGGATCGCGCCCGTCCCGGTCCTGGTGGCGGGACTGGCCGCGGGGGTGCTGTTCGTACGGCGCCAGCGGCGGCTCGGCGACCCGCTGCTGGACCTGCGGCTCTTCGGTAACAGGGAGTTCTCCACCGCGCTCGGCGGGACGCTGGCGGCGACCCTGCTGATGGGCGCGATCATGATGTTCCTGACCCAGCACCTGCAGCTGGTCCAGGGGCTGACCCCGCCGCGCGCGGCGCTGTGGATGCTGCCCGCGCTCGCCGCCAACATGCTGAGCTTCCAGATCTCGCCGCTGCTGGCGCGGCGGTTCCGCCCCGCGCGGCTGATCGCCGCCGGACTGGCCGTCTCCGTCTGCGGGCTGCTCGTGCTGACCCGGGTCGGCATCGACGACGGCCCCGTAACGCTCATCGCCGGCTGGGCCCTCATCGGGCTGGGCTCGGGCCCGCTGGTCACGCTGGCCACCGATCTGGTCGTCGGCTCCGTACCGCAGGAGCGGGCCGGCTCGGCCGCGGCGATGAACGAGACCAGCGGCGAGTTCGGCTTCGCACTCGGCATCGCGATCCTCGGCAGCGTCGGCACCGCCCTCTACCGGGCCCAGGTCGAGATCCCGGCCGCCGTGGGAGCCGATTCGGGTACGGCGCGGGAGAGCCTGGCCGGAGCCGTCTCCGTCGCCGGTAATCTTCCCTCGCCCGCAGGTGAGGCGCTGCTCGACTCGGCCCGTACGGCGTTCACCGGCGGGCTGCACGCGGTGGCCTTCACCAGCGCCGTCCTGCTCGCCGGCATGGCCGTCCTGATCGCCGTGATGCTGCGGCGCGTACCGCCGATCGGCACGCCGTCCGGGCCGGACCCCGAGCCCGGGCACGCCGAGCGGCCCGTGCCCGCCACCGCACGCTGACCGACCGCCTGGCGGCCTGACCGACCGACCGCCAGACCGACTGACGAGAGAGAACGATCATGTTGCAGAAGCGCATCCAGGACGCCATCGACCGGATGGTCCAGGACGGGACCGAGACCGGCGTCCAGGTGTCGGTGTACCGGCACGGTGAGCCGGTGGTGGAGGCCGTCGCGGGCGTGGCCGACTCCGCGACCGGGCGCCCGGTCACTCCCGACACCCCGTTCTACAGTGCCTCCACGGGCAAGGGCGTGACCGCGACGGTCGTGCATGTCTTGGTGGAACGCAGCCTGGTGGAGCGCAGCCTGGTGGAACGCGGCGTGCTCACGTACGACACGCCGATCGTCGAGCTGTGGCCGGAGTTCGGCGCGCATGGCAAGGAGGCGGCGACCGTACGGCACGCGCTCACCCACACCGTCGGCGTCCCGGGCCTCCCGTCCCACGTCACCCCCGAGGACCTGTGCGACTGGCACAAGATGTGCGCGCTGATCGCCGATTCCGAGCCGTGGTGGACGCCCGGCACGAGGACCGCGTACCACTCCCACACGTTCGGGTACATCCTCGGCGAGATCGTCCGGCGGGCCACGGGCAAGCCCATCTCGCAGGTCCTGCACGACGAGATCGCCGTCCCGCTGGGCGTCGCCGGCGAGCTGTACTTCGGCGTACCGGTAGCGGACCAGGCCCGGCTCGCCCGGCTGGAGACCGATCCGGAGATCGCCGAGGCGGCGGCCGCCATGCGCGGGATGTTCGGCCGGGTGGCGCCGCCCGGGATCATCCCCGACTCGGCCTTCGGGAACCGCGCCGACGTCCTGGCCGCCGACATCCCGGCCGGCGGCGTGCTGTCCGCCCGGGCCGTGGCGCGCATGTACGCGGCGCTGCTGGACGAGGTCGGCGGCGTGCGGCTGGTGTCCCCGGGACGCCTGCGCGAGATCTCCACGGCCGCGTTCGAGGGCACCGACGAGGTCATGGGGTCGCCGGCCACCTGGGCCCTGGGCTACTCCCTCGGAGCCCTCGCGCCCAGCCGTCCCGACGCGTTCGGGATGCCCGGCATGGGCGGCAGCGCCGCGTACGCGGACCCGGCCACCGGGACGGTCTTCGCGGTGACCAAGAACCGCTTCAACCCGATGGACGCGAGCGCCGTCGAGGAGATCGCCGGGATCGTCGCCGCGGGCTGATCCCCGGCATCCGGTGGACGGCTTCCCGGCGTCCCGGGGACGACGCCCCGGCGTCCGGTGGACGGCTTCCCGGCGTCCGGGGGACGACACGCCGGGGTGGGACGCGAGAGGCGCGATGTGACCAGGGTCTACGGACGAGGCCCCCGATCCAGGTTGCGCAGTCCTCCGGATCCTCGTACGGTTGACCACAACATCTAGTAGTTACAGTGATGTCATTAACCACAACTTGTGGTTAAAACAGATTTCCTGTCAGGGGAGGAGGCGACGTGCACTGCCCGTTCTGCCGAAGCCCTGACACCAAAGTGATCGACAGCCGTTCCACCGATGACGGAGGCGCCATTCGGCGCCGCCGTTCGTGCCAGGAATGCGGCAAGCGATTCACGACGCAGGAGAACGTGCTCCTGATGGTGGCCAAGCGAAGCGGGGTCACCGAGCCGTTCTCCCGAGAAAAGATCATCGCCGGGGTGCGCAGGGCCTGCCAGGGCCGCCCGGTCGACGAGGATGCGCTCGCCAAACTGGGACAGCAGGTGGAGGAGGCCATCCGGGGGACCGGATCGGCCGAGATTCCCTCGCACGAGATCGGTTTGGCCATTCTGGGACCGCTCGGCGATCTCGATGAGGTCGCCTATCTGCGGTTCGCCTCGGTCTACCGGAGTTTCGAGTCGCTCGACGACTTCGCCCGGGAGATCGAGACCTTGCGCGAGAGCGGTTCCTCGGGGGAGCCCGTCCAGCCCCAGTAAGGGGCGGGCAGCGCTAACACGGCACAGCACACGCCGGTAAAACAGCACAGCATCGGTAACACAACATGGCGTCGGTTACACAACACGGCGTCGGTGACCACAGCACACGTCGGTAACAGCACAGCACGGCACAGTGAAGAGCCCGCGGCCGGGATGGACCGGCCGGCGGGCGGGGTTGTTCCTGGACAGGGCCCGGCGGGAGGGCCCAGGAGGGGGAAGGCATGACGGAGACGGTGAGCGGCTCGGCGGCTCGGCGCGGCAAGGGGGGCCGCAAGGGGTTGAAGATGGAGCGGATCTTCACCACGCCCGGCGTGCATCCGTACGACGAGCTTGGCTGGGAGCGTCGTGACGTCGTCATGACCAACTGGCGCGACGGCTCGGTGAACTTCGAGCAGCGCGGGGTGGAGTTCCCCGACTTCTGGTCGGTGAACGCCGTCAACATCGTGACGTCCAAGTACTTCCGCGGCGCGGTCGGTACGCCGCAGCGCGAGTGGAGTCTCAAGCAGCTGGTCGACCGGGTCGTGCGGATGTACACCGACACCGGCCGCGAGCAGGGCTATTTCGCGTCCGACGAGGACGCCGAGATCTTCGACCACGAGCTGAAGCACGCACTGGTGCACCAGATGTTCAGCTTCAACTCGCCGGTCTGGTTCAACGTGGGGACCCAGTCCCCGCAGCAGGTCAGCGCCTGTTTCATCCTCTCCGTGGACGACACGATGGAGTCGATCCTGGAGTGGTACAAGGAAGAGGGCGTGATCTTCAAGGGCGGTTCGGGCGCGGGCCTGAACCTGTCCCGGATCCGCTCCAGCAAGGAGCTGCTGTCGTCCGGCGGCACGGCGAGCGGGCCGGTGTCGTTCATGCGCGGGGCCGACGCCTCGGCCGGGACGATCAAGTCCGGCGGCGCCACCCGGCGGGCCGCCAAGATGGTCGTGCTGGACGTGGACCACCCGGACGTGGCCGAGTTCATCGAGACCAAGGCCCGCGAGGAGCACAAGATCCGTGCGCTCCGCGACGCCGGCTTCGACATGGACCTCGGCGGCAAGGACATCGCCAGCGTCCAGTACCAGAACGCCAACAACTCGATCCGGGTCTCCGACGAGTTCATGCGCGCGGTCGAGTCCGGCGGCGACTTCGCGCTGCGCGCCCGGCTCAGCGGCGACGTCGTGGAGACGGTCAAGGCCAAGGACCTGTTCCGGCTGCTGGCCAGGGCCGCCTGGGAGTGCGCCGACCCGGGCATCCAGTACGACGGCACGATCAACGACTGGCACACCAACCCCGAGTCGGGGCGGATCACCGCCAGCAACCCGTGCTCGGAGTACATGTCGCTGGACAACTCGTCCTGCAACCTCGCCAGCATCAACCTGATGAAGTTCCTGAACGCGGACGGGACGTTCGACGTCCAGCGGTTCACCCGGCTGACCGAGCTGATCATCACCGCGATGGACATCTCGATCACGTTCGCCGACTTCCCGACGGAGAAGATCGCCGAGACCACCCGCGACTACCGGCAGCTGGGCATCGGCTACGCCAACCTGGGCGCGCTGCTGATGGCGACCGGGCACGCCTACGACTCCGAGGGCGGCCGCTCGCTGGCCGCTTCGATCACCTCGCTGATGACCGGTGTCGCCTACCGCCGCTCCGCCGAGCTGGCCGCGGTGGTGGGCCCGTACGAGGGGTACGCGCGCAACGCCGACGCGCACAAGCGGGTCATGCGCAAGCACGCCGCCGCCAACGACGGCATCCGCACGCTCGACGAGATGGGCCGCAAGCTGCACGCCGCCGCGGCCAAGCAGTGGACCGAGTGCCTCAAGACCGGCGACAAGAACGGCTACCGCAACGCGCAGGCCTCGCTGCTGGCCCCGACCGGGACCATCGGCCTGATGATGGACTGCGACACCACCGGCATCGAGCCCGACCTGGCGCTGGTCAAGTTCAAGAAGCTGGTCGGCGGCGGCTCCATGCAGATCGTCAACCACACGGTGCCGCGCGCCCTGGACATGCTCGGCTACCAGCAGGAGCAGGTCGAGGCCATCGTCGAGTACATCGGCGAGCACGGCCATGTGATCGACGCGCCCGGCCTGCGTCCCGAGCACTACGAGGTGTTCGACTGCGCGATGGGCGAGCGGGCGATCAGCCCGATGGGCCACGTCCGGATGATGGCCGCGGCCCAGCCGTTCCTGTCCGGGGCGATCTCCAAGACCGTCAACATGCCCGAGCAGGCCACCATCGAGGACATCGAGAAGGTCTACTTCGAGGGCTGGCGGCTCGGCCTGAAGGCGCTGGCGATCTACCGCGACAACTGCAAGGTCGGCCAGCCCCTGTCGATCGCCAAGACCGGCGAGGAGACCAGGGCCGAGGCCGCGGCGGCCGACGCCGCCGCCGCGCCGGTCCGTCCGGTCCGCAAGCGCCTGCCCAAGCAGCGCCCCGCGACCGTGACGCGGTTCTCCGTGGCCGGTGCCGAGGGCTACATGACGGCCTCCTCGTACCCCGACGACGGCGTCGGCGAGGTCTTCCTCAAGCTGGGCAAGCAGGGCTCCACCCTGGCCGGCGTGATGGACGCCTTCTCGATGGCGATCTCCATCAGCCTCCAGTACGGCGTCCCGCTGGAGACCTGGGTCGAGAAGTTCACCAACATGCGCTTCGAGCCCGCCGGCATGACCGACGACCCGGACATCCGGATGGCGACCTCGGTGATGGACTACATCTTCCGCCGGCTGGCCCTGGACCACCTGTCCTACGAGTCGCGCGCGGAGCTGGGCATCCTCACCGCCAAGGAGCGGTCCCTGCAGGCCGACGGCAAGGACCCGGCGAGCCTGCACGACGAGGACGAGCTGGACCAGGAGAGCCTGGCCCAGAGTGCCGAGATCAAGCGCCCGGCCGTCCAGTCCCCGGCCGCCGCGCCCACGGCGCAGGCTCCGGTGGCGCACTCCTCGATGGAGATCATCGAGAGCCGCCAGGGCCGTACGGCCGACGCGCCGCTGTGCCTGACCTGCGGCACCAAGATGCGTCCGGCCGGCAGCTGCTACGTCTGCGAGGGCTGCGGCTCCACCAGCGGCTGCAGCTGATCCTGACCGTTCAGGCGTGAACCGCCGGCCAGGGCGGAGAGTCGATGCCGACTCTCCGCCCTGGCCGTTTCCCAGCCATGACGACCGACGAATTCGCCAGCGTCCGCTACATCGTCGACGACGTGCCCGCCGCCGTCGAGTTCTACACCACCCACCTCGGCTTCACCGTGCACACCAACCCCGCGCCCGCCTTCGCCGACGTGGTCCGCGGCCCGTTGCGGCTGCTGCTGTCGGGCCCGGCCAGCTCCGGTGCCCGGGCCACGCCCGATGACGTCGCCGGGGCGGGCCGCAACCGCATCCATCTCATCGTCGGCGACCTCGACGCCGAGATCGACCGGCTGCGCACCGCCGGGCTGTCCTTCCGCGGGGAGGTGGTCGCCGGTCCGGGCGGACGCCAGATCCTGCTCACCGACCCGGCCGGCAACCTCGTCGAAATCTTCGAACCCGCCTCGCGCTGAGCCGCTCCCGAGAACGCGCCGCCCCACGGACGCCCGACCCGTACGGGGAATGGACCGGGGACCCGGAGTCGCTCCGGGTCCCCTCGACCTGGTTCCGCACGCCGGTGGCGGATTCAGTGGATCAAGGCCGCAGACCGGTCAGCGCCTTGCCGGTGTCCAGGGCGTAGGGGACGGAGAGGTGCTGATGAACCATCAGCCACTCGCCGTCCTTGCGCTCGAACACCCGGGTGCCGCGCGACCAGGCGTCGGTGGTCCGCCCGTCCGCCTGGTTCACCCGGACATGGTTCAGCCCCCACGCGACCGCGAGGTCGTCCCGCACCAGGATCTTCAGATCGGGCACGTCCAGGCTCACCTCGGCCTCGCCGCCCGCGCCGAGGCTGCGCTCGCACACCTCCCGGACGGCCTGGACGCCCACGTACTGCAAGTGCTCCCCATGCTCATAGGAGACGACGTCATCGGCGATGGAGGCCATCAAGGCGTCCAGATCCTTGGCGGCGGTGCCCCGATACCAGTCTTCATGCACGCGGCGCACCTCCTCTTCCGCGTCATCGCGGGCGGTTTCGACGAGCGGGAACGAATGGTGCTCGTGGGCGACGACCCACCGGCCGTGCTCCTTGCGCAGGCCAAGCGTCAGCCGCAGCCGGTTACCGGAGTCGTCGGCGAGACTCTGCCGGTTCTCGCAGCGCAGTAGGGCGTAGGCGAAGGCGACGTCGTCACCGGCGACCACCTCCATGGATTCGATCTCGAACACGGCGCCCTGCGCCTGCCACTCGAAGAACGGCGGCCACGACTTGCGGTAGGCGTCCAGGCCGCGTACGCCCTCGTAGGGCGGCGGGACGTCGAACATCACGATGTCGGCGGCGTGGTCGGCGATGACCCCGTCCATGTCGCCGAGGTGCACTGCCTCGGCCCAGCGCTCGATCAGGGTACGGATCTGTTCCTCGTTCGTGGGCATGTGTCGGTCCGGTCCTTCCGCTCGCTGCTTCCGTCAGCACTACAACCCGGGCCGATCGGCGAAATCATCGCGGCGTGCCGTATCGGTTTCCGGCAGTTGCGCGGGCAGGCCGAACGCGGTGAAGTCGGCGTCCAGGAACGAGACCACTTCGGCGATCCGCGTACCGCGCACGGCGAGCAGATCCAGGCCGCCCGGCAGGTAGACCGCCTTGTCCGCGTCCCACATATAGGTGCCGAAGGCCAACTGCCCGTTGGCTCGCGTGGGCAGAAAACGCCAGCGCCGCTTCATCGGTCCTTCCTCAAGGAAGCCGCGGATGCCCGCCCGGCCCTCGTACCAGGCGGTCAGCGGCGGCATGGAGTACTTGGCGTCCTCGGCGAGCATCGCCACGATCGCATCGATGTCCTCCGCCTCCCAGGCCGCGATGTACCGGCGGGCCAGGTCCCGCTGCGCCGCCTCACCCAGCGCCTCCAGCGTCCGTTGCTGGCTGGGCTCCGTGAGCTGCCCGGCCACAGCCTTCCGGGCCCTTTGCAGCCCGCTGTTGACCGCAGCCGTCGTCGTGTCCAGCAGGTCGGCGGCCCCCCGGGCCGAGTAGCCGAGTACATCGCACAGCAGCAGCACGGCCCGCTGCAATGCGGACAGGTGCTGGAGGGCGGCGACGAACGCCAGCTCCACGCTCTCGCGCGCGAGCACACGGGCCTCCGGGCTGAGCCGCTCCGTCCAGATCATCAGCCGGTCCGGGTACGGCTCGGCCCAGGCCGTCTCGGCCAGGGGCGCACCCGGGCTCATGTCGGCCGGCAGTGCGCGCCGCCCGCGCCGTTCGATGAGCGTCAGCGACCGATTCGTGGCGATCTTGTAGAGCCAGGGCCGGATCGATCCCCGCTCCTGGTAGCGCGCCAGCCCACGCCAGGCCCGATCCAGGGTCTCCTGGACGGTGTCCTCCGCGTCATGGACCGAAGCCAGCATCCGATAGCAGTGCGCGCGCAACTCGTCCCGCAACGGCCCGACCAGCCGCCCGAACGCCTCCCGGTCCCCGCCGCGAGCCGCGGCCAGCAACTCAGACTCGCCAGGCTCTTCCACTTCGAAATTCACATCAGCCACATCCCAGTCGCCGGTACCCATCAACAGAACCTCGGGAAGACCACCCGCCCGCCCATTACAGCGCCTCACCCGTACGGGGAACGGAACGGCTGCCGTTCACACCGTGGCGTGTGCTGATCGGCCGGCGGTTCCAGAAGACTCGCCAGTGTCGAGATCGAACGGCTCTGGGGGTACGGGTTCACGTGGCGCAGGATTCAGCGGTGTCCTCGGCGCGCTCGGGGAGGGCCCGGGCGGTGCGGGGGGCGACGAGCCGAGCTTGGTCCCGCAATGGGAGGTCGCGTTCCTGACCATCGGCTTCGCCGGCATGGCCCTGGGGCTGGCCGTGGCCGTGCCGATCTACCTGCGGGAGCGCTGGCCGCGGGCGTTCCTCGGACGTGTCGGGCAGGGCCGTCCCCGCTTGTCGAAGCCGGTCACGGCGGCGATGGCCGTGGCCGTCGGGCTCGGCCTGCTCTGGTACCGAAGTGGCACTGAGGCGGCACTACGTGGCCGAGGTGGGCGTGCCGCCATGGTGTGCGGGACGTACAGTCGGCTGGGAGCGTGGCTGTAGGGGCGAGGGGTGGGGGCAGAGTGAGCGATCTTCAGGTACGGCCGGTGCCCGTGGTGTGCGGAGGACGGGACGACGTCGCGGGCGGGCCCGTACGGGAGCTGCTGAAGCACCGGGCGGTGCCGTTGGGCGAGAGCACCATGGTGCGCAGACTGCTGCCCAGTCTGGGACGGCGGATGGTCGGGGCGTGGTGCTTCGTCGATCACTACGGGCCGGACGACATCGCGGGCGAGGCGGGGATGCAGGTGCCGCCGCATCCGCACATCGGGCTGCAGACGGTGAGCTGGCTGCATGCGGGCGAGGTACTGCATCGCGACAGTCTCGGGAGCCTGCAGACCGTACGGTCCAAGGAGCTCGGCCTGATGACGGCCGGCCGGGCGATCGCGCACTCGGAGGAGTCGCCGCGCGAGCACGGCCGGACGCTGCATGGCGCGCAGTTGTGGGTGGCGCTGCCCGAGGAGCACCGGAACGCCGAACCGGCGTTCGAGCATCATGCCGACCTGCCGTTCGTCGAGGGCGGGGGCATCAAGGCGACGGTCATCCTGGGGGAGCTGGACGGGACGGCCTCACCGGGAGCCGCGTACACGCCGATCGTCGGCGCCGATCTGGAACTGGCCGCCGGGGCCGAGGCGCGGCTGCCGCTCGAGCCGGACTTCGAGTACGCGGCGCTGACGATGTCGGGGGTCACCGAGGTCGACGGCGTACGGATGGAACCGGGGCAGATGCTCTACCTCGGCTGCGGCCGGAGCGAGCTGCCGCTTCGGGCGGAGACGGACGGCGGTCTGGTGCTGCTGGGCGGTGAGCCGTTCGAGGAGAAGCTGGTCATGTGGTGGAACTTCGTCGCCCGGACGGGTGAGGAGATCGCGACGGCGCGGGCGGAGTGGACGGCGGGAGAGCGCTTCGGTGAGGTGCGCGGGTACGAGGGGGCCCGGCTGGCCGCGCCGACGATGCCGGAGACGCCGTTGAAGGCGCGGGGCCGTACCCGGTAGGAATCGCGGCGCCGGGACGGCGGTTGCCATGGGTGTGACGCATGGTGAGTACAGACCGCATGGTGAGTCGACACTGCATGGTGAGTACAAGGTGCCCGGCGGAAAGCTCGTGGTGGCCGATCTGGAGGTCGAGGACGGCCTGCTGAGGTCGCCGCGGATCAGCGGGGACTTCTTCCTGGAGCCGGACGAGGCGCTGGAGGCGATCAACGCGGCGCTGGACGGGCTGCCGGCGGCGCTGGAGGCGCACGAGATCGCCGCCCGGGTGGAACGCGGCCTCCCGCCCGGCACGGTGATGCTGGGCCTGTCGGCGGAGGCCGTGGGGATCGCGGTACGGCGGGCGGTCGCGCACGCGTCGGACTGGCATGACCACGAGTGGCGGCTGATCCACGAGGGGCCGCAGGAGCCGGTTCTGCACATGGCGCTCGACCAGGTGCTCGCCGAGGAGGTGGCCGCCGGCCGGCGGCCACCGACGCTGCGGATCTGGGAGTGGGCCTCGCCCGCGGTGATCATCGGCAGCTTCCAGTCGCTGCGCAACGAGGTGGACGCGGCGGGCGCGGTCCGGCACGGGGTGAGCGTCGTGCGCCGGATCAGCGGCGGCGGGGCGATGTTCGTGGAGCCGGGCAACACGATCACCTATTCGCTGTACGTGCCGGAGTCGCTGGTGGCGGGGATGTCGTTCGCCGAGAGCTACGCGTTCCTGGACGACTGGGTGCTCGGCGCGCTGGGCGAGCTGGGCGTCCGGGCCTGGTACCAGCCGCTGAACGACATCGCCTCCGACCAGGGCAAGATCGGCGGCGCGGCGCAGAAGCGGCTGGCGGCGGGGGCGGTCCTGCACCACGTGACGATGTCGTACGACATCGACGCCGCGAAGATGCTGGACGTGCTGCGGATCGGCAAGGAGAAGCTGTCCGGCAAGGGCATCGCCAGCGCGAAGAAGCGGGTCGATCCGCTGCGCCGGCAGACCGGGCTCGCGCGGGAGGAGATCATCGAGCGGATGGTCGGGCACTTCCGCGGCCGCTACGGGCTCGTCGGCGACGGTGTCGCGGAGGGCGAGCTGCGCCGGGCCGAGAAGCTGGTGGCGGAGAAGTTCGATACCAGAGAGTGGACGGCCCGAGTTCCTTAAGTTGCGCCCGTGTAGCGGGCCGCTAGGAGGCGGAGGCGGTCGACCAGTTCGGGCGGGCCGGTGACCTGGAAGTCGGCGTCGATCATGCCGAGGTAGAGCGCCAGCATCCGGACATCGTCCGAGCCGACGTGGACGACGCAGGTGTCCGGGCCGGACGGCTCCACGATGACGGCGGGTGGCAGCCGTGCCGCGATCGTGGCGGCCGGGGCGTTCACGGTGGCCTGGGCGCGGACGTTCCAGGTGGCCTGGCCCAGGCTCTTGGCCACGTACGAGGCGACGTCCTCCGGTGTCTCGCGCGGTGCGAAGCGCGCGCCGAGGGGCGGGCGCGGCTCGATCCGGTCCGCGCGGAACGTCCGCCATGCGTCGCGGGCGACGTCCCAGGCCAGCAGGTACCAGCGCCCCTGGGCGTGGACGAGCCGATGCGGTTCGGCGTTGCGCAGGCTGGTGGTCCCGTCGTGGGAGCGGTAGCCGAAACGCAGGACGCGATGGTCGCGGGCCGCCCCGGCGATGGTGGTCAGCACCTCGGCGTCCACGCGCGGGCCTGAGCCCGGTACGGGGACGGTGTAGTCCTGGAGCGTGTTGACCCGGTGGCGCAGGCGGGACGGCAGGACCTGTTCGAGCTTGGCGAGCGCCCGCAGGGACGATTCCTCGATGCCGGAGACCGGGCCGCTCGCGGCCGTGCGGAGCCCGACCACGACCGCCACGGCCTCGTCGTCGTCCAGCAGGAGCGGGGGCAGCGACGCGCCCGCGCCGAGCCGGTAGCCGCCGGCGGCGCCCGGCGTGGCGTTGACGGGATAGCCCAGGTCGCGAAGCCGCTCGACGTCGTTGCGGACGGTACGGGTCGTGACGTCGAGCCGCTCGGCGAGCTGCGGTCCCGTCCAGGAGCGCGGCGTCTGGAGGAGGGACAGGAGCCGGAGCAGGCGGGCGGAGGTCTTCTGCATTCCCCAAGAATGCCCTGCAACGCGGAACGATCCTTTCCGCATACGGTTCTAGCGTCGTCCCCATGAACGAGATCCGCGAGAAGACCGAGATCCGCGAGAAGACCGAGACCCGCGAGAAGACCGCGATCCGCGAGCACCGCGTCGATGTCCCGCAGGCCGACCTGGACGATCTCCGGGAACGGCTGGCCCGTACCCGCTGGCCGCGCGAGCTGCCCGGCACCGGATGGAGCCGGGGCGTCCCGCTGGAGTACCTGAAGGAGCTCGCCGCCTACTGGGCCGACGGCTTCGACTGGCGCGCCCAGGAGGCCGCGCTGAACGCGTTCCCGCAGTTCCTGACCGAGATCGACGGCCAGGACATCCACTTCCTGCACGTCCGGTCGAAGGAGCCGGGGGCGCTGCCGCTCCTGCTCACGCACGGGTGGCCGAGCTCGCCGGTCGAGTTCCTGAACGTCATCGGGCCGCTCACCGACCCGCGCGCACATGGGGGCGACCCCAGCGACGCGTTCGACGTGGTCATCCCCTCACTGCCCGGGTACGGGTTCTCCCCTCCGGTCAAGGAGACGGGATGGGGGAACCTGTTCCGCGTCGCGATGGCCTGGGCGACCCTGATGGAACGTCTCGGGTACGAGCGCTACGCCGTACAGGGCACCGATGTCGGCGCCGGAGTGGCCGGCATCCTCGGGGGAGTGGCTCCGGAACGCGTGGTGGGGGTGCACCTCACGGGTACGGCCCCGGCCATGCCGTTCGGTCCGCCGATCGAGCTCGAGGGCCTGTCGGGGGACGATCGCGTACGGGCCGAGCACTTCAACGGGTTGCAGATCGACGGCCTGGGCTACCTCCACATCCAGGCCACCCGCCCGCAGACGCTCGGATACTCGCTCACCGACTCGCCGGTGGGGCAGCTCGCCTGGATCGTGGAGAAGTTCGCCGAGTGGACCGACCCCGCGATCCCGCTCCCCGAGGACGCCGTCGACCGCGACCAGATGCTCACCAACGTCAGCGCCTACTGGTTCAACGGCGCCGGAGCCTCGTCGGCGCACGGAACGTACGAGGGCATGAAGGTGTATCGCCAGCTGTCCGAGCAGAACGCGGAAGCGGCCGAGACGGTCGAGGAGACCACGGGGCCGCCGATGGGCGTCGCGGTGTTCGCGGCCGACGACACCATCAAGAGCCTGATGGATCCGGCCGGGCAGATCGCGCACTGGTCGGTGTACGACCGGGGCGGGCACTTCCCGGCGATGGAGGCACCGGACCTGCTGGCCACCGACCTCCGCGCCTTCTTCCGGGCGTACCGCCGCTGAACGGTCAGCCGCCGGTGCCCTCGTCGCGCTTGATCGGCTGGGTGTCGGACGAGCCCCGGCGGCGCCGGCCGGGCTTGCGGCGGCCCGCGACCAGCGTGTCGTCCGCCTCGCCCTCGACGATGCCGGAGGCCAGCCGTGGCCGCTCGCCCTGGCCGCCCGGGGCCGCGGCGGCCTCCGGCATCGTCGGCGCCGGCGGCTTGGCGGGCTGCTTCTTCGGCGCGGGCTTCTCGTCGGGCTTGGCTGCGGGAGACCCCGCGGCCCGCCCGGCGGTCCCGGCCGGACTCCCAGAGGACCCGGAGGACCCGGACGGCCTGGTGGCAGGCCCTGCGGCGGGCTTCGCGGCGGGCTTGTTCTCGGCCTCGCGGAGCGACTCCACGAAGCTCCGCTCGTCCTCCTCGTCCTCGGCCGGACCCCGCCGGCGGGCGCCGAACAGCCACTGGTCGAGGGTCAGCCGGCCGCCGGCGCCCGCGGCGAACAGCAGGCTGGTCAGGCCGAGGACGAGCACCAGCTCGTAGCCGTTGCCGACCCGTTCGCCGTCCACCAGGAACAGGCCGTTGCCCACGTGCACGAACACGAACGCGCCCGCCATGTCCACGAACAGCAGGACGCCGACGACCGGCAGGCCGAGCCCGGCGATCAGCGCGGCGCCGCCCAGCAGCTCGACGAACGCGGCGTACACGGCGGCGCCGGTCGGCAGCGGCACGCCGAGCGTGTCGAACGAGCGGCCGGTGGCGGTGATGCCGGCCTCGATCTTCTGCCAGCCGTGCGCCATGAAGACGATGCCCGCGCCGAGCCGCGCGAGGAGGGCCACGACGTCGTACAGCGGCCGAGAGCGCATGCCGTCGACTCCTTCTGCGTGGGGACCGACCGGGGGTTTTCGCCCGTGAGTATGACGCCGGCGGTACGGATCCGCGAGCGTTCCAGGTGAGGACGGGTGGAGATCCGGATCATCCGGACGGCCGGTCCGGTCGCCCGCGCGCGCGACTCCCCGTAGGTTGGGGGGCGTCGGATGAGGAGGAGGAGCGTTCATGTCCATGCAGAAGGGCGCCAACACGCCGGTCCCGGTGCCGTCGGTGAAGGTCGAGCTGGGATGGCAGAGCGGCCCGGGCGTACCCGACGCCGATGCTTCCGCCCTGCTGGTCACCGAGAACGGCAGAGTGCGGTCGGACGACGACTTCGTCTTCTACAACCAGCCGTCGCACGCTTCGGGTTCGGTGCGGCACGAGGGCAAGCAGCAGGGGCCGGCCGTACGGGACGTACTGGCCGTCGATCTGGGCCGGGTCGAGCCGGCGATCGACAAGATCGTGATCGCGGCGTCGTCGGACGGCGGGACGTTCGGCCAGTTCCAGGGCCTGTACGTGCGGATCGTCGACGCGGCCGCGGGCACGGAGGTGGCCCGGTTCGACAACCCCGGCGCCACGTCCGAGACGGCGTTCGTGCTGGGCGAGCTCTACCGCCGCCAGGGCGCGTGGAAGTTCCGCGCCGTCGGCCAGGGGTACGACACCGGCCTTGGCGGGCTGGCCACCGACTACGGCATCTCGGTGGACGAGCCCGCGAGCGCGCCGCCGCCACCGCCCGCGCAGCCCACCCCGGCCGCGCCGCCGCCCGCCCCCGAGCCGCAGTACGCGCCGCCGGCCCCTCCGCCGCCGCCGAACCAGTACGGGCCTCCCGGGCAGCAGTACATGCCGCCGCCTCCGCCCTCGGCGCCCGCACCGCAGTACCCGCCGCCGCCCGGGCACGCACCTCCGCCCCCGCCGCCCGGCCAGTACGCGCCGCCGCCTCCGCCCGGGCAGTACCCGCCCCCGCCCGGACAGTACGCGCCGCCGCCGCCCGGCGCGCCGATGCCCCCGCCGCCTCCGGGCGCGCCGCAGCAGCAGGGAGGCGCCGGCAAGATCTCGCTGACCAAGAGCTCGCCGTCGGTGTCGCTGACCAAGCACGGTGCCACCTCGGGCCACATGCGGGTCAACCTCAACTGGACGGCCAAGGAGGGCGCGGCCAAGGGGATGCTCGGCAAGCTGCGCCGCGGCGTCGACCTGGACCTCGACCTCTGCTGCCTGTGGGAGCTGCAGGACGGCCGCAAGGGGATCATCCACGCGCTCGGCGACTTCGGCGCGCTGGACCGGGCGCCGTTCGTCCTGCTCGACCGCGACGACCGTTCCGGCGCGGTGGCCACCGGTGAGAACCTGACGATCAACCTCGACCACACCGCCGACTTCAAGCGGATCCTGGTGTTCGCCGAGATCTACGAGGGTGCCGAGGACTTCCGCGGGATGAACGCGGTCGCGACCCTGTACCCGGTCGGCGCTCCGCCGATCGAGATGCAGATCAGCGACTGCGTGGACGCCTCGCGCGACGTGGTGCTGGCGGTCATCGAGAACGTCGGCGGCGAGTTCGTCGTCCGGCGCGAGGGCCGGTTCGTGCTGCCGCCGCCCGGCCGCCCGCGCTGGGGCAAGATGGCGGTCGACCAGGCGTACAACTGGAACCTGGAGTGGGTCGCCGCGCGCGGCAAGGACTGACGGGCGCGACCGGCTGGTTCTCGACCAGGCGCTAGGTCTTGACCAGCCGCTAGGACTTGACGGAGTCCGCGAGTTTCTTGTCCCGGGCGGCCCTGACGAGGGCGGCGGCGAACCTGCCGAGCTCCTTGTCCGGGACCTCGCCCGCCAGCCGCTCGGGGTCGGCGGGCAGGCCGAGCCGCTGCGCGCCCTTGCGCGTCTGGCCGTCGAAGTAGGGGCGCAGCCAGGGCCACACGGACTGGGCCTCGCGGCAGAAGATGTCGACACCGGTCGGGCCGATGCCCTTGAACTCCTTGAGGAGTTCGGCGGCCCGGTCGATGTCGCGTTCCGCCGTGACGGGCAGCCGGCGCAGGTCGCCGCCGTACTTGTCCTGGACGAGCTCGGCCATCTCGCCCAGCCGGGTCGCGGTGCTCTCGTCGTAGCGGACGTAGTGACCGCGGCCGAGCGCGTCGACCCGTTCCTGCCAGCTGAGCTTGGCCATGCCCCGGGGTGTCCCGCCGCCGGCGTCGAACAGCTCGTGTGCCGCGGCCATCGCGATGTCGGCCGAGATACGGGCGCTCATCAGATTGGCCAGGACCAGTAGTTTCCAGAGAGCCGCGGGCTGATCCTTCAGGGGGATGCCCGCCTCTTCGGCGTAGGTCTCTCCCGCTTCGTGCAGCAGCTTCTTCACGACGGCATCCATGGAAAGCACCTCCTGTGCAGGCGGCGTACCCATGAACCCCGTGGTGACTCCACTGCGGTGACTCCACTAGCAGTGACTGCGCAGCGGTGACGCCGTCAGAGCAGGCTGAGCTGGCCCGCTCCGGCCATCGGGTCGCGGTGCTTCTTGAGGTGCCGCCAGCGGGGGAGGTCGTCGAGGTACGACCAGGACATGCGGTGGTACGGCGTCGGCCCGTGCTCCTGCAGCGCGGCCTGGTGCACGGGCGAGGGGTAGCCGGCGCTCCCGGCGAACCCGTACCCGGGGAACTCACCGTCCAGGCCGGCCATGAGGCGGTCGCGGTGCACCTTGGCGAGGACGGACGCGGCGGCGACGGTCACCGAACGCTGGTCGGCCTTGATCTCGCACCGGACCCGCCACGGGCTGCGCAGGAAGTCGTGCTTGCCGTCCAGGATCACCACGTCGGGCGGCTCCGGCAGCGCCTCCAGGGCCCGTACGGCCGCGCGGCGCAGCGCCTCGGTCATGCCGAGCTCGTCGATCTCCTCGGGGGAGGAGGCGCCGATGGCGTGGCCCGACAGCCAGCCGGGCAGCAGTTCGGCGAAGCCGTCGCGGTGCGCCTCGGTGAGGAGCTTGGAGTCGGTGAGCCCGATGGTGCGCTTGCCGCGTCCCGGCAGCTCGGGCGGCGCGCTCAGGTCGGTGACGGCGGCGCACACGACGACGGGGCCCGCCCACGCGCCCCGTCCGACCTCGTCCACCCCGGCGATGCGCAGCGGCCCGCGCCCCCTGGTGGACGCCGCGTCGCACAGCTCCCGCTCGATCTCGTACCCGGCGGCGCGCGGCAGGGGGACGGCGACGGAGGCCGGAGCGGCTTCCATGCCGGGCAGCGCGCCGTCCGCCCCGTCTCGGATGTCGCCCGCGTCGCGGGAATCGCTCGCGTCGGTCGCGTCGGTCGCGTCGGTCGCGTCGGTCAAGGGGGCTCCATGGGCGGAGGTGATGGTCCCGTCGATCGTAGGGCCGTCGTGCGGGAACGCCGGCCATCGGCGGCCCGGCGATTCCACGGTGCCGGCGTGCCGTCCGACCCTGATCGTCATATGGGGGGCATGTCAGGAGTCAACGAACAGGCTCGGAGGAGTCCCGTAATGACGGGCACTGCGCTTTACTCGCCTTGTATGGCTGTGTTCCGGAGGGCCCGCTCTCGCCCCGCGGCGGTCACCGCGGCGCGGGATCTTTTCGAGCGCCTGCGCTGGCGGTACTTCCAGATCCAGGGCGGGCTGCGCTTCCTGGGCGGGCTGCTTCTGGCCGCGCTGGCGGTCGTCGCCGCCGTGCTGCTGGAGGGCCCGGTGATCACCGTGGCCGCGTTCACGCTGATCCTGCTGGCGGTCGCCCATCTGTTCCTGCGTTCCCCGGCGGGCATGGCGGTCGTGTCGGTCATCATGTGCTGGCTGGCGCTGTCGATCCCCCTGGGGCGCCTGTATCCGGAGCAGCCGCACCCCCTCTACCTGGACGCGACGTTGCTGCTGGCATTGCTGGCTCTGCCGGTGGCGTTCGTGGCGCTCCGGCTGCGCGGGTACGCGCCGTGGCGTACGGCGCTACTGGGCCTGGGCGCGGCCGGGCTGGTCGCGGCCGCCGTGGTGCATCCCTTGCCGGGACTGCACGTCGCGCCCGCATGGCTGGCGGCACTGGCCGTACTTGCCTACCGGTGGGACCAGGCCAGGCGTTCGGTTCCGGCGGAGGCGTACGACACCGGCTGGGTCCAGGAGCAGTCCAGTACTAAGGGCAGCGGCCAAGGGAGCACCCAAGGCACCGGCACAGGCACCGGCGGGAGTGACTCCGGTAAGCGCCCGCGACGCCGGCCGGGCGAAGCGGGACCCAAGAGCCAAGCAGGACCCAGGAGCGCGGACGACGAGGTGCCCCCGGCCGGATCCGGAGTGCCGGCGGCGACCCAGGCCGCGTACGAGCAGCGCGCCGCCGCCGAGGCCGAGACGGCGACCGGGACGGCCCCCGAGCGCGCCTCCGGCACCGCCGCCGCGGAGGAGCCGCCGGAGCTCTCGGTCGCCGAGGCGCTGGCCGAGCTGGAGGACATGATCGGGCTCGAGCCGGTGAAGCGGCAGGTCCGTTCCATCGCCGCCTCGATCGAGGCCGCGCACCTGCGCGCCGCCGCCGGGGTCCCGACCGAGAAGCCGATGCGGCACTTCGTGTTCGTGGGGCCCTCGGGTACGGGCAAGACGACCGTCGCCCGGGTGCTGGCCAAGATCTTCTACGCGTTCGGGCTGCTGCCCGCCCCGGCGGTGGTGGAGGCGCAGCGGGCCGATCTGGTCGGCGAGTACCTCGGCGCCACCGCGATCAAGACCAACGCGCTGGTCGACTCCGCGCTCGGCGGCGTGCTGTTCGTGGACGAGGCGTACGGGCTGGTCAACGCCGCCGAGGGGCAGCCCGACCGGTTCGGCAACGAGGCCGTCCAGACGCTGCTCAAGCGGGCCGAGGACGACCGCGACAACCTGGTGATCATCCTGGCCGGGTACGAGCCGCAGATGGCCGAGTTCCTGGCGTCCAACCCCGGGCTGGCGTCCCGGTTCGGTACCCGGGTGCACTTCCCCTCGTACACGCCGGGCGAGCTGCTGGAGATCGCCGACTACCACACCGGGCTGCGCGACGACCGGCTCGACGCCGAGGCGCGGCGCCGGCTCGCCGTCCACTTCGAGGAGGTGGAGCGCCGCGGCATCGTCGACGAACTGGGCAACGGCCGGTTCGTGCGGACGCTGACCGAGGCGGCGGCCCGCGCCCGCGACGTCCGGGTCGTCGGCGATGCCGCGCCCGAGGCCGGCGGGCACCGGCCCACCGCCGACGACCTGGTCACCCTGATCGCCGAGGACGTGGAGGCCGCGTACGCCGAGGTCACCGAGCGGTACCGCGGCTACGCCGAGACACCGACGCTGGACGAGGCGCTCGGGTCGCTGGAGGCGATGATCGGGCTGGAGCCGGTGAAGCGGCAGGTCCGGGAGATCGCCGCCCAGCTCCAGGTCGCCCGAATGCGGCAGGAGCAGGGCCTGGTCACCCGCTCGCCGACCCGGCATTTCGTCTTCACCGGCCCGCCCGGCACCGGCAAGACCACGGTGGCCCGCGTGCTCGGCCGGATCTTCGCCGCGCTGGGCCTGCTGGCCCGTCCCTCGGTGATCGAGTGCCAGCGCGCCGACCTGGTGGGCGAGCACCTGGGCGCCACCGCGCTCAAGACCGGCCGGGTGGTCGACTCGGCGCTCGGCGGCGTGCTGTTCGTGGACGAGGCCTACGCGCTGATCAACCCCGGCTACAGCGGCGGCGACGCGTTCGGCTCGGAGGCGGTGCAGACGCTGCTCAAGCGGGCCGAGGACGACCGCGACCGGCTGGTGGTGGTGCTGGCCGGCTACGAGGCCGAGATGGACCGCTTCCTGTCGTCCAACCCCGGGCTGGCCTCGCGGTTCGACGTCCGGGTCGGGTTCCCCTCGTACGGTCCCGACGAGCTGCTGCAGATCGCCCAGCTGATCGCCGAGGAGAGCGGTGACCGCTGGGACGAGGGAGCGCTGGACGATCTGGCGCTGCTCTTCCAGCGCGTGTGCGGTGTCGGCCGGATCGACGAGTTCGGCAACGGCCGCTTCGCCCGTTCCATCTACGAGAAGGCCTGCGCATCCCGCGCGATGCGGGCGTCCCGGCTCGGTGCCGCGGCGACGGCCGCCGATCTGACCGTTCTGACGACCGACGACGTCCACGCCGCCTACACCGAACTGACCCACCGCCTGGGCTGACCGACCGGCTGAGCCGACCGGAAGAGTGTCGGTGGCGTGTGATGGGATCGGCGCATGGAATCGGTGACCTGGGCGCAAGTGCTGGCCTGGCGGATGAGGCGGCAGTTCCTGGACGGCCCCGGCGAGGTGCCGGTGCTGGACGTCGTGCGGCGGCTGGCGGGCGTCCAGGCCCAGGTCGCGTCGTCGGCCGAGCTGGCGATCGCCGTACGCGGCGGGCCCGTATCCGGTGGTGCGGTGCCGCACGCGCTCTGGGAGGAGCGCACCCTCGTCAAGACCTGGGCGATGCGCGGGACGCTCCACCTGCTGCCCGCCGACCAGGCGCCCGCCTACCTCGCGCTGTGCGCCACGGCCCGCCACTGGGAGAAGCCCAGCTGGATCAAGGTGTTCGGCGCCACTCCGGCCGACCTGGAGGCGATCGCCGCCGCCGCGACCGCGGCCCTCTCCGGCGGCGCGGCGCTGACCCGCAAGGAGCTGGTCACCGCGATCCTGGAGGAGACCGGCTCGGAGCACCTGGCCGAGGTCCTCAGGTCCGGCTGGGGCACGCTGCTCAAGCCGCTCGCCTGGTGGGGCGTGCTCTGCTACGGCCCCTCGCAGGGGACGAACGTGACCTTCGCCGCCCCCGAGCACACGATCCCGGGCTGGCCCCGCTCGTCCGAGGGCGAAGGCCCGCCCTCGGTGGAGGAGGCCGCCCGTACGGTGATCCACGCCTATCTCGGCGCCCACGGCCCCGCGACGGCCGAGGCGTTCGACAACTGGCTGACGCGCAAGGCCAGCCGCAAGAAGGAGCTCAAGGGCTGGTTCGCCGCCGTCGCGGACGAGTTCGCGACCGTCGAGGTCGACGGCGTTCCGATGTACGTGACGCGCGAGCATCTGAGCGAGCTGCTGGAGACCGCGCCCGACCGTTCCGTACGGCTGCTCGGGGGCTTCGACCAGTACGTGCTGGGCGCCGGGACGGGGGCGGCCTATCTCATTCCGCCCGAGCGCCGATCCGAGGTGTCCCTCCCGGCCGGCTGGATCTCGCCCGTGGTGCTGTACGAGGGCCGCGTCGCCGGTGTCTGGAAGGACGTGAAGGGCGACATCGAGATCACCACCTTCGAGGACGTTCCGGCCGATCCGCTCAAGGAGGCGACCGCCAGGCTGAAGGAGGCGACCGCCAGGCTGCGGGAGGCCATGGCCTAGGGTGCCCAGCGTGAGCGAAGCGACCGAATACCGCCAGACCCCCTACGAGGCCCCCACGGGTGCGGCCGAGCTGCTGCTGATCCGGCACGGCGCCTCCGAGCCGGCCCGTCCCGGCGTCCCGTTCCCGCTGGTCGACGGCCAAGGCGACCCCGACCTGGCCCCCGAGGGACGCGAGCAGGCCGAGCGGCTGGCCGAACGGCTCGGCAAGGAGCGCATCGACGCCGTCTACGCGACCACGCTGCGCCGTACGGTCCGTACCGCCGAGCCTCTGGCCCGGCGGCTCGGGCTTGACGTCCAGGTGGAGGCGGGCATGCGCGAGGTGCATCTGGGCGAGTGGGAGGGCGGCCTGTTCCGCAAGAAGGTCGCCGAGGCCGACCCGATCGCGCAGCGCATGTGGGAGGAGGAGCGCTGGGACGTCATCCCCGGCGCCGAGGCCGGGGCCTCACTGGAGGCACGCATCCGGGAGAGCATCGACCGCCTGGCCGCCGCGCACGCGGGCGGACGGGTCGCGGTGTTCTCGCACGGCGGTGTCATCGGGCAGGCGCTGGCCATGGCCACCCGGTCGCGCCCGTTCGCGTTCCTGACGCCTGACAACTGCTCGATCTCGCGCGTGGTGGTCCTGGACGGCCACTGGTCGATCCGCGGCTTCAACGACATCGCCCACCTGCCCCACGGCGCCCCGCAGCCCCTCACGTAGGGCGCGGAACACCGGCGGGCGGATCTGCAGAGCGAAGCGGATCTACAAGGCGAAGCGGATCTGCTGGCCCGGGCGCAGCTGGGCGGCCAGGGAGATGTCGGCGGAGACCAGCACGGCGACCACCGGATAGCCGCCGGTGGTCGGGTGATCGGTCAGGAAGAGGATGGGCAGCCCGTTCGGGGGCACCTGCAGCGCGCCCGTGACCACGCCCTCGCTGCTCAGCTCACCCTCGCGCGCGCGGGTGAGCGCGGGACCGTTCAGCCGTACGCCGACGCGGTTGCTCTCCGAGGTCGCCTCATAGGGGTGCGAGACGAGCGTGGAGATGGCGTCGGGAGCGAACCAGTCGTCCCGGGGCCCCGGACGGATGTGCAGGACCGGCACCTCGGGGAGGGACGGGCAGGGGGCGACGTCCACCTCGATGTCGGCGAGGCCGGCCGACGGCCCGACGGGCAGCCGGTCGCCGGACGCCAGCGGTGCGGGCCCCAGACCGGACAGGAGGTCGGTCGAACGGCTCCCCAGTGTCGGCGCAACGGCCAGGCCACCCCGTACGGCGAGATAGCTCCTCAGCCCCTGCGAGGGCAGGCCCAGTTCGACGGTGGCGCCGGGAGGGACGTGGCAGGGCGCGTTCATCCCGTACGGGCGCCCGCCGATCCGCAGCGGGACCGGCGCTCCGGTGACCGCGATCCAGGCCGCGTCATGGAAGCGCAGCGCACCGCCGCCGAGCGTGAACTCGATGGCGGCGGCGTCCTCGGTGTTCCCGACGAGCCGGTTGCCCAGCCGCAGCGAGCGGCCGTCGGCGGCGCCCGAACGGGGCACGCCCAGATGCGCGTGCCCCGGACGCCCGAGGTCCTGAACCGTCGCCAGCGGGCCGGGGCGGACGACCTCGATCAACGAATCTCCTTCACGACGCGGGTTCTTTCACAACGAAGCGGACCTCGGTGCCGGGCTGGAGGAGCGACGGCGGATCGCGCGTGACGTCCCACAGCGTGAGATCGCTCCGGCCCAGCAGCCGCCAGCCGCCTGGCGACTGCGACGGGTAGACGGCGCCGTACGGGCCCGCGATCGCCACCGAGCCGGTCGGGACGGCGGTACGGGGCGAGTCCATTCGCGGTACGTGCAGGACCGGGTCGAGGCCGGTCAGGTAGCCGAAGCCGGGAGAGAAGCCCAGGTAGGCGACGGTGAAGGTGGACGCGGTGTGCCGGGCGATGACCTCGTCCCTGGACAGGCCGGTGAGATCGGCGACCGCGTCGAGGTCGGCGCCGTCGTACACCGTGGGGATCTCGACCGGGGGCGTCAGGCCCGCCGCGCGCTCGGGCAGCGGCAGCGCCGGCAGCCGGGCGGCCAGGCGGTCGAGATCGCCCGCGTCCGGGTCCGCGACCACCAGGACGGTCCCCTCGCCGGGCACGATGTCCGCGATGCCGGGGATCGCGGCCTCGCGGATCGCCGCGTTCAGCCGGTGCGAGGTCGCCAGGTCGCCGGTCTCCACCAGCAGCGCCGCGTCCCCGGCCCTGCGGACCTTCACGCGAACGCTTCCGTACGCACGCCCGCCTCGGTCACCGCGGCCCGTACGGCCTGGGCCAGATCCACCGCGCCCGGAGTGTCGCCGTGCACGCAGATGGAACGGGCGTTGAGCACGATCTCGCTGCCGTCCACGGCCACGACCGTCCCGTCGACGGCCATCCGCACGGCGCGTTCGACGACGGCCTGCCGGTCGTGGACGACGGCGCCCGGCTCCCGCCGCGAGACGAGCCTGCCCTCGGGGGTGTAGGCGCGGTCGGCGAAGCACTCCGCGACGACCGTGAGTCCCTCGGCCGCCTCGTACATCGCGGACCCGGGAAGCGTCAGCAGCGGCAGGGCGGGATCGTACGCGCGCACGGCGTCGGCGACGGCCCGCGCCTGCACCGGGTCGCGCGCGACCCGGTTGTAGAGCGCCCCGTGCGGCTTCACATAGGCCACCCGCCCGCCCTCGGTCCGCGCGATGCCGTCGAGGGCGGCGAGCTGGTAGAGGACCTCAGCGGTCAGCTCAGGCGCGGCGACGTCCATCTCCCGCCGCCCGAACCCGGCCAGATCGCGGTACGAGACCTGCGCCCCGATCGTCACCCCGCGCTCCACCGCCCCCGCGCACACCCGCCGCATGATCAGCGGATCACCGCCATGGAAGCCGCAGGCCACGTTGGCGCTGGTGATCACGTCCAGCAGTGCCGCGTCGTCGCCCAGCGTCCAGATGCCGAAGCCCTCGGCCAGGTCCGCGTTGATATCGATGACCGCCATGGTCCAGATGTACCACCGTCCACCACGGCCGCTGCCACCGCGGTCAGCGTCACTGCGGGGGAACGACCCCCTACACCCCTACACGAGCCGATGCATCATTCCCTCGCTTCGCTCGGTCACGACGCAATATCACTGTGGGGGGCGACCCCCCACACCCCCCGGCAGAGCCGATGCATCATTCCCTCGCTTCGCTCGGTCACGACGCATCCTCCCGGATTCCCTCGACCTCGGCCCGTGGCGCCCATGCCTGGTAGACGCCCCGGTCGAACATCTCCAGCCCGAGCCGTTCGGCCACCGGCGCCTTGCCGCCCACGTACTCGATCCGCAGCCAGCCGTCGTGCTCGCCCAGGACGATGAAGTCCTCGCCGCGCCAGGTGCACATCGTGCTGATGTAGGAGAGCCGCTCGACCTCGGCGGCGGGCACGACCCTGACGTGGCGCTCGGGCGTCACCGCCGTGAAGCCCTCGGCCGGGCCGGGCAGGTAGAGCCGTACCCGGGCGCCGTCGGGGCTCGCCTCGTATTCGGTGCCGCGCCAGCGCGCGTAGAACCCCTGCCGGGCGCTCATGTCCGTCCTTCCTGCCGCGCGTCGCCGCTCGCTTCTCCGGCCGGAGGCGGCGCTGAGGTCGCCACCGGCGGCGGTGCGGGCACCTGCATGCCCGGCCGCAGCAGCCACTGGCGCCGGTCGGCGTCGTACCCGGCCACCAGCTTCTCCCGGCCCGACCTCTCGATCCTGTACATCTCGGCGCCGTGCGGCAGCCGCTGGCTGGCGATCTTGAACTCGGGGATCGCCGTCCCCTCGCCCGGCGCGTAGCCCGAGCCGGGGAACGGTGCCTTCTCGATCACCCAGCCGCCCGGGATGATGCTCATGCTCCACTCGTCGATGCCGCCCAGCGGCTTGCGGAACAGCGCCGGCTTGACCGCCGGCCAGCGGATCACGTACATCGCCTCGTCCCCTGGCAGGAACGGCGTTCCCTGGAAGACCAGGCCGAGCCCGCGGACGAGCGTGGCCGGGGTGTTGAGCTCGCGCACGTCGCGCAGCCGGTGCACGTAACCCGCGACGAGGTCGTACCCGCCGCTGAGGTAGTGCGCCACATGCTCCGGCCGCACCACCTTCTGCATGACGGTCACGTTCGGCTGGGGGCGTGGCTTGGACTGCGCCTCGGGCCGTTCCACCGGCTTGGGCGGTACGGGCGGCGGTACAGGCGGCGGTACGACCGGTACGGCCGGCGCCGGCGGGGCAGGCGGCGTGGGCTCGGCCGTACGGATGGGCACCTGAGGCTCCGGTACGACCTGCGGCTGCGGCGCAGCCTGCGCTGGGGCCGGTGGCTCCGGGTTCGGCTCGGGCCGTGGCGCCGCCGGTGGTTTCGGCGGAGGCGGCGGGGCCGCTTTCGGCTTCGGGGGCGCCGGAGGCGGAGGCGCCGGGGCCTTCTGGACGACGGGGACGTCCTTCTGGGTACGAGGCGCGGCGGAGCGGCCGTTGCTCGCCTCCGGGCCGGGAACGGCCGCGCGCCCGTTCTCCTGCGGGACCGGCTGGGCCACCGGAGGGCGGTGGCCTGCGGTGGCGAAGAGCGCGGCGGCGTCCAGGTACGAGGCGCTGGGCAGGCCCGGGTTGATGGCGAGCTGCCACTCCGGGTTGGGCCAGTGCTGGACCAGCTCCGAGATGAACGCCTCGCGGTGATGCACCGCCTGCCCGCGCAGCGAACGGTCCATCGCGGTGGGGGACGTGAACGCGAGCACGAACGTCTCGTCGCCGAAGACGGCGGTCGCGTACTGGTGGCCCGAGGCGTCCTCGTACGTGGGGTCGGTGGGGGAGGGCAGGTAGAGCAGGGCCCGCGCGATCAGCGCCAGGTAGCCGTCCTGGTCGCCGCGCTCGCGGGCGGCGGCGAGGGCGGTCTCCAGCCTGGCGCCGGACGCCCGCCCGCGCGGATCGTTCGGCGGGGCCGTGGCGGGCGGCGCGCCGTCGGGATCGGCCGCCTCGTCCTCGACGATGGCGCGCGGGATGCCTAGGCCCGGCAGGTCCATCGGTCCGGCGAGCTCGTCGTCGGTGCTGCTGGCCTGGTAGACGAGGCCGAGCGGGGAACGGACGCCGTACACGTCACGGAACGCCGCGACCATCCGGCTCGCCAGCGCTGCGCAGAGCTCGGCCATGTCGGGGGCGGGGCGGCCGGACCGGTCGACCGTCGAGACCAGATACCACCAGTTCTGCCGGTCCCGGTCGTCGGGCCGCTCCCAGCCGTTCACGGTCAGCCGGCGCTCCTGGCCCGGCGCCAGCGGGCGCGGCAGGAACGCGTTGCCGACCGCCTCGGCGTCGATCTCCTCGTCCGTCCGCATCGCCTGGACGTACGGCAGCCCGCTGGGATCCTGCACGATCAGGTACGACCGGACCGGCAGCCGCATGAGCTCGATCGTCAGTCGTCCGGCGAAGTCTTTCCAGTCCAATCGGCCCAGCCTTCGCGTCCGTGGTCGGTCTTCATACCCGACGGTAGCCGCCCGGGCGGGCGCGTGCCGGGCCGACCGTGGTCATTCTGGTCGGTCAGGGATCGGTCGGGGTCGGTCAGGGTCGGTGGGGCGGGTTCGGTCGGTCGGGGCGGCCCCGGTCAGTCGCGGCGCGGGGCCGGGACCGCGTCGGCGCGTACCTGCGTCCACGTGCCCCCGATGGCGTCGAAGACGGCCGCGGGCACCGCCGACTCGGCCTCGTCGCCCGTACCGTCCCAGTGCCAGAGCCGGGCGCCGTGCGGTGCCCGCAGCGGGACCCCCGAGGCGATCACCGGGGTCGCGGGCGTGAACGCGGGGATGCGTCCGGCAGGCGGCGCCGGCGGGACCTCAGCCGGGCCCGGCGGTGGAGACGGGGCCGGGATCGGGCGCCGGGGCCGGGGTGGCGCGGGCGCGGCGGCCGGCGGAGCGGGTGGCGGCGGCACGGGGGCCTGCGGTGCGGGGGCCTGCGGTACGGGCGGCTGCGGCGACGGCTGGGCGAGGGCGCGCTGCGTGGCGTCCAGCCGGTTGACGGCGGCGGAGTCCAGATGGACCTCGCTGGGCAGGCCCGGGTTGACCGCCAGCTGCCAGGCCGGGTCCGGCCAGCCGAGCGACAGCTGCGAGAACGTCGTCCGCCGGTAGAGGTCGGGCCGGTACCCCGAGCGCACCAGCGCGTGCGGGGAGGTGAAGGCCACGATGTACGTGCTGCCCGCGATCATGGTCGTCGGGAAGTCGGCGGCGTCGGGGTCCTCGACCGCGGGACCGGTCGCCGGCAGGACCAGATCGGCCGACAGCAGCAGCTCGAAGGAGGTCGTGTGGTCGCCGCGCCCCTTGGCCTCGGCCAGCCGCGCCTCGAGCTCGTCGGGCCCCGGCGGCTCGGCACCCTGAGCCGGCCGCCCGGCCTGGCTCTGCGGACCGGTCTGCCCCTGTGGACCGACCTGGCCCTGTGACCCGGTCTGTCCTTGCATGGGCTGCCCCTGTGGCCCGGTCTGGCCCTGTGAGGGCCGGCCCTGCGGCCCGGTAGGAACCTGCGGTCCGGGCCGGTCCTGCGGTCCGGGTCGGCTCTGCGGTCCGGGAGGCCCCTGCGGCTCGGGCTCGAAGCCGGGCACCGGTGCGGCCAGCGCGGGTACGGAGGCAGCCGGTACGGACGCGGGCGCGGCCTGTCCGGCCTCGCCGTCCCAGGCGGGCCCCTCGGTGGAGGTACGGCGACGCTTGCTCACCCGGCCGGGATCGGCGGTGTCGATGCCGAAGTCGAGCAGCTCGATCAGCCCGGTGCCGTGCCGGTGGAACGACTCGTACACCAGGTCGGAGGGCCGCCGGACGCCCTGGACGTCGCGCAGCGCGGTGACCATGACGTCGGCCAGCCGGTCGTGGTCGGCCGCGGTGGCGTACGCGGGCAGCTCGGTCCACCAGTTGCGCGGGCCGGCGGCGGGCGCGCCGTCGGGACCCGGCTCGGCGGGCGGGCGCCAGCCGGCCTCGCTCATCACTTCCTCGTCGGCCAGCGTCAGCAGCAGCGGCCCGTCGAGGAAGTTGTTGCTGACCGCCTCGGCGTACAACCGGTCAGGCTCCCGCATCGCCTGGACGTAGTGCCGGCTCTCGTCGTGCTCGCGCACGATGAGGATGGTGTCCCGCTCCAGACCCGCGAGCTCGCGTCCCAGGTGCCGCGCGAACTCGGACCACTCCAACAAGATCACTCCCTACCGCCCGGGGCCCGGCCGCGACCCCCGCGCGACCGCTACCCGAGACCCCGATGATTGTCGCCCGGAACGCCACTGGCAAACCGGGAGTTCACTCCGGGGGCTCCGCGTGACGCAGCACACGCAGCGCCCCGCGCAGTTCGCCCGGATCGTCGCCGCACCGGTCGAGGACGTCGATGAGCCTGTGCAGGATCTCGTGGCGTTCGTACCCCACGTCCAGCAGCGCCTGTGCGGTTTCCCACAGTTGCGGCGGGTCGCCGTTCCACAGCCGTACGGTGAGCCGCTCGTGCGCGTCCAGGTGCGCGTCGGACGCGCCCGGATGCTCGAACTCCAGCATGAACCGCCGGTCCTGCGGGTCGGCGGGGTCGAGGGTGGACAGGTCGATCGAGCCGTGCCGTCCCGGCAGCCGGTGCCGCCCCGACAGGCGGTGCCGGCCGGACAGGAACGGCAGCGCGAACGCGCGCCGGGGCAGCGCCTCCAGCTCGCCGTCCGGCAGCAGCCGGGTCACCAGATCGCGGTCCAGCCCGAACGCGGACGGGTCGCGGTAGGCCTCGGCGAACTTGGCGGTGGCGTCCCAGACGGCGTCCAGAGTGGCCCTGACGCCCTCGTCGGGCAGGCCGGTGCGCTTGCCCGCCCAGCGCACCCAGGCCGCCAGTACATGCGGTACGGCCTCCTGCTCGGTCGGCGACAGCAGCACCTTGCGGGGCAGCCAGTCGAGCAGGAACATCTCGCACTTGAGCGGGCTCACCCGCAGCGGCCGGCCGAAGTCGTGCGCGCAGCCGTAGTCGATGATCCGGTCGACGCAGCGGCTGGCGGCCGACCGGTCCGACAGCTCCTCGGCCTCGTCGGAGGCCAGGAAGCGGGCGGCGATCGTGGCGCGCCGGTCGCGCCCGTACACCGGCGGCTGCGGGACCCGGCCGCCCGGCGGCAGCAGCGCCACCCGGGCCCGGACGAACGCGTGGTACGAGCCGAAGCTGTCGTTGACCGGCGGGTCGCGCAGCTCGTCGGTGAAGTCGAGCGCGCGGCGCAGCACCGCCCGCGTCTCGCGCGGATCGAGCGCCTCGTACCGCATCAGCGGGTTGGTGCGGCCCTCCCGCTCGCAGTGCCCGAGCAGCTTGTCGACCTGGGAGGACACCCAGGCGTCGCGGACCAGGCCGGCGGCGGGCGGGCGCGGGTCGCCGGCGGCCGCGGCCAGCGAGCCGGGGAACGCCGGGCCGGCGCCGGTGCCGTGCAGCAGCGAGCCCGTGACGGCGCCGGCCTTGGTCCGGTCGACCAGGACGATCAGCGCGTGCCGGTCGAGGCCGCCATAGGTGTAGGTACAGATGATCGAGTCCTGGTCGCCGTACACGTCCCGGGACACGTGGCAGTCCTCCAAGACGACCGTCCCGACCCGGTCGGCCCAGCCGGGACGGGCCACGCCGCGTTCCATCAGGGCCAGCGCCGCACGCTCGGCCTTGGCGGCCTGCCGCGGGGTGCCCAGGTAGGCCATCCCGGTGAGCAGGGCGAGCGCGGCGGGCGTGCCGACCTCGCCGGCGTGGTCGACCAGCGCCTCGCCGATGACCTCCTCGACGTCGCCGGCCGCCACCCGCTGGCCCCACCAGGAACCCAGGATCTCGCTGACGATCAGCTCGGCGTCCAGCGGGCTGCGCACGGCCAGCAGCTCGCGCGCGTGGCGCAGCATGCCATCGAAGATCGCGGAGATCTCGTCCGGGGGCGGTGGGCCGTCCCGGGCCGGTTCCCCGGAAGACTGGCGGCGGCTGCGGGGACTCACCCCTCTAGCTTCTCAGATCCGGCGCCGGTCCTCGGCCAGGACATCGGCCTCGGCCGGAAAGGGACGTGCCGGAATCCATGGGTTTCACCGTCCGTAGTTCACGGGCCGGTCACTCACGGGTCCGGTCCGCCGGCCCGCCCCGAGGGCGGCTCGGATTTGACCATGCCCACCAGATGCTCGCGGGCCATCCGCTCGACCAGCGCCGGGGTCGCCTCCAGGCCCAGATGGGTCATGCACGCCTGGACGTCGGCGACGCAGCGCTCGACGGTGTCGGGATTGAAGATCTCGAACTCTGCCGCGAGCCGTCCGGCGAGCAGCCGGCGGATCTCGCCGCGGCGGTCGGCCAGTGCAGGCATCAACGCACGCCTCCGAGCCCCGAGGGTCCGGCGGGACGGGGTGAACCGCCGGGGGCGGGCGGGGCGGGCGGGCACGCGGACCCGCGCCGGCCCGCGCCGGGGGCCTCGGCGGAAGCGTGCCGCCAACCTCGCCTCGAAGTCTCATTCCAGCGCTTTTGCGGTGAGTGTCAAGACCTATCCGGACCGGTCTTCACCCCGTTCTCCGAAGGTTCTCCGGAGCGTTTCCGAGAGTGCTCTCCGGGTAGTCGTTCTGGAGGTTCCATGTCGTCCAGCCGGTCCATGTCGTCCAGCCAGCTCGCGTGATGCCGCGCCGCCCAGGCCCTGTCGACCCGCCCGGTCACCATGGCGCCGAGCGCGCCCCGGTCGCGCAGCGCGTACCAGAGGTGCCCCAGCGTCACCACGACGACGATCAGGAACAGCCAGTCGTGGACGAACGTCGCGCCGGTCCGCCAGCGGTCGGGCCACGGATCGGGGAACGTCAGCATCGTGCCGGTGCCGAGCATGATCAGGATGGCGCCCGCGGTGAACGCCGCGTTCAGCTTCTGGCCCGCGTTGAACTTGCCCACCGGGATGACCCCGCGGTCCAGATCGCCCTGCCGCGCGACGTCCCGGCGGTCGCCGCGGCGCAGCCAGTCCCAGTCGTGCGGCCCGAACCGGTCCAGCCGCCTCAGGTCCATCCGGAAGGCCCGGGACGCCAGCCCGAGCAGGACCGGGACGGGCAGCGCGTAGCCGGCCCAGATGTGCAGCGGCTTGATCAGGTCCCGGCGCCCCACCGCGGCCGACAGCGCCGGTACGTACAGCAGCGCGGCCGTGACCAGGCACGCCAGCATCAGCAGCGCCGTCAGGTGATGGATCCACCGCTCGGCCCGCCCGAACCGCTTCAGCCACTCCGGTCGCTCGGGCCGCCCCGGCCGCGCCGACCCGTCGATCTGATCAGGTCGGGGCATCGTCACGTCCGTTCGACCGGCCGACCCAGGCGTCGACGTCATATCCGCGTCGCTCCCAGTAACCGGAGACGACCTTCTCGGTCAGTTCGATGCCGCCCAGCCACTTGAGCGACTTGTAGCCGTACATGGGGGCCACGAAGAGCCGTACCGGCCCGCCGTGATCATGGGTCACCGGAGCGCCCAGCATCTGCGTCGCGACCAGGACGTCCCGCCTGCGCGCCTGGTCCATCGTCAGGGACTCGGTGTAGACGCCGTCGAACGAGGTGAAGCGCACCGCACGCGCACGAGGCGACACGCCTACCGCGTCCAGAAGGTCAGGCAAGGCCACCCCCGCCCACATCACCTCAGGCACCCGCCACCCCGTCACGCACTGGAAGTCGCGGGTGAGGTGCGTCTGGGGGAGTGCCGCCAGGTCGGCCATGCTGAACGTCCGCGCACCGCGGACCAGGCCGCCCACCGTCATCTTGTATTGGGCGGGGGTACGGGGACGCACGCTGCTGACCACTGAATAGAACCGGAATCCGCCCGCGCCGGGCAGCACGTCTCCGATCTGGGTGACGGGCGCGAGGGCCTTGTTCACCCCTTGCTGGAGGGAGGCCCCCACCGCCACCCCGGCCGCTCCGAGGCCGAGCATGCCGAGGACGACCCGCCGCCCTACCGGCGTGCCCTCGGTACGCCTGGGGCCTTTCTGTTGCGTGTCCTGTTCGTCCACGTTCTCCATTCGAGCACCCTCACCGCGCCGCCACCATGCCCTGGACGCTCCCGTAAGGATTCGGTGAGATCTGGGGAACCGGTGAGTTCTAGACTCGTCCCATGGCCATCCAGGTTCACTTCGCGCAGCGGCCCGAGGCGAACGAGCTGCTCGGACGCAGCCCGCTCGCGGCCCTGACCGGCATGCTGCTCGACCAGCAGGTCCCGATGGAATGGGCGTTCTCCGGCCCGTACACGATCACCGAGCGGCTCGGCACCGGCGATCTGGACGCCCACCAGATCGCCGCGTACGACCCCGAGGCGTTCGCCGCGCTGCTGTCGGAGAAGCCGGCGGTGCACCGCTACCCCGGCTCGATGGCCAAGCGGATCCAGCAACTCTGCCAGTACCTGGTGGACCACTACGGCGGCGACGCCGAGGCGATCTGGCGGGACGCCGGGAGCGGCAAGGAGCTGTTCAAGCGGCTCAACGCGCTGCCCGGCTACGGCAAGCAGAAGGCGCAGATCTTCGTGGCGCTGCTCGGCAAGCAGTACGGCGTACGGCCGGAGGGCTGGCGCGAGGCGGCCGGGGCGTACGGGGACGAGGGCTCGCGCCGTTCCGTCGCCGACATCACCGGCCCGGAGTCGCTGGCCGAGGTCCGCGCCTTCAAGCAGGAGGCCAAGGCCGCCGCGAAGGCGAAGAAGTAGCCGACCCGGCCGGTGCCGGACGCCGGCGGGCGGACGGGCCGAAGGCGTCCGGGACTCGCCGAACGGGCGTGGCTGCCGGGCGTGGCGCGCCCCGGCGTCGTAACATCGCCTACTCGCCGTCCGAGCAGACGCCTCCCGCCGCCGGGCGGGCCGGTGTGGGCGGCGTCCGAATCCGAGGTCGGCGCCGTGAATCGCGTGACAGAGATGCCGCCGGGGCTTCCGTCGGCGGCGAACCATCGGGATGATGAGAACCTGACTTCGACGGCTGACGTGATGGAGGCGGGAGCGCTAGCCTGCTCCCATTCACTCATAGTGATGACGAACTGCCGCGCGGTACGGGTCCCCCTGGGGCGGAGGTGTTGCCGATGAGCACCGATACGTCCGTTCCGCATCCCCGGATCTCCGGGGTGGAGGGCCAGCCCATGGATGCGTCCGATTCCGCCCTGTACGCCACGCTGATGGATCAGGCCCCCGCCGGCCTGGCGTTCTTCGATACCGGCCTGCGCTGCCGCCGGGCCAACGGCGCGCTCGCCGAGCTGCTGGGCGTGCCCGGCACCGATCCGCACCGGCGGCGGCCCGAGGAGTTCCTGCCCGCCGGGCTGGCCGCCGCGGTCGAGACCGCGCTGCGCACCGTGCTGGCCGAGGAGCGGCCGATCAGCGAGGCCGACCTGACCGTTCCGCGGCCGCGCCAGGAGACCCCGCCCGGCGGCCTGGTCGAGCCCGCCGTGCCGGTTCCGGGGCCGCCCGCGACCACCGTGGCGGCCGGCCAGCGCGTGCTGGCCTGCACCTGGCTGCCCGCCAGGGACGGCGACGGCCGGCTCGCCGGCGTGGTGCTGACCGCGCTGGACGTGACCGAGCGGCGCCGCGCCGAGGAGGTCATCCGGCGCAAGGAGCAGCGCTACCGCTCGCTGGTGGAGGCCAGCTCCCAGGTCGTCTGGGTGGCCGATCCCGACGGCGGGGTGATCGACGACGCGCCCGAATGGCGATCGATCACCGGCCAGACCCCCGACGACTACGCGGCCGGCGGCTGGCTGGCCGTGGTGCACCCCGAGGACCGGCCCCGGATCGAGGCCACCTGGCGCGAGTGCGTCTCCGACGACCGGGTGTTCGAGAGCAACTACCGGATCCGCACCAAGAGCGGCAACTACCGGCACTTCGACGTGCGCGCGGTGCCGATCTGGCGCGGCGACGCGGTGATCGAGTGGGTCGGCGCCAACACCGACGTCACCGGCCAGCGCGAGGCCGAGGAGATGCGCGGCCGGCTGACCGAGCAGCTGTCGGCGGCGGCGCTGCGCACCGCGCGGCTGCAGCAGGCCACCTCGATGCTGGCCGAGGCGCTCACCGTCAGCCAGGTCGTCCAGGTGATCACCGAGGTGGGCCGGTCGGCGATCGGCGCCGACTACTCCGCGGTGGCCCTGCTCGACGACGACAAGCTGCGGCTGAGCATCGTGAACCCGTCCCAGCCCGGTGCCCCCGAGGGGCGCCCGGAGAACCGGCCGAGCTCCCCCGAGGACTTCAAGGTCAGCGACCAGACCGTGATGTCGGTGGCCGTACGGGAGAGCAGGCCGTTCCTGGCCGAGCACCCCGACAGCCTCCGGCTCCAGCTGGGCCGCGACGAGGCCGGGCTGTTCCTGCAGCACACCGAGGAGCGCGCCTGGGTGGGCCTGCCGCTGCTGGCGGCGGGGGCCCCGATCGGCGCGCTGCGGTTCTCGTTCACCCGCCCCCGGGAGATCACCGAGGAGGAGCGGGTCTTCCTGGAGGCGCTGGCCGGCCAGTGCGCGCTCGCGGTCGAGCGGGCGCTGCTGTTCGAGCGCGAGCACAAGACCGCCGAGGAGCTGCAGCGCAGCCTGCTGCCCAGCGACCTGCCCCAGCTGCCCGGCATGGTGCTGGCCGCCCGCTACAACCCCGCGACCCGGCACGTCCAGGTCGGCGGCGACTGGTACGACGTGTTCCGGCTCCCCGACGACCGGCTGGCGGTGGCGGTCGGCGACGTGATGGGCAAGGGCGTGCTGGCCGCGGCCGGAATGGGCCGCGTCCGCAACGCGCTGCGCGCCCTGGCGCTCAACGACCCGCGGCCCGCCGCCGTGCTGGCCGGGCTCGACCGGCTGTTCAGCGCGACCGAGGACGAGGAGCAGTTCACCACGGTCGCCTACGCGGTCATCGACCCCGAGACCGGCCACGGCGCGTTCAGCAACGCCGGCCACCCGCCGCCGCTGCTGATCTCGATGGACTCGCCGGCCCGGCTCAGCACCCTGGAGCCGGGGACCCCGCTCGGCTGGCCCTCCCAGCGCCAGCAGACAAGTTTTTCCATCGAGACCGGCAACACTGTGGTCTTCTATTCCGATGGACTTGTGGAGAACCGTAGGCGTGGGGTGGACGCCGGCCTGGACGAGCTCGTCGCCGTGGCGGCCGACGCCCCACCTGAAGTGGTAGGAGATCCGGAGAGAGTCGTCGACTTCCTGGTCGATCGGATGCTTGCGGGCTACGAGCAAGTGGACGATGTGACCGTGCTCGCCCTGCACGTCCCACCGAAGCCTGGATGACCTCCGCCGACGGAGAGCGCGAGGGCGGCCCGCGGAACGGGACCGGAGACGGCCGGAAGACGGCCTGAACACGGCACCGTACGTACGAAGGACCGCCCAGCGCCCTCTAAGGTGGTGTGTTACCGGGCAGGACATCGGATGCGGAATGCGCAGCAGTCCAGAATGCTTGACCCAGTAAGAGCGGGTACGCTGCGGTCCGCATAAGGTGACCCACCCAGTTGTGTGGTCCCACCCAGTGTGAGGCCGGGCCCGTCAGGGCACTTGGGTCAACCAAGCCACACGTTCGTTCGAGAGGTATTTGTGTCGCCTGCTAGCTCGACCTCGAAAGCGTCAGATCTGCACGAGCACGTCATCGCGCAACTGATCGAGCGTGGACGGTCCCAGGGTTACCTCGACGCCGACGACGTACGACGTACGTTCGAGGAGGCCGACATCCCCGTGTCGATGGCCACCAGCATCTTGCGGAGCCTCAGCAAGGAGGGTGTGAGCGTCATGGTGAGCGCTGCCGACTCCGCCGCGCCGAAGCGCCAGCGCAAGCGCGCCGCGCCGGCCGCACCGCGCCGGCCCAAGACGGCCGCCGCCGCCAAGGAGCAGCCCGACACGGTGACCGCCGTCGTCGACGACGGTGCCGAGGAGACTCCGGCACCGGCGCCCACGCCGGCCGCCGTGGCCAAGAAGGCCGAGGCCCGCAAGGGCGCGGCCAAGCCGAAGAAGGCCGCCGCCAAGCCGGGGCCGGCCAAGAAGGGCGCCCCCGCCGCCAAAGGCGCGGAGGCCAAGGGCGGCCCGGCCAAGAAGGGCTCGGAGGACGCCCCCGAGCTCGAGGACGACGTCGACGTGACCGACCTCGACGACCTGGGCGACCTCGGTGACCTGGAGGTCGTGGCCGCGGCCGACGACACTCCCGCCGAGGAGAGCGCCCCGGCCCAGGCCGTTCCCGCGCCGGTCGCCGTGGCGGCGCCCGGCAAGGGCCCCTCCGGCAAGCCCGAGGGCAAGGAGGAGGAGGGCTTCGTCCTCGGCGACGACGACGAGGACGCCCCCGCCCAGCAGATCGCGGCCGCCGGTGCCACCGCCGACCCGGTCAAGGACTACCTCAAGCAGATCGGCAAGGTCCCGCTGCTCAACGCCGAGCAGGAGGTCGAGCTCGCCAAGCGGATCGAGGCCGGCCTGTTCGCCGAGGAGCGGCTCGCCTCCGACGGGCACGCGATGTCCGAGGAGGACCTCGACGACTTCGAGTGGATCGCCGAGGACGGCCGCCGGGCCAAGAACCACCTGCTGGAGGCCAACCTCCGCCTGGTGGTCTCGCTGGCCAAGCGCTACACCGGCCGCGGCATGCTCTTCCTGGACCTGATCCAGGAGGGCAACCTGGGCCTGATCCGCGCGGTCGAGAAGTTCGACTACACCAAGGGCTACAAGTTCTCCACGTACGCCACCTGGTGGATCCGGCAGGCGATCACCCGCGCGATGGCCGACCAGGCCCGCACCATCCGTATCCCGGTGCACATGGTCGAGGTCATCAACAAGCTGGCCCGCGTGCAGCGCCAGATGCTCCAGGACCTGGGCCGCGAGCCCACCCCGGAGGAGCTGGCCAAGGAGCTCGACATGACCCCTGAGAAGGTCGTCGAGGTCCAGAAGTACGGCCGCGAGCCCATCTCGCTGCACACCCCGCTGGGCGAGGACGGCGACAGCGAGTTCGGTGACCTGATCGAGGACTCCGAGGCGATCGTCCCGGCCGACGCGGTCAGCTTCACGCTGCTGCAGGAGCAACTGCACTCGGTGCTGGACACGCTCAGCGAGCGCGAGGCCGGCGTGGTCTCGATGCGGTTCGGCCTCACCGACGGCCAGCCGAAGACGCTGGACGAGATCGGCAAGGTCTACGGTGTGACCCGCGAGCGGATCCGCCAGATCGAGTCCAAGACCATGTCCAAGCTGCGCCACCCGTCGCGCTCCCAGGTGCTGCGCGACTACCTGGACTGACCTGACGGCGACACGATGACACCCCGCTTCGGCGGGGTGTTTTCGTGCTGCTGGAAACCTGTGCCGTTGGCAACCTCTGCCCGAGCCGGTACGGAACATCCGTGTCCGGATGTGGCCGCCCCCCGGGAGGGCGCCGGCGATCACCGCGCCGCCGGTGCCTCCTCGGTAGCAGGTGCCTCAGCGGAGCAGGTGCCTCAGCGGCCGGTGCCTCAGGCGTGCAGGATCACGTCCAGGTCGCCGCCGTTCAGCTCCACGGTGTGGCCGAGGTCGGCGACGGCCTTGTGCAGCTCCTCAGGGGTACGCGGGGACGCGCCCGCCTGAAGCAGGTCGTGCGCCACCTTGCCGCGGGTGGCCTTGGCCATGTGGCTGACCACGGTCCGCTTGGGGACGCCGCCCAGGATGCGCTCGCGGAAGACCCGTACCCGTACCGAAGAGGCCGGTGCCTTCCAGGCCGACATGTACGGCCCTGACCGCATGTCCACGACGAGCCGCCCCTCGGGGCGCAGGGCCCGCTTCAGGGCGGGCCGCCAGAGCGCCGCCAGCCCGCCCTCGGTGGGCAGCGTCACGCCCATGGCCAGCCGGTACGGCGGGATCCGGTCGGTCAGCCTGAGGGCTCCCCAGAGGCCGGAGAACACGATGATCTGGTCGGCCGCGGCCACGGGGTCGAGGTCGCTCAGGACGAGGTACTCGTACAGCACGCCGGTGTAGAGCTCGGAGACCGGCACGGTGGGGGCCCGCATCAGGGCCCGGTTGCGTGCCAGGGCCTCCTCGGTCTGCCCCTCGGGCAGGCCCAGGACCTCGCGCGCGTCGTCGCGCAGGCAGGCCTCGCCGAGCGCGCCGAGCACGCGCTCGCGGACCGGGTTGAGCTCGGGGAGGCTGAGGCCGGCCAGATCGAGCGGGGGACCGTCCGCGCCGGCGGCCTTGCGCTCCGATGGCGGCAGCAGAATCAGCATGGTCCCCCCGTCTCCGGACGTCCGTGTTCGTTGGATCATGATGGCGTCCGGTTCCTCCAGGATATTCAGTGGACGGAGAATGCGAGCCAGGACTCGTGACCGTTTGAATACTCAGTGTAGTTAATTGCTCACGTTATGAAGTCATGTTTCCCGGGTCACCTTTCCCGGAGAATGCGAACGGCGGCCACCGTCGCCGGTGGCCGCCGTTCCGGGGATTCTTTTATGTCGAGGCTTACCGCTCCTCGGTGGTCGCGGTGGCCGGGGTTTCGTGCAGCCTGTCGGTCTCGTCCTGAATGTCGGCCCCGTTGGAGCGGAGAGCCTCTGCGTACTTACGCCCGTGGTGGGCGCAGAACAGGAGGTCGCCGCCGCCTGCAAGGACTGCACGGACATAGGCCTGGGCACCGCAGCGGTCGCAGCGGTCTGCGACGGACAGCGGTTTGGTCGGGGCAAGGGCTCCAGTCACGGCACCTTCCTCATGCTCGGGGTCGGTACTTAAGACAACATCTAACCTGACGCGGACGTTCCCAACCTGGTTGCGCGTACGCCGAGAGCAGAATGGGTCAATTAGTGACCGACATCACATCACATGGCCTCCACCGGCCGAAGTGGGACCGCCGGATCGGTGCAGGGACCCCTCTCCGGCGGCGAGCCTGTAAGTGGACTGTCGGCCCCCGGCGGTACCCTCTTGCCGAATGTCCGACCCCCGAGGAGCACAGGCACGTTGACCGCCGCGACCGCAGAAGTGACCACCGACGATTCGCACGGCTACTCCGCCCGGCACCTTTCGGTGCTGGAGGGGCTGGAGGCCGTGCGCAAGCGACCCGGCATGTACATCGGGTCGACCGACAGCCGTGGGCTCGCCCACTGTCTCTGGGAGATCGTCGACAACTGTGTCGACGAGGCCCTGGCCGGATACTGCGACCACATCGACGTGACGATGCACGCCGACGGCTCGTTCTCGGTCGGTGACAACGGCCGCGGTATCCCGGTCGACATCCATCCCAAGACCAAGCTGCCGGGCGTCGAGCTGGTGATGACCCGGCTGCACGCCGGCGGCAAGTTCGGCGGCGTGTCCTACACCGCCTCCGGTGGCCTGCACGGCGTCGGCGCCTCGGTGGTGAACGCGCTGTCGGCGCGGCTCGACGTCGAGGTCGACCAGGGCGGCGCCACCCACGCGATCAGCTTCCGGCGCGGGCTGCCCGGCGAGTTCGCCGACGAGGGCCCCAAGGCCCGGTTCAAGAAGCGTTCCGGCGTCCACCAGGTGCGCAAGGTCGCCCGCAAGACCACCGGCACCCGGGTCCGGTTCTGGCCCGACATGCAGATCTTCATCAAGGGCGCCACCGTCGACCAGTCCCAGGTCCTCGACCGGATGCGGCAGACCGCCTTCCTCATCCCCGGGCTGACCATCGAGCTGCGCGACGAGCGCGGCGAGGAGGTCCTCGAGGAGACCTTCCGCTTCGACGGCGGCATCAGCGAGTTCTGCTCCTACCTGGCCAAGGACGCCCCGATCAGCGAGGTGCTGCGGCTGCGGGGGCGCGGTCACTTCACCGAGACCGTTCCGGTGCTGGACGACCAGGGCCACCTGCTGCCCACCGACGTCGAGCGCGATCTCGAGGTGGACGTCGCGCTGCGCTGGGGCGGCGGCTACGACACCATCACCAAGTCGTTCGTCAACGTGATCGCCACCCCCAAGGGCGGCACCCACGTGCGCGGCTTCGACCGTGCCGTGCTCCGGGTGCTCAACGAGCAGCTGCGGGCCACCAAGCTGCTCAGGAACAGCGACGAGGACGTCATCAAGGACGACGTCCTGGAGGGCCTGACCGCCGTGATCACGGTGCGCCTGCCCGAGCCGCAGTTCGAGGGCCAGACCAAGGAGGTGCTCGGCACCTCCGCCGCCGCCCGGATCGTCTCCCAGGTGGTGAGCCGCGAGCTCAAGGCCATCTTCGACAACCCGCCGCGCGGCCAGAAGCAGCCGCTGCGCGCCGTGCTGGAGAAGGTCGTCGGCGCCGCCAAGACCCGTATCTCCGCCCGGACCCAGCGCGACAACCAGCGCCGCAAGAACGCCCTGGAGAACTCCGCGCTCCCGGCCAAACTGGTCGACTGCCGTACCGCCGACGACCGCAGCGAGCTGTTCATCGTCGAGGGAGACTCCGCCCTCGGCACCGCCAAGCTGGCCCGCGACTCGGAGTTCCAGGCGCTGCTGCCGATCCGCGGCAAGATCCTGAACGTGCAGAAGGCGTCCGTCGCCGACATGCTCAAGAACGCCGAGTGCGCCGCGATCATCCAGGTGATCGGGGCCGGCTCGGGCCGCACGTTCGACATCGACTCGGCGCGGTACGGCCGGATCATCCTGATGGCCGACGCCGACGTGGACGGCTCGCACATCCGCTGCCTGCTGCTCACGCTGATGTACCGCTACATGCATCCGATGCTGGAGGCCGGCCGCGTCTTCGCCGCCGTACCGCCGCTGCACCGGATCGAGCTGATCAAGCCGCGCAAGAACCAGGACAAGTACGTCTACTGCTACAGCGACGCCGAGCTGCGCAAGAAGCTGGTCGAGTTCGAGCGCAAGGGGATGCGCTGGAAGGAGCCCGTCCAGCGCTACAAGGGCCTGGGCGAGATGGACGCCGACCAACTGGCCGAGACCACCATGGAGCCGCGGCACCGCATCCTGCGCCGGATCCGGATCGAGGACGCCGAGGAGGCGGCCAAGATCTTCGACCTGCTGATGGGCAGCGAGGTGGCACCGCGCCGGGAGTTCATCACCGCCGGTGCCGCCGAGCTCGACATGGAGCGCATCGACACATGATTTAAAAGACCCGGCCCACAGTGCTCGCCTGGCGGCTCGCACCGTGACCGGTTCTTGTGCGAGCGCGGCATCGCTTCGCGATCTGCCCGGTGAGGCTCGCCTTCGGCTTTGCCTCACCGGCCAGGTAGCGCGCTCGCGCGGTGGCTGAGGTTCGTTCGGGACGGGCACTGGACCCGATCTCTGGCCTACACCGATATTGACCGCCACCCAGCATCGACATCAGTGGCTTACGGTGCGGCGTTCGGCCGTGCAAAGTGACGTTCGCTTGACGATTAGCGGCTGCCGTCCGGGTAGGGACGAGCAGAGCTGATCAAGGGGGGCGTGCATGTCGGAGGCGGGCGTCGACGCCCCTCGACCGGCCGGCGGTGGCCTGCGCCGGGTCATCGGCCGCAAGGTGCTGGTGCTGTTCGTGATCGGGGACATCCTCGGGGCGGGCATCTACGCGCTGGTCGGACAGGTCGCGGGCGAGGTCGGCGGTGCGGTGTGGCTGCCGTTCCTGGTCGCGTTCGTGCTGGCGGCGCTGACCGCCACCGCGTACGCCGAGCTGGTCGGCAAGTACCCGCGGGCGGCCGGCGCCGCGCTCTACACCAACAAGGCGTTCGGTATCCCGTTCGTGACGTTCATGGTGGCGTTCACGGTGATGATGAGCGGGATCACGTCGGCGGGCGCGGCGGCCCGCGCGTTCGGCGGCGAGTACCTGGCCGAGTTCGTCGCGCTGCCGACGCTGCTGGGCGCGCTGATCTTCCTGGCCCTGGTGACGCTGGTGAACGTGGCCGGCATCTCCGAGTCGATCAAGGTGAACGTGGCGCTCACCGCGATCGAGGCGTTCGGGCTGCTGGTGATCATGGTGATCGGCGTCGTGGGGCTGCTCGCCGGGGACGGAGACCCCGGCCGGGCCCTGGACTTCGATCCCCAGAACGGGGCGTTCCTGGGCGTCCTGGGCGGCGCCGCGCTGGCCTTCTACGCGCTGATCGGCTTCGAGGACTCGGTCAACCTGGCCGAGGAGACCCGCGACCCGTCCCGGGACTTCCCGGTGGCGCTGTTCGGCGGGCTGGCCGTCACCGTGACGATCTACATCGCGGTCGCGTTCACCGCGACCATGCTGGTCGACACCGAGACGCTGCGTACCTCGACCGGCCCGCTGCTGGAGGTCGTCCGGGTCGCGGGGTTCAGCTTCCCGCCCAAGCTGTTCGCCCTGATCGCGCTGCTCGCGGTGGGCAACACCGCGCTGATCAACATGATCATGGCGTCCCGGCTGGTGTACGGCATGGCGCGGGAACGGATCGTCCCGCCGGTGTTCGGCTACGTGCATCCGGGCCGCGGCACGCCCTGGGCGGCGATCGCCTTCACGGTCGCGATCGCGGTCGTCCTGGTGAGCACCGGCGACATCGGCGACCTGGCCGACACCACCGTGCTGCTCCTGCTGTGCGTGTTCGCACTGGTCAACGTGTGCGTGCTGGTCCTGCGCCGGGAACGCGTCGGCCACCGGCACTTCCGCGCGCCGACCTGGATGCCGGTCCTGGGCGCGGCCAGCTGCCTGTTCCTGGCGATGCCGATCACCGGCCGCGGCGCCGAGGTCTACCTGCGGGCCGCGATCCTGCTGGTGATCGGGCTGGCCCTGTGGTTCGTGAACCGGCTGATCGTCGGCCGTACCGGCTCGTTCGATCCCAGCCGCCTCGACGGCTAGCTGTACCACCTGGCATGCGCAGGGCGTTGACTCGTGGGGTGTTGGCCGATTGGGCTGGCGGTTTGAGGCGAACACGCCCCGAGTGAACGGGGAAGGGCGGTCCCGGGGAAGGGCGGTCAGCGGGCGAAGATGCCCAGGGCGGCGTAGACGTGCCAGGAGCCGATCTGCTTGT
>NZ_JBIRAW010000028.1:0-145187 GCF_044326315.1 Actinomadura sp. 9N407 | reverse complement strand
TTCCTGGAACGGCGAACACGCCACGAGTCGACGAGGGGTCAGGCGAGGCCGTTCTGGCTGAGCCAGTTCTTGGCGATGGTCTCCGGGTCGGTCTTCTTCTCGGAGATCTCGGTGTTCATCTCCTGCAGGTGGGCCGTGGTGAGCTTGGCCGACACGCCGTTGAGCGCGCTGCGCACGGTCTCGTCGACCTTGGCCTTGTAGACCAGCGGCACCACGTTCTGCGCGCCGAACACGTTCTTGGGGTCCGCCAGCGGCACGAAGTTGTTCTTCTTGATCGCGGCGTCGGTGGTGAACAGGTCGGCGGCCTGGATCTGGCCCTTGATCAGGTTGGACACGGTGATCGGGCCGGCGGTGTCCAGGGACTTGAACTCCTTGAACTTCAGCCCGTACACCTTCTCCAGCCCGAGCAGGCCCTGCTGCCGGGTCTTGAACTCCGGCGGGCCGCCGACGACCAGCTCGCCGGCGACCGGCTTGACGTCCTCGATCGACTTGAGCTTGTACTTCTCGGCGGTGGCCGCGGTGACGACCAGCGCGTCCTTGTTCTCGGCCTGCGACGGGTTCAGGATCTCCAGCTCGGGCGGCAGCTTCTGCTTGAGCGCCGCGTCCACCTCCTGGGTGGTGCCGGCCGGGTTCTCCTTGTCGACATGAGCGAGCAGGGCCCCGTTGTACTCGGGGAACACCTGGATGGCGCCGCTCTTGACCTGCTCGTAGTAGACCTCGCGGGAGCCGATGCTGAACTTCCGCTCGACCTTGACCTTCTTGGCCTCCAGCGCCTGCGCGTAGATCTCACCGATCAGCCCGCTCTCGGGGAAGTCGGCGCCACCGATCGTGATGCTGCCGCCGCCGCCGTCCCCGCCGCTGAGCGGGTCTCCGTCACCACCGCCACCGCAGGCGGTCAGCGCCATCACGGCGGTGACCAGCACGGCGGCGCCGCGAATCATCCGGGACATCTGGGGTTCCTTCCTCCGGGACCGGACGCTCCGAACGCGTCCGGGTCCTGCTTCCATGTCTTGTGCCTGGCCCTGTTCTGCCGGGCCGAGTCGTTGGGGACGGGTCGTCGGGGACGGGTCATGGTGGGGTGTCTCATGCCGGGCCGGGTCATGCCGGCTCAGGACACCGCCGCCCGCTGCCGTACCCCTGCGGACACCGCGTACCGGTACAGGGCGGCGAAGGCGATCTGGGTCACAACGGCCAGCAGGATCACCAGGATCGCGCCGCCCGCCATGCTGTCGTAGTCCTGCCGGGCGTAGCCGTCGACGATGTAGCGGCCGAGGCCGCCGAGCCCGACGTACGCCGCGATCGTCGCGGTGGAGATGATCTGGATCAGCGCGGTGCGCAGGCCGAGCAGGATCAGCGGCATCGCCACCGGCAGTTCCACCCGCAGCAGCACCTGCCGCCCGGTCATGCCCATGCCTTCGGCCGCGTCCCGCAGCCCGGCCTCGACCTGCTGGATCCCGGCGTAGGTGTTGACCAGGATGGGCGGGATCGCCAGCGCGACCAGCGGGATCAGGATCGGGACCAGATCGCCGGCGGTGGTGATGATCACCGCCAGGATCAGCAGCCCGAGCGTGGGCAGCGCGCGGGCCGCGTTGGCCGAGGACAGCACCAGGAAACCGGCCATCGCGGCGGGACGTCCCCGGCGCAGGTGGCCGAGCACCAGTCCGAGCGGCAGCGCGATCAGTGCGGTGATCGCGAACGCCAGCAGCGAGTACCAGAGATGCTCGACCAGCCGGTTGGGGATGCCGTCGGCCCCCGCCCACTGCGCCGACCGGCCGAACCAGCCCAGTGCTTCCCAGATCGCGTTCACCGGGCCTCCCTCGACTCGGCCGGTGCGGTTCCCTGTTCAGCGCTCGCCGCCCCACCGGTGGCGGCGGGGTCGGTGGCGGGGCCGGTGATGCCGCTCGTGCCACGGCCGGACGCGGGCTCGGAGATGGGCTTGGTACGGCCGCGCCCCGCCCGTTCCCACGGGGTGAGCAGGCGCTGGACGACCAGCAGCAGCATGTCGGCCACCAGCGCCAGCAGGATGATCAGCGCGATCGCGACGATGATCGGGGTGGTGAACCCGCCGCCGGGCCACTTCATGCCCGTGACCATCAGCTGGCCGAGGCCGCCGATGCCGATCAGCGCGCCCACGCTCACCAGGCTGATGTTGGCGACCGTGGCCACCCGCAGCCCGGCCATCAGCACCGGCACGGCGATGGGCAGCTCGACCTGGACCAGCCGGCGCAGCGGGCCGAAGCCCATCGCGACCGCCGACTGCCGCACGTGGTCGGGTACGGCGCGCAGACCGTCCACGACGCTCGGCACCAGCACCGACAACGTGTAGAGCGCCAGCGGGACGATCACCGTGGTGTACGTCAGGCCGGTGAACGCCACGAAGATCACGAACAGCCCGATCGCCGGGACCGCGTACAGGATGCTGGTGGCGGCCAGCACCGGCGGGTAGAGCCGGGTCCAGCGCGCGCAGGCCAGGCCCAGCGGCAGGGCGATCAGGAGTCCGAGCAGGATCGGAGTGAACGACAGCACCAGGTGCTCGATCAGCGCCTCGGCGATGTCGCTGCTCAGGTTGCGGCTGATCCAGTCCCACCGGATCAGCGGCTCGCCCTCGGGTGCGGCTACGGCTGCGGGCGCGGCCACCGGGTTCACCGGTCCGCCACCGCCGCGGACGTGGCCCCCGAGCCCGGATCAGGGTCGGAACCCGAGCCTGTGCCTGAGGCGCCGCCGGAGGCGCTGTTCGACGCGCTGCCGGAGGAGGTTTCGGACGGGTCCTCGGCGTCCAGTTCCTGGAAGAAGCGCAGCCGCCGGATGCCCCGCTCACCGCCCAGGAAGTCGCGGACGAAGTCGCTGGCGGGCTCGGCCAGCAGTTCCTCTGGCGTGGAGTACTGCGCGAGCCTGCCGCCGACCTGGAAGACCGCGATGCGGTGGCCGAGCTTGACGGCCTCGTCGATGTCGTGGGTGACGAAGACGATCGTCTTCTCCACCTCGCTCTGCAGCCGCAGGAACTCCTCCTGCAGGTCGCCGCGCACGATCGGGTCGACGGCGCTGAACGGCTCGTCCATCAGCATGATCGGCGGGTCGGCGGCCAGCGCGCGGGCGACGCCGACGCGCTGCTGCTGCCCGCCCGACAGCTGGGCCGGGTAGCGCTTGGCCAGCTGGGGATCGAGGCCGACGCGGTCCATCAGCTCGTGCGCGCGGGCGCGGGCCTTCTTCTTGTCCCAGCCCAGCAGGTACGGCACGGTCGCGATGTTGTCGACGATCGTGCGGTGCGGGAACAGCCCGGCCTGCTGGATCACGTAGCCGATGCCGCGGCGCAGCGCCGGGGGATCGATCTCGCGTACGTTCTCACCGTCGATGGCCACGGTGCCCTCGGTGGCCTCGACCATCCGGTTGATCATGCGCAGCGTGGTGGTCTTGCCGCAGCCGGACGGTCCCACCAGGACGGTGATCCGGCCTGCCGGGATCTCCAGGTCGAGATCGTCGACGGCCACGGTGCCGTCCGGGTAGCGCTTGGTCACGCCCGCAAAGGTGATCAAACGATTTCACGTCCTCGGTGGGCGTCGGTGCAACGCCGTTCGTCCGCTCGCTGACAGTGTGAAGATCAACAGTATGAAGGTCGACAAGGTGAGGATCGACGGAGTGAAGATCGGTTTTGTACCCACCCAGCGTAGTCCTTGGCACTTCCCGGCCCAACGCACCGCCCGGTCATCGGGCCACGACGCACATCCTTAGCTTAACGATCGGAATAAAGTAGAAAGTAGCGTGAGGCCGTGGAGAACAGTCGAATCGTTATCGACGGGACGAACCTCACGTGCGCCGGAGTGGCCCGGGCCGCCCGCGGGGACGTGACGATCGTCATGGCCGACGAGGGCGTCGAACGGGCCCGTACGGCCTGGAAGGTGGCCCGCGATGTGGCGGCCGAGCAGCCGGTGTACGGGCGTACCACCGGGGTCGGTGCCAACCGCGAGGTGGGCGTCGAATGGGAGGACTCCGACGCGCACGGGCTGCGGCTGCTGCGCAGCCATGCGGCGGGCGCCGGGCCCCTGGTGGCACCGGAGATCGTCCGCGCGATGATGACCGTCCGGCTGAACCAGATCGCGGCCGGCGGCTCCGGCGTCGATCCGGGCGTGCTGGCGGCGCTGGCCGACTCGCTCAATCTCGGCCTGCTCCCGCCCGTACCGGTGTACGGGGCGATCGGTACCGGCGACCTCACCGCGCTGGCCTCGACCGCCCTGTGCCTGCTGGGCGAGCGCGCCTGGCTGCCCGCACCGGACGGCGAGCGGCCGCGCGGCCCCGGCTTCACGCTGCGGTCGGCCGACGCGCTGGCCTTCATCAGCTCGAACGCGGCCACGCTCGGGGAGTCGGCGCTGGCGGTGACCGACCTGCGGACGCTGCTGGCCGCCTCGACCGTCGTCGCGGCGCTGTCCCTGCTCGCGGTGCGCGGCTCGAAGGAGCCGTACGCCGAGGCCGTCCACCTGGCCTGCCCGCATCCGGGGCAGCAGGAGGTGGCGGCGGTGATGCGGACACTGCTGGCGTTCGAGCACCCCGCCCCGATGCGGATCCAGGACCCGTACGGGTACCGCGCGTTCCCCCAGGTCCACGGCCCGGCCCTGGAGTCCGCCACGTACGCCGAGGCGGTCATCGGCCGCGAGATCAACGCGGCCGCCGAGAACCCGCTGGTGGACGTGGTCGGCCATACGGTCTGGCACAACGGCAACTTCCACACCGCCTACGCGGGGCTCGCACTGGACGCCGCGCGCGCGGCGCTCTTCCAGACGATGGCGCTGTCCGCGGCCCGGCTGGGCACGCTGTCGGAGCCGTCGTTCACCGGGCTTTACCCGTTCCAGGGAGCCACCGAGGCCTCCTCCGGGATCATGATCCTGGAGTACGTGGCGCACTCGGCGCTGGCCGACGTCCGCCGGCTCGCCACCCCGGCGGCGCTGGGCAGCGCGGTGCTGTCGCGGGGCGTGGAGGAGCACGCGGGCTTCTCCACCCAGTCGGCCCGCGCCACCACCGAGGCACTCGGGGCGTACCGGATCGCGCTCGGCTGCGAACTGGTCGCGGCCGTCCGCGCGCTGCGGATGCAGGGCCGGCTCCCGACCAGCGGAGCACTGCGCGCCGCGTACGACCTGGCGGCCGAGGCGCTCGACCCCAGCGTCGACGACCGCCCGCTGGACACCGACATCGCCATCGCCGCCGACCAGCTACCGGGACTGGCGCGCCTGCTGCCCCTGGTCCAGACCGCCACCTTCCCCGGCTCGCCCGGCTCCCCGGGCTCCTCGGGCGCCGCGGCCTTCCGGGACTCCGTGGCCTTCACGGGCTCCTTCGACTCCTTGACTCCCCCCGGCCAGCGCCCACCGCTCCATGGCCATGGGCAGTAAGAGCCCAGCCCTCCGGCCAGGGGATACCGGTGGTCAGAGGGTGCCGGTGGTCAGGGGATGCCGGTGGTCAGAGAATTACCGGTGGTCAGGGATACCGGTGGATTCGCGGACGCGGAGGGTGGGGTCGCGGACGACGCGGCGCTTGCGGGGCTTGCCCTCGATGACGTCCACGACCAGGCGCACGGCCGAGTGCACGATGCCGTCGATGTCCCAGTCGACGGTGGTGAGCGGCGGCGTGAGCAGGGACGACATCGGGTGGTTGTCGTAGCCGCAGACCGCGACGTCGCCGGGCACGGCCAGGCCCAGCCTGCGGGTCGCCGCGTAGACCCCGTAGGCGATGGAGTCGGAGAAGCAGAAGACGGCGGAGGGCCGGCCGGGGCCGTCCAGGATCCGGGTCGCGACCTCGGTGGTCTCGCCCAGTGACTGGGACGCGACGACGACCTCGACCTCCAGCCCGAGGCGCTCGGCCTCGGCGTTCACGTGCACGTCGGCGGGACGGTCGGGGGTGCTGGCCAGCGTGGGGGTGAAGACCACCACGCGCCGGTGGCCCAGCTCGCGCAGGTGCTCCAGGGCCAGCGTGACGCCGCGCCGGTTGTCGAACACGACCTCGCCCTGGGACTGGCCGCCGTGCAGCGCGTCGCCGATCGACACCACCGGGACGGTCTCCGACAGCTCGGCCCACAGCGGGGCGGACGGGTCGAGCGACTGGACGATGAGGCCGTCGACCCGCTGGTCGCGCAACTGCCGGGCCAGGGCCAGCTCTCGATCGGGATCGCTGAAGGCGTCGACGATCAGGGCGAAGCGGTCGCGGGCCAGCAGCGACCGGCTGATGCCCACGGCCAGCGACTGCTGCCAGTAGTCCTCCAGCGAGCCGCACAGCAGCCCGACCATGCCGGTACGGCCGCTGGCCAGCGCACGGGCGATCGGGTGGGCCTCGTAGCCGAGTTCCCGGGCGGCGGCCCGGACCCGTTCCTGGGTCTCCTCGGAGGTCTGGATGCCGCGAAGTGCGTACGACACGGCAGCAGGCGACAGTCCCGTCGCCTGCGCCACCTCTCGGATCGTCGCGCGCTTGCGCCTTTCCGACACCCTGCAAACCTTAAACCGTCCGTACGACAGAATCCGCCCGACTTGACGGCGGGCGGGCTTAACCGGTTCACTGAACCGGTTAAGTGATACGGTTCAGTAAATAAGCGAGATGTCCGGTACGGGATTTCCGGCCGGGGGCGGCACAGGAAGGCGGTCCAGGGAGATCGGGAAGATCAAGGAGATCGGGGAGTCGGTGAGGCGAGCAGGGGGCGGCGCCGGGGTCGATGTGCACCAGCATCTTTGGAGCGATCCACTGATCAAGACCCTCCGGGCGCGCCGTACGGCGCCGTTCCTGGACGGCTGGACGCTGCACCTGGACGGCGAGCCGCCGTTCGAGATCGACCCGGCCGACCACGACATCGCCCAGCGCGCCGATCTCGCCCGGGCGGACGGGCTGGGCCTGGCGCTGGTGTCGCTGTCCTCACCGCTCGGCATCGAGTGGCTGCCGGCGAACGAGGCGCAGCCGCTGCTGGACGCCTACCACCAGGGCGCGGCGGCGCTGCCCGAGCCGTTCGGTGCCTGGGCAGCGGCCGGTGTACGAGACGTCGATGCCGCCACGGCCGCCCAGGTCCTCGATCAGGGCTTCGCCGGGCTCCAGTTGCCGGCCACGGCGCTGTGCGACGCGTCAGGCTACGAACGCTGTGCCCCGCTCCTGGATCTCCTGGAAGCGCGCGACCTTCCGCTCTTCGTCCACCCTGGTCCCGCACCGAGCGCGCCTGGCGCGCCCGGCTGGTGGCCGGCGCTGGTGCCGTACGTGCAGCAGATGCACGCCGCCTGGTTCGCGTTCCGTACTCATGGCCGCCCTCGCCATCCCCGCCTGCGGGTGTGCTTCGCCATGCTCGCCGGGCTCGCTCCCCTGCACGGGGAACGCCTGGTGGCCAGGGGCGGAGGGCGCGGAGAGGTCGACCCGAACGCGTTCGTCGAGACCTCGTCCTACGGTCCCCGCGCCGCCGACGCGGCCGTACGGGCACTGGGCGTGGACGTGGTCGTGCACGGAACGGACCGCCCCTACGCGGACCCACGCGACCTCGCACTGGGCGAGGCCGCCGAGCACGCCTTCCGCGTGTCGAACCCCCACCGTCTCTTGAACTAACGCCGTCTCTTGAGCCAACACCGTCTCTTGAGCAACACCGTCTATCGAACGAGCACCGTCTATCGAACCGAGAGGAGCGAACCCTTGCCGACTGAGGTCACCACTACCGCCCCTGTTGCGGAAAGCCTGCAGAATCTGCCCGTCCGGGCCCTCGACAAGCACGAGCTACACGAACTGGTCGACGCCCTGGCGAAGCAGCCGGATCTCTGGCAGCGGCATGTCCGCTTCTCCGACGATCAGCGGCACTACGCCTCGCTGTACCGGGACGAGTACGTCGACGTGTGGCTGCTGTGCTGGACGCCCGAGAACGACACCGGCTGGCACGACCACGACATCTCGTCCGGTGCCGTACGGGTCGTCAGCGGCGCCCTGGAGGAGTGCAACCCGCGTATCGGCGGGGCCCATGTCGAGACCGTGATGCCCGCCGACGCCTCGTTCTGCTTCGGCCCGGACCACATCCACCGGCTGGTCGGGGTCGCGGACGCGAGCGTCTCCATCCACGCGTACTCGCCCCCGCTGTGGCGGCTCGGCCAGTACACGATCGCCGACGACGGCCTGATGCGCCGTGCCTCGGTCAGCTACGCCGACGAGCTCCGTCCCCTGGACTGAAGCTCTGGACTGAAGCTCTGGCCCTGGGCTGAGCCCTGCCTTGGAGTGACGCTGTGCTGAGCCGTTCCGGCATGGGAAGGGCGGGCGATCCGATCCCCGCTCCGACCGGACGCCCGCCCTCTACTCATGTCAGCGCCGACCGCCGCGAAAGCGTCACAGCCCCGCGGTGACCCGTTCGCGAAGTGCCGAGAAGGCATCGACGGGGTCCGGTGCGTAGTAGGCCCAGGGCAGCTCCGTCACGTACTCGCCGATGATCTGGAACTCCTCCCTGGCCGCCGGTATGTCTCCCGCCAGCGCGAAGGCGAACGCGAACACGTTGTGGACCTCCGGCCAGCCGGCCTGCGCCCGATAGGCGGGATGGCGGATCGAGTGGTCGGCGGCCGCGCGCAGGTCGGACCGGACGTCCTCCTGGGCCATGTACGTCTCGGCCTGGGCTTTCGGCAGGGACAGCCACACCTCGACGTGCGCGTCGGCGACGAGGCGTCCGAGCGGGCTCCCGGGAGGGGACTGGGCCACGGCGCCTCGCGCGAACGCGAACATCTCCTCGTGGCTGCCGTACCACTTCTCGCACAGGTACGTGAACATGTACGTGTGCGCGCGGAGGTGTCCGGGGTGCAGTTCCAGGACCCGGTCGAATCTCCGGTGCGCCTCGTCCGGCTTCACCCGGCCGCCCAGCGCGGCGGCGAGCAGGAACGTCCACGCGGCCGTCTCCCCCGGGTCGCGGGCCGCGACCTCACCCAGGCACGCCTCGGCCAGCTCCAGCCGTTCGCTGAAGCCTTGGAACCGGTCGTCCTGCGTGTCCTGCTCGTTGTACGTGCCTTGGCGCGCCGCCCAGGCCCAGCCGACGGCGTGCGCGCCCCGTACCAGCAACGGCAGGGTGGAGCGCGGCTCCGCCCTCGTCCAGGCCCCGATCCAGTCCTGCAGGCCGGGCACCCGCGCGCAGATGGAGAGGTAGAAGGCGCGCTCGTCCGGTTCGGTCACGGCCGTGAGGAACTCGGCCGCCCATGCGTGGTCGTGCCGCAGCAGCGCCTCCCGAAGGTCGACCGCCGCGAGGTCGTGCGCGCAGGGATCGATCGCGAGCGCGGGCGCGGGCGTCTTCGCGCCGCCCTGCTTCCGGGATCCCGGTCTACGCCGGTTGAACAGCCCCATGTTCTCGTCCCTCCTCTCCTCTCACCCTGACCAGCGTGCGCCTCCCCGCGGATGTCACGTGTCGCTTGGCGCGGGTGTCACGTTGGCGTACGGGCCGTTCCACGACCGCGTTCGGCGATCCAGCGGTCGGACACGGCGCAGATGCCCACCACCGCGACGAAGAACACCGCCACTCCGCGCAGCAGCCCGGCCTCGTAGTAGGTGTCGGTGACGAGGCGTACGGCCGCGTACCCGAGCAGCCCGCCGACGACGACGGCCACAGCCATCTGGCCGCACCAGGCCACAATGCGCCTCGTACCGGCAGTGCCGAGTCCTTCCCGTAGGGCGACGACGGCCGCCGTAACGCAGACGAGCATCCCAGCCGCAAGCGCGACCAACGGCGTCCCGAACGTCACCCCGTAGCGGACCGCCAGTGCCGGTACGAAGAAGAACGCCAGCGCCCAGCGAAGCCCGCTCACCACTGTCGCCAGGGCCGCGCCCTGTTCTCGCGCGGTCAGGCGCCTCGCCCATAGGCGCGCAGCAGCGAGGCCGGCCACGGCGACCAGAGCGGCGGGCAGGCGCCCGCCCACATGCCCCAGGTTGTAGAGAAGTGCGGTGTCGTACACGGTCAGGACCAGTTGGCCCAACGCCCACGTAGAGGCCGCGAAGAGCAGCAGCCCCAGCCCACCCGACACAGGCTCGTTCTCACGCTCCGGTTCACGTCGCGCCATCCAGGAGATCCATAGGGGTGTCACCACTGCGGCGCACACCCGGATCACGATGTTGTCGACCGTGTACGGGTTGCGCAGGTCCCATTCCACGATGCAGAAGGCGAACGTGTAGGAGGCCGAGGCCGCCCACAGAAGCGGTGAGGTCGCCAGCCGCCGGTACAGGCCGCGATCCAGCCAGCGCATCACCACCAGGTAGGCGAGCAGCACGAACGGCAGTTCCAGGAACGCCTGCACGCGCAGCACGCTCGGCGCCAGCAGTTCCGGCGCGGGTACGTGCCGGGCCAGCGCGTCCACCAGGGACCAGTCCGCGAGATCGAACCATCCGGTCGGCAGGTACCGCGCGATGAACGACGGGTCTCCGCCGTGCACCCGCTCGACGTACACGGTGAAGAGCAGCTGGTTGACGTAGACGGCCGCGGTCAGCAGGCACAGTGCGAGGCCAGGGCCGCCGCCCACGCCGTTCCCCCGGCTCGCGTCCGCAGGCGCGGCGTCGCGACGTCGCAGTCGCGGCACGGCCACCACCGTGACCGCGACGGACGCGAGTACTGCGACATCGACAACCAGCATGGGGCGACAAACTAGGCCATACGGCTTGTAGAGCGCGCCGCCACTCCCCGTCAGTGCCCGCGGGCCGCCGGCCCGGTCGGTCGCGGCTCAGCGCCGGATGAGTTCAGGGACGGTCCCGGTGGGCGGCGGCGTCTCAGGGCGTGCGGACGGCGCGGCCGTCGGTGTTTCCCGCCTCTTCCGCCCGGCGTCCTGGTTCTCCCGGATCGGGATCAGGGATTCCTTCAGGCGGGCTCGCATCCAGGACTGTCCAGGACGCTCGATCAGGCGGTACACCGCGTACGCGACCAGTAGGGAGACTGCGGTGGCGAGGACGAGTGCGGCCCAGCGGTTCATCGCGGGGTAGGCGTACTTCAGCAGCGGCAGGGCGACCTGTGAATGCGTGAGATACAGCGGGTAGGTCAGCGCGCCCAGGACTGTAAGGGCGCGCCAGCGCAACCAGCTCAGGCGGCCGGTCACGACGAGGATCATCACGCCGAAGATGGCGGTGACGGCCACCGCGACGACCGTCTCGTCCGATCCCTGGAACACGTGGCCGGTACGCCAGGCGCCCCAGTGCATGGCCAGCAGCCACGAGACCGCCACGTACCCCCACAGGAGCAGCGTCGGGCCGAACCGGTAGATCAGGTAGAGGGCCATGCCGCCGATGAAGTACGGGCTCCACGTCGGCATGAGCATGACCTGCAGCAGCTTCTGGTCGGCCTCGTCGGCGAAGATCCCGGCCAGCAGCCACCCGGCCATGAAGACGAGGCAACCGCGGTAGGTGATGCCGATGGCCGCCAGTACCGCGATCAGCACGTAGAAGTGCATCTCGATCCAGAGCGTCCAGAAGACCGCGTCCACGTTCTTGAGGCCGAGGCCGCTCTGCAGCATGGTGAGGTTCGGGACGACCAGGCCCGGAACGCCGTTGCCCAGCCGGAACCCGGCCCAGATGGCCAGCCCGAGCAGGACGCCGGCCCAGTACGCGGGCAGCAGCCGGACCACCCGCGAGATCCCGAACTCCCCCGGTGAACGGCCCCACGCGCTCATCAGGATGACGAAGCCGCTGATCAGGAAGAACAGGTCGACGCCCAGGTAGCCGTACTTGGTGATCTGGCCGAGCGTCCCGAACAGCTCCCGCGACGGCTCCGGCCACGGCCCGGCGCCGTCGAACCCGGTGAAGTGGAACAGCACCACCGCCAGCGCCGCCAGGAAACGCAGCAGGTCGAGCTCGCGCAGCCTGCCCTGTCCGCGAGAGCGGCCCGGTTCGCGAGCGGGGCCCTGTCCGTGAGGGCTGCCGTGGTCGCGGGGGTGGTCGTGTCGGGTCACCCGCGAGACCCTGGCCCCGCCGGATGTCCCGCTCGGGTCGGCGGCGTGAGGCGGCGATGAACGGCGCGTGTAGGGATGCGCGGCGGCGCTTGAAGCGACGAAGGCGGCACGGGAAGAGCAGTACAGGAGTAACAGAACGGCACGGAAGTAACAGGACGGCACAGGAGTGCGCGGACGGTACGCGCGCGGCCACGAATTCTCCTAAAATCACCTGGACTCTCCTCACGAAACCGGTGGAACCTCCATGACTTCTCGCCGCGCGCGCCGCGGCGCGGCGATTCTTGCGCTGTGCCTCGCCTCCGTAACGGCGACCGGCTGTGGTGTGCTGGCCGACGATCCGACCCCCCGGACGAGCCCGGCGGTGGCCGCGACCAAGCCGGTCGCCGCCACGGCGCCCGTGGTGATGTTCCTCGGCGACAGCTACACGGTGGGCGACCGCGGCAACCTGCAGGAGTACACCTACGCCGCCGCGGCGGCCCGGCTGCTGGGCTGGCAGGTCATCGTGGCCGGGCGCAGCGGCACCGGGTTCGTGACCGCGGGCAGGGCCGGGCAGGCGTTCGGGCTGCTGTTCGAGAGCCAGCTCGGCTGGCGCCCGGCACCCGACCTGCTCATCGTGTCGGGCGGCCACAACGACTGGAACAAGCCGCCGCAGCAGGTCGCCGAAGCAGCACGTGACGTGCTGGAACGCGCCCGCAAGCGCTGGCCGGACACGCGGGTCGCGTTCATCGGCCCGATCTGGGGCAACCAGTCCCCGCCACCGGGCGCGCTCAACGTACGGAACGCGCTGCGCGGGGTGGCCCAGCAGGTCGGCGTGCCCTTCATCGACCCGATCGCCGAACGCTGGATCACCGGCCACCGCCTCCAGGGCGCCGGCAACGCGCCGCGCTTCATCCAGGCGGACGGGGTGCACCCCACCCCGGAGGGCCACCGCTACATCGCGACCCGTCTCGTCGACGACCTCAAGCGCCACGGACTGGCCAACCCCACCTCAAGCTAGGGCCCCACCTCAAGCTAGGCGGCGGGGCGGGCGAGGGACAGCGAGAAGTCGGCGGCCTCGTCGGTCCAGAACTCGGCGAGGACGAGACCGGCGGCTTCCAGTTCGGCGGCCAGGCGTTCGCGGCGGAACTTGCTGGAGATCTCGGTACGCATCTCCTCGCCGGCGGTGAACGACACCTCCAGGTCGAGGCCGCCCACGCGTACGGACTGGTCCCGGGTGGAGCGCAGGCGCATCTCGATCCACTCGTCGGCGGCGTTCCAGAACGCCACGTGCTCGTAGGCGGTGGTGTCGAAGTCCGCGTCCAGTTCCCGGTTGATCACGTGCAGGACGTTGCGGTTGAACGCGGCGGTGATCCCGGCCGCGTCGTCGTACGCCGCGACGAGGCGCCGCTCGTCCTTGACGAGGTCGGCGCCGATGAGCAGCGCGTCGTCCGGCTCCATCGTGGCGCGCAGGCCGGACAGGAACCCGATCCGGTCGGCGGGCGGCATGTTGCCGATCGTCCCGCCGAGGAAGGCCACCAGCCGCCGGTCGCCGCCCGGCAGCAGGTGCAGGTGCTGCTCGTAGTCGGCGACGGCGGGCCGCACGTCCAGCCCGGGATGCTCGGCGGCGATCTGGTCGGCCGCGCCCACCAGGAAGTCTCCGCTCACGTCCACCGGAACGTACGTGCGCAGCGTCCCGCTCAAGGCGTCCAGCAGCAGCCGGGTCTTCTCCCCCGATCCGGCGCCCAGTTCCAGCAGCGTGCGGGCCCCGGTGACGGCGGCGATCTCGGGAGCGCGGGCGATGAGGATCTCCCGTTCCCGGCGGGTCGGGTAGTACTCCTCCAGCCGGGTGATCTCCTCGAACAGCTCGCTGCCCCGCTCGTCGTAGAACCACTTGGGCGGGAGCGTTTTCGGGCTGCTCTCCAGCCCCTCCCGTACGTCGCGGCGCAGCGTCTTGGCGAGGTCGTCGGCGGTCAGGAACCGGTCCACAGAGTCTCCTTCAGGGTCTTTCCCATGGGTTCGTGTGGTCTACAGCGGCGTGATGCTCACGCCGGACATCAGGTCGGCCGTCACGAGCGAATGGTCGGGTACGGCCTGCCAGGCGGGGTCGTCGTCGAGCGGCTCGGACGAGATCCACAGCTCGCCCAGCCGGGGGCTGTCCTTGACCGGTGCGCCGGTCGGGAGGTCCACGCGCCATCCGCTGCGCCGCCTCGCGAGGACGAACAGCGAGTCGCCCCAGGTCGTGGCCGCCAGTGTGGTGCCGTCGGCGGCGAGCAGGTTGTAGCGGCCAGGGGCCAGTGCCGTCGCCTGCCGGACGACCTCGGACAGCCCCTCGCCGAGCGTGCGGCCCTCGTCCCACAGCCGCGCGGCCAGGCCGAACAGCAGTGCCGAGTCGACCGGAGCCCGCGCGTCGGCGAGCCCGCCGAGGTCTCCGGCCAGCTCGCGCAGCTTGCCCTCGATCCCGGCGAAGCCCTCGATCTTGCCGTTGTGGCTGAAGAACCGGCCGGGCCGCGGGTCGGTGGCCGTTCCGCCGCCGGCACGGAACGGTTGCGCGCACGACTCGTCCACCGGGAAGCCGATCGTGGCGGAACGGATCGCGGCGACCGCGCAGGTGGTCCGGACTGCCCCGGCGACCTCGCGGAACGACGCGTCGGCCCAGATGGGCTGCGCGCGCCGGAACCGTACCGGCCGTCCCTCCTCGTGGTACCAGCCGGCGCCGAAACCGTCGGCGTTGAGCAGGTTGCCCTGGGTCATGCGAGGCGCGTACGACTGGCGCTCCAGGGAGTACTCGCCCTCGAACATGAGGGAGTGCAGCGTACGGGCCGGGCCCAGGTAGCCCAGGTGGCGGCACATCAGGCGCCTCTTTTCCAGGAAGAACCAGGGGAAGACACAGAGGTGGGCACAGTGGGGATGGCGGCGCGGGCGCAGCGGAAGCCGGTGAAGATCTGCCGCCTGATCGGATAGTCCCAGTTACGGAACGTGCCCCGGACGGCCAGCGGGTGCGTCGCCCAGGAGCCGCCCCTCAGAACCTTGTGGCCGGGCCCGAAGAAGACCTCCGAATACTCCTTGTACGGGAACGGCTCGAAGCCCGCGTACCCGTGGAAGTCCGAGGACGTCCATTCCCACACGTCCCCTAGGAGGCGCCGCACACCGTAGGCGGAGGCACCCGACTCGTACGATCCGGCCTCGGCGGGCTTGAGCCGCTGCTGTCCCAGGTTGGCGCGGCTCGGTTCGTAGACATCGCCCCACGGGTAGCGGCGCGAGCGGCCCGCGTCCGGGTCCCAGCGCGCGGCCTTCTCCCATTCCGCTTCGGTGGGGAGCCGCTTGCCCGCCCAACGCGCGTAGGCGTCCGCCTCGTACCAGCACACGTGCTGCACCGGCTCGGCCAGCGGTACGGGCTCGATGCGCCCGAACCGTCGCCGCAGCCACTGTCCGCCACCGTCACGCGACCAGAAGGCGGGCGCGCCCTTGCCGCTCTCGCACCGCCACTCCCAGCCCTTCGGATGCCAGTGGCTCGGCTCGTCGTAACCGCCCGCCTCCATGAAGGCGATGTACGCGGCGTTCGTCACCGGTTCGGTGTCGATGTAGTAGGCCGGGAGGTCCACCAAGTGGCCGGGGCGTTCGTTGTCGTAGGTCCAGGGGTCGTCCGATGTGCCCATCTCGAACGTGCCTGCTTCGATCAGCACTTCGGTCTTGTCCGCAGGCGTGCTCGTTCCCAGATGAAGGTCGGGCGGATCGAGGAGGGCTGGAGCGCCTTTTCGGAGCTGGTGGGTGGCCAGCATGGTCTCGTCGTGCTGATGCTCGTGCTGGACGACCATCCCGTAGACGAAGCCTCCCGACGTGAGGGGATTCGCGGGATCGAACCGTACAGAGCCCAACGCGTCCAGCACTTTGGCGCGGACCGTCGCGAGGTAGGAACGGGCCTCACTGGGCGGCAGCAGGGGCAGGCTGGGCCGTTCCACACGGGGGTGCTCGAACGCGTCGTACAGGTCGTCGATCTCCGGGCGCATCGGCTCGATGCCTGCGGTGGCCCTCAGCAGCCATAGCTCCTCGTAGTTGCCGACGTGGGCCAAGTCCCAGACGAGCGGGGACATCAACGGGGAGACCTGTGCGGTCAGCTCGGCCTCGTCCAAGGCCATGGTGGTCAGCCCCAGGCTGCGGTCCCGTACCGCGCCCAGCTCGTCGGCGATCAGTTCCTTCAGCGCGTGCTCGTCCAGCGAGCCTGGCGCGGCCATGCCTGCGCCTTCTGCCATGTCAGCCGTCTCCCTCATGCCTGTGCGTCCGTCTTCTGCTGGTTTCCAGCCGCCTTCCGCGCGGCCGCATTCCGCACGCCTCCGGCAACCTCGCGGGATGGCGGCGGATCGTCGGCGGGGCTGCGGCCCCGTTCCACGTACCGGCGGGCGTACTCGTCCACCAGCGGGACGAGTTCCGCCGCCCCCAGACGAGGCAGGGCCTCCAGCGCGGCGGTGAAACAGGCGCGGGCAGCGGCCGCGAGGGCCGGGTCGGTGAGGCCGTACCGGGCCGACTCCGCCCAGAGGCCCGCCACCGGCTCCGCGGCCTCCTCCGCGGCCGCGGCGGCGCGCGGGTCGTCCAGGAGGGCGGTGGCGACCGCGACAGGGACGGGCCAGTACGGCTCGGGCAGCGCGTCGATCATCCGGAGCTCCAGCCAGCCGCGCGGGCGGACCGGCGGGAACAGGGTGGACAGGTGGTAGGTGAGGTCGCGGAGGTCCGGCTCGCCCTTCCCCAGCCATTCCCGGAAGGTCATCCCGGGATCGGCCGCCCACTCGCCGGACGGGGTGCGGACGACCATCACCGGGGCGTCCAGGGCGTAACGCGTCCACGCCTCCGCCGGATCACCCGAGCCACCGAGCGCGCCGGGGTCGTGGACGGGGAGCGTCCGGCTGGGGTCGAGCGCGGTCCAGATGGCCTGCCGGGTCGAGCGGAGCCCGGTGCGCCGCCCGCCGTGCAGCGGCGAGTTGGCGAACGCGGCCACCAGAACGGGCCCGAGCGCGTGGGCGAGGCGCCAGCGGCGGCCCGCGTCGGCCGGGTCCGCGCCGATGTCCAGGCACACCTGGACGGACGCCGTGGAGCACATCATGGCCGTCCCGGCGTCGGCGAAGCCGCCCGAGACGAAGTAGCGGCGCATGCAGACGTAGCGGGGATGGTCGGCCTGGAAGACCGGCGGCCGGACCGGATCGACGCCGTGCCCGGCCAGGACGAGCCCGCCCCCGGCCAGCGCCTCGCCGACGTGCCGGATGTCGGCGGCCAGGGCCTTGTGCAGGGCGGCCATGCCCGGAGCGGGCAGGGAACTGAGCTCCAACTGCCCGCCGGGCTCGTAAGTGATCTTGGATCCGTTCGGCGGTGGCCCGGCCGCCTCCACCAGGGCGCGCGGCCTGGCGGTGGGGACATGGGCGGCCGGATCGGCGGCGTCCAGGACGAACCACTCGGTCTCGGCCCCGACCGTCCCGGGTGGGCCGTTCTTGAAGCAGACACCGCGAATGTGCTGGTAGACGCCGTCGACGGTGAGCCTGGTCATGGCGCCCTCCTTGGTGCTCAGGCAGATGCTCCGACAGGGATACTCGACAGGGCACGGACCCTTCCCTGGTGAACCGCATCACCAATCAGCCTTTTGCCGGAGAATTCCTTAAATCTCCGTGAACGACGCGTTCATCGCGCGCCAGCCCTTACCTCGCGAGACCTACCGAACACCGCACCAACCCCCGAACGGTCACGTTCCGTAAGATCCGACACGCCCGGACGTCTCGGACTTCTCAGACGTCCAGCCGGTGCACTAGAGTCCCCCTTCCCACTGATCCGTCCGAACCGCACGCAGGGTCCGCGACCGGCTCACACGGGGCCACGACCGGCTCACATCGGAGGTCACATGCGCGGGGACCTGGGAACCCTCTACGACGCGCACGCCGTCCGGCTGCACGCCCACTGCTGGTCACTGATCGGCGACGAGGGCGCGGCGGCGGCCGTCCGGGACACCTTCGTCGCGGCGGTCCAGCACCCGCCGCGCGGCGACAGCGTGCTCTGGCTGTACGCGCTGTCACGTTCCGCATGCGCGTCGCTCGGCGCGTTCTCCGGTGACCGGCCGGTCTTCGGGTCCCCTGGCGACCCGCTGCTGCGCGCGGCGGCGGACCTGCGCGCCGACCAGCGCGAGGCCCTGCTGCTGTGGTCGGGCGAGTGGCTGGAGGTCCCCGACATCGCGCGGGTCCTCGGCATCGCCCCCGACACGGTGCACGGGCTCGTGCACGCCGCCCGTACCCGGCTGGAACGCGCCGTACTGGACCGGCTCATGCGCGGCGCCGCCGACCCCGCCGTGCACATGGAACTCATCACCGCGTTCGAGAAGGGCCGGCTGCCGCGCCTGCTGGCCGGTCGCGTCCCGGACCGGCCGCCCGCGTGGCTGCGCGACCAGGTGCTCGCCGCCTGCGCCGACGAGGTCACCCACCCGCTGTCGGACGTGGTGTCGCCCAGCCCCCTCGTGGTGATCGGCTCCGAGGTGGCCACCCGGCCGGGACGCGACCGCGCCACCCGGCGCAAGAGGATCAAGAGCATCGGAGCGGTGGCCGGGATGGCCGCCTCGGTGGCGGCCGCCGTCGGGCTGCTGGTGTCCTGGCCGACCGCCAAGGGCGGCGGCATGAGCGCCGTGGTCCCCTCCGCGGGCAACACCCAGACCGGCGCCACCACCAGCGGAACCCCGGCCGGCTCCGGCACCGCCCGTCCCGACGGCACATCGCCGAACGACACAGCGCCTGGCGACAAGGGCGGGCCCGCACCCAGCGCGGCCACCGAGGACCAGGAACCGGCCGCCACGGCTCCGAGAAGCGGCACCCCGGACGCCCCGGCGACCTCGCCCGACAGCCCCAAGCCGACCGAGCCGGGCGAGACCACGACGCCGCCGGAGGACACGACCCCGCCGGAGTCCCCCGAAGCGCCGCCCACCGACCCCGATGGGCAGACCCCGCCGGACCCGTCCCAGCCCCCCACGGAACCCTCTGAGCCGCCGGACCCGTCGCAGCCGCCGACGGACCCGCCCACCGAGACCCCAGGCCCCGGCCCGAGCCCCACCTCCAACCCGACCCCGAGCCCCTCCACCACCGGCTAGGCCAGGTCGTCGGGCTTAGAGAACGCTGCCTTCGATGCGTCCCATGACCAGGCGCGGGTGGAAGTAGCTGATCGCCACGCGTTCGCTCGGGGTGACGCACAGGATCTGGTAGCCGTTGCGGCCGTCCTCGTCGGGGGTCCGGAAGTCCTCGGGGGCGAGCGCTCCGCGCCGTTCCATCTCCTTGAACCAGCGGCCCAGGGCGTACACGTCGGAGAACGACTCGTGTCCCATGCCCCGCCTGCCGAGGGTGTAGGTCACCTCGAACGTGCATCCGTCCGGCGGGTAGGTCGTCGCCATCGAATCAGATCATCCCCTCGCCCCGGCAGACACCGCAGGTCTGACCCCGGTGGACGCCAGAGCCGTTGCAACCTGGGCATGTACGTGTGGGCGGCTTGCTGTGCTTGCCCATCCCCCGGCCTTCCTCACGGCCTTCCTTCTCCGCTCGCGCGGCAGTCTACGACGCGGCGGGGACGTTTCGCCGGTCGTCAGGGGGTACTGAGGACCAGGCCGCTGGTGGGGACGCCCGTTCCCGCGGTGACCAGGACGTTGCGCACGTCCGGTACCTGGTTGGCCGAGGTGCCGCGGACCTGCCGGACGCCCTCGGCGATGCCGTTCATGCCGTGGATGTACGCCTCACCCAGCTGACCCCCGTTCGGGTTGACCGGCAGCCGCCCGCCCAGCTCAATGCCACCCTCCTTGATGAAGTCGCGTGCTTCGCCGCGCCCGCAGAAGCCCAGCTCCTCCAGCTGGACCAGGACGAACGGCGTGAAGTGGTCGTACAGGATCGCGGTCTGCACGTCGGCGGGGGCCAGCCCGGACCGCCGCCACAGGTCGTCGCCCACGTTGCCCATCGCGGGCAGCGTGCCGATATCGCCGCTGTAGTAGCCGAACATCATCATCTGGTCCGGCCCGGTGCCCTGGGCGGCGGCGCTGATGACGGCCGGCGGTTGGGGCAGGTCACGGGCGCGGTCGGCGGTGGTGACCACGATGGCGACGCCGCCGTCGGACTCCTGGCAGCAGTCCAGCAGGTGCAGCGGGTCCACGATCCAGCGGGACGACTGGTGCTCGTCCAGCGTGATCGGCCGCCCGTGGAACCACGCCTTGGGATTGGTCGCCGCGTGCCGCCGCATCGCGACCGCGACCCGGCCGAAGTCCTCGCTGGTGGCGCCGTACTCGTGCATGTAGCGGCGGGCCTGCATCGCCACCCAGCCGGCCGGGGTCGCGAAGCCGAACGGCAGGTGCCAGGAGAACTCCAGCCCGGTGGAGTCGTTCCGGCCGGACGGGGACGCCTGCCCGAACCGGTGCCCGGAACGTTCGTTGAACGCGCGGTAGCAGACGACGACGTCGGCCTGCCCGGTCGCCACGGCCATCGCGGCGTGCGCGACGGTCCCGCAGGCCGCGCCGCCGCCGTACTCGACCCGGGAGAAGAACCGCAGCCCGGGGATGCCCAGCTCGCGCTGTACGGCGATCTCGGAGTTGGCGTCCGCGCTGAACGTGACCAGCCCGTCCACGTCCGCCGGGCTCAGCCCCGCGTCGCGGATCGCGGCCAGGCACGCCTCGGCCGCCAGCCGCAGCTCCGACCGCCCGGACTCCTTGGAGAACTCGGTGGCCCCGATCCCGACGATGGCGGCCTTGCCGGACAGGGTCACGCTCGCTCCTCGATCTTCCCGGTGCTGAGCTTCCCCGTGCTGAGCTTCCCGGTGTTGAGCTTCACGGTGGCGGTGACGTGGTCGCCGAGCGGGACCGTTCCACGTACGCGAACCGTCGCCTCGTCCAGGCGCTCGGCGTACAGGCGCAGGGTGTCGCCGGCGTACGCGGGCGCTCCCAGCCTGACCTCGATCCGTTCCAGCACCGCGCCCGGTACGGTCGCCAGCGCCGCCCGTTGCACCAGGCCCATCGTCGTCAGGATGTTGACGAAGATGTCCTTGCTCCCCTGGGCGCGGGCCAACGCGGGGTCATGGTGCACCGGCGTGAAGTCCCGGGTGGCCAGCGCGGTGGCGATCACGAACGTCGGTGTCAGCGGGATCTCGAGTACGGGTGGATCGGCGGGGAGGTCGGTCTCCGGCTCGGCGGCGAGAACCGGTTCTACCGGCGCGGTGGCCGGGAGCCATTGCGGCAACGTCAGGTCGTCGTCGACGCGCTCGAACGTGAGCTTGACCGGCATGCCGACCGTCACGTCCTCGGGCGGGCAGCCGTTGACGTTGCCGACGACCCGTACGCCCTCTTCCAGTTCGACGACGGCCACCACGTACGGGGGCGTACGGCCGGGGACGGGCGGGTGGTGGTGCACGACGTAGCTGTAGACCTCGCCGCGCCCGCTCGCGACCACGTGGTCCCGTTCGGCAGACTGGCAGCGCGGGCACATCGGGCCGGGCGGATGGCGAAGAACACCGCAGTCGGCGCACCGCTGGATCCGCAGCTCACCGGCCTTGACGCCGTCCCAGAAGAACGCCGTGTCGGGGCCGATGGCGGGACGCAGCGGGTACGCGCCGCCGGGCTTGCCCGTGTCGGGCTTCCCCGTGCGCGGGCGGAACTTCAGGACGCGGAACAGCATCTCCGCGACGCGCTCGTCCTGCTCGTCGTACCAGGTCTGGAACCAGGTGACGAAGTAGCCCTCGCCCATCCCGGTCTTCTTCGGCCCGGTGAACCCGCCGAACCGCGTGGTCGAGTGGAGCCGCTCGCCGTGCCGCAGGTAGCGGTCGTACGTCTGCTCGCAGTTGGTCGCGACGACGCCGGTGAAGCCGGACGAGTCGAGCAGCGCCAGGACGCCGTCGCCCGCGCCGCCCCCCTCCGTACCGGCCGGCCGGGCCATCGACCAGACCTGGATCATCGCGGGCGGGGCCAGGCCGCCCGCGTGCCAGGCCGGGTCCGGGTCGCCGAGCGCCTGCGTCCAGTTGCGGATCATCGGCTCGTTGACCGGGTCGAGGCAGGGCGGCGCGGGCCGTTCGCCCGCGTCCGCCAGCCTCGCCGCCAAGCCGGTGAGCCGCTCGTGCACGCCGGCCGCCTGCTCGCCCGCGCCGGCCGGCCGCTCGAGCGCGCCGGTCATCGCGGTGCGCGGGGCAGCCCGAGGCCGATCATCGCGATCAGCTCGCGCTGGATCTCGTTCACGCCGCCGCCGAACGTCAGCACCAGCGCGCCCTTGGCCCGGGCGTCGATCTCCTTGATGAACTCCGCCGTCGCCGGGTCGCCCGGGTCGCCGTACCTGGCCACCACGTCGCCCACGATCCGGCCCACCTCCTGCTTGCGCTCGGAGCCGTAGATCTTGGTCGCGGAGGCGTCCGGCGCGCCCAGCCAGCCGAGGTCCTGGTTCGCCGCGACCTGCCAGTTGAGCAGCTCGTTGTTGCGCAGGTAGGAGTACACCAGGGCCACCGCGCGGCGGACCGTCGCGTCGTTGATCAGCGGCTCGCCGTCCGGGCCCGGGGTCGTCCGGGCCCAGCGCTCGAAGCGGACGTACATGGAGCCGATGTTGCCCGCCGGGCCCAGCGTCACGCGCTCGTGGTTGAGCTGGCTGACGATCAGGTCCCAGCCCTTGTTCTCCTCGCCGATGAGCATGTCCGCCGGTACGCGCACGTCCTGGAAGTACGTGGAGTTGGTGTGGTGCCGGCCGTCCATCGTGATGATCGGCGTCCAGGAGAAGCCCGGGTCCTCGCAGTCCACGATGAGCATCGAGATGCCCTTGTGCTTCTTGGCGCCGGGATCGGTACGGGCCGCCATCCAGACGTAGTCGGCGGTGTGCGCGCCCGAGGTGAAGATCTTCTGCCCGTTGATCACGTACTGGTCGCCGTCGCGGACCGCGGTGGTGCGCAGCGCGGCCAGGTCGGTACCGGCGCCCGGCTCGCTGTAGCCGACCGCGAAGTGGCACTCCCCCGCCAGGATCCGCGGCAGGAAGTACTCCCGCTGCGCGTCGGTCCCGTACTCCAGGATCGTCGGTGCCACCGAGTTCAGCGTGATGATCGGGTACGTCACCTCGGCGCGGGCGATCTCGTTGGCGAAGATCTGCTGCTCCAGCGGCCCGAACCCGCGGCCGCCGTACTCCTTGGGCAGCCCGACGCCCAGCATCCCGTCCCGGCCCAGCTTCTTGCAGTGCTCGGCGTACGCGTCGCCGAACGGGTCGGCGGTGATCGCGGCGCGGACCTCGGGGCCCATGCAGTTCTCGAAGTACTCGCGCAGCTCGGCGCGGAGCTTCTTCTGGTCGTCGGTCAGGTCGATGAACAACTCACGCCTCCTGTGCGCTGGCCGTACCGGCGATGACGGCGCCGAGAGTGTCGAGCTGGTCGTCCGCTCCGCCGAGCAGGTGCCCGATCTGCTTGCCCCAGCCGAAGTAGCGGTGCAGCGGGTACGTCACGTCCAGCCCGATCCCGCCGTGCAGGTGCTGGCAGGTGTAGAGGGCCTCCACGACCGGGGCGCAGGCGTTGTACGAGGCGACCGCGAGGTCCGCGTCGACGTCCTCGCGCCCTTCGGCGAGCCGCCAGGCGGCCGCCCAGACGGCCACGTCCAGGGTCCGCTTGGCGATGTAGACGTCGCCGATCTGCATGGTCACGGCCTGGAACTGGGCCAGCGCGCGCTCGAACTGCTCGCGGGTCTTGATGTACTCGGTGGTCAGGTTGAGGGCGCCCTCGATCACGCCGGACGACAGCGCCACCGCGCCGGCCACGGCCGAACGCCGCAGGGTCGTCCAGGCCGCGCCGTCCGCGACACCACCGAGCAGCGCGTCCGCGCCGACCCGTGCGCCGCCCAGCTCGATCCGCGACAGCGGCTCGCTCGTCGCCGAGTGCTGCGGCGTGAGCGTGACGGCCGACGGCTCGACCAGGAAGACACCGACCTGCCCGTCGAGGCGGGCCGGGATCAGGATGCGGGAGGCCTCCACCGCGTACGGGACGAAGGTCTTCACGCCGTCGAGCACGTACCCGTCGCCGTCGCGGCGCGCGGTCGCGGCGACCGTGCCAGCCGTGCCGACCTCGCGGTACGCGCCGGTGAACACCGCCCCGCCGTCGTTCAGCGGCGCCAGTAGAGCACGCTGCTCCGGCGTACCGTGCGCGGCGATCGGGACGGCGGCCAGCGCGAGCGAGGCGTACGCGGGAACGGGAGCGACATGCGCGCCGATCTCCCGCAGCAGCACGGTGAGCTCGATCGCGCCCAGCCCCGCGCCGCCGACGTCCTCGGGCAGGCAGACGCCGAGGAGCCCGGCCTGGCCGAGGGCCTTCCAGACACCGGCGTCGTACGGCGCGCCGGTCTTCTCGAACGCCTCGAGCCGTTCCCTGGCCGCCTCCGTCCCGAGCACGTCGGCGGCGAGTCCCCGCAGTTCCTGCCGGGTCTCATCGAGATTGAAGTCCACTCATCGCTCCTCTCCAGCCATGTACGTCCAGCCATGTACGTCCAGCCATGTCAGTCCAGCCATGACGTCTCGTCATGCAGCTCATGTCGGTCCTGGTGCGGCGCCGCCTACTCGAGCAGGTGGAGGCGGTCGCGGCTCTCGAACTCGGTCCGGATGCCGGCCAGGTCCTCGTCGGTCATCCGGCGGTAGGCGAGGTCCTTGCCGGGCCGCCACCACACCGGGTCGCCGGTACGCCAGCCCTCCTTGACCAGCCGGCGTTTGAGGATCTTGTTGGACGCCGTCGCGGGCAGCTCGGCCGCGACCCGCACGTACCGCGGCGGCCACTTGGGGCTCAGGTCGGCGCGCCCGCGCAGGTACTCCGCGAACGCCTCGGGGTCGAAGCCGTCGGCGGCCAGGGCGAGCATCACCTGGTCGCCGGAGGCCGCGTCGGGGACGCCGTACACGGCCAGCTGCCGTACGCCGGGAAAGGCGGCCAGGACCCGCTCGACCTGGGCGGCGCCGAAGTTCTCGCCGTCCACGCGGATGCGGTCGGCCGTGCGCCCGGCGAAGAACACGTAGCCGTTCTCGTCGGCGTAAGCGTGGTCGCCGCTCCAGAACATGCCGTCGCGCAGCCGGTCGGGGGCGTCCTCGTTGTAGTAGCCGTCGAAGAGCCCGAGGCCCTGGGTGTTGACCAGTTCACCGATCGCCTCGTCGCCGTTGGCCAGGCGGCCGGCGTCGTCGAACCGCGCTGGCGGGCATTCCTTGCCGGTGGCGGGATCGAGCACCTTGATGCCGTCGCTGAGCTTGCCGATCGAGTCGGGCGGCCCCAGCGGATCGGGGACGAGCGAGATCGCGGTCTCGGTGGAGCCGTAGCCGTCGATGACGAAACAGCCGAAACGCTCGGCGAACGCCCGCTGCTCGGCCGGTGCCGCCTCGTTCCCGAACGCGAACTTCAGTGTGTTGTCGCCGTCCCCGGGACTGCTGCCCGCCGGAGTGGCGAGCACGTACGACAGGGCCTTCCCGACGTAGTGGAGGTAGGTGCAGCCGTACGCGCGCACATCAGGCAGCACGCCCGAGGCCGAGAACCGCGCGCGCAGCACCAGCTCCGCACCGGCGGCCAGGGCCGGTGCGTACGCGGCCATGACGGCGCCGGAGTGGAACAGCGGCATCGGGCAGTAGATGACGTCCTCAGGTGACAGCAGCCTCTCGGCGAGGGCCTCGCCCGGGACGACCACCTTCCGGTGGGTGACGCGGACCGCGCGGGGGCGGCCGGACGTACCGGATGTGAAGATCAGCATCAGCAGCGACGTGATGTCCACCGGCGGGTCCGCCGCGGGCGTGGTGGGAGCGGTCTTCAGCCGTTCCTTGTACGCGTCGCCCTCGATGTCGAGGACGGGCAGCGCGGCAGGCAGCGCGGCGGCCAGCTCCGCGGCGAGGGCGGCGTGCCGGGACTGGGTCACGATCAGGTCGCAGTCGGCGCGCTCGGCGTCGCCGGCCAGCTCGGCCGCGCCACGGGAGGAGTTGAGGGCGACCACGACCGCGCCCGACAGCGCGGCACCGCCCAGCAGGAACACCATCTCCGGAACGTTGTCGAGCAGCACTCCCACATGCGCGGGCCGCTCGGGGGTGCGCCGGGCCGCCGCCAACCACGCGGCGCGCGCCTCGCATTCGGTGACGACCTCGCGCCACGTCCAGGATCTGCCGTCGTCCGCGCACCGCAACCCAGGCCGATCATCGGCCGCTCGGGCTCGGAGCATCGCCGCCACGGTCACCGTGTCCACCTCCCGGCCGACCGGCCTCGGGGGAGGGCGAATCGGAACGACGGTCAGGAAAGATGATTCGCGAGAAAACTAGAACAGATTCTAGTTGATGTCCAGAGCCCCGTTCGGTATCCGTCCGTTCCGTGGTTAACCACGGGTGGAACGGTTCACCGGCACCCTCGCGGACGCCAGGTCCACGGTACGGGACGGACGATCAGATAACACGTTCTCGCTAGCGCGGGTACGCTGGGTGCGCCGACCGGAGTGCCGCGTGCGCTCGACGCAGGGAAGGGAAACGACCGTGACCGCAGAGCCTACGGCCACCGAGCAGGGCGTGCGCTCGCGCAGCCAGCACCAGCGGCGCAAGCGCATCGTGCAGGCGGCCGCCGCATTGGCCTCGCGGGGCGGGGTCGAGGCGATGCAGATGCGCCCGGTGGCGGAACGGGCCGGGGTCGCCCTGGGGACCCTCTACCGCTACTTCCCGTCCAAGATGGACCTGGTCGTGGCCGTGGTCAGCGAGGAGCTCGACCTGCTGGAGGACAGCATCGAGCGCCGCCCGCCGCAGGCCGACGACCCGCCCGGACGCGCCATCGAGGTCCTGATGCGCGCGACCCGCGGCCTGATGCGCGAGCCCGAACTGGCCGACGCGCTGATCCGCTCGCTGCTGCTGTCGGACGTCAAGACCGACTCCGGCGAGCGGCTCGCCGCGATGCTGCTGCGCGCCGCCACCGGGCCGAAGACCCCGATCCCGGACGGCGATCCGCGCCGCGTGGTGGTCCGGGCGCTGTCCGGCGTCTGGACGATGGAGATGATCGAGATGCTGCGCGGGCAGGCCAGCGCCGACGAGATCCAGGCCCGGCTGGAAACGGTCGCCGCCCGCCTCCTCACCGACTTCTGAGCAGCCGGGTCACCCCTCCTTCGCCGATGCGTGCCTTCGCGTTCGCGCGGTGCTACTAGCCTGGAGCCCGACGTAGTGTCCGGACGGAGAAGGTGTGCAGTGACCGAGCAGCAGCCGCTACTCAGCGACGGTGTCATCATCGAGTTCGTCGATGGCAAGGACGTGCCCGTGAGTCACAAGGACTTCGGCGAGCGGGCCGTCGTCATGCGCGACTCCAAGAACCCCGCGGGACCGATCCTCTACTTCACCGAGGCCGAGTGGGACGCTTTCGTCGCCGGGGTCAAGGACGGCGAGTTCGACGACCTCCTCGAGGAGGAGCCGGCCCCCGAGTCGTGACCGCCACAGGGTGGTGAGGGCGTGATCGGCCGGGGCGGGAGCGGCTCCCCTTCCGGCCGGTCAGCCCGTGGTGAGGCCCGTGGTGTGGTCAGGGATGAGGCCCGTGGTGAGGCGGGTCCAGCGGTCCTGCAGCAGGCGTTCGCCGTCGGGTGAGATGTCCCCGAGCAGGCGCAATCGGCTCAGCCCCCCGTCCGGGAAGATGTCGAGCCGTACGTGCGTGACCTCGCGGGTCCCGTCCAGCCGGAAGCGGTGCCGGCCGTCCGGCTGGATCCGGGTCCGTCCCAGCAGCTCGTGCCAGCCGTCCGGGTCGTCCAGGTCGCCGGTACGGGCGTCGATTCCGCTCAGGGAGACGTGGCCGGGCGCGTTGAACTTCAGGTGGGTCGTGTCGAACTCGGCGAGCCGGATCACGCCGGGTGCCGCGAGCCGGACGATCGCCCAGTCGTTGCCGGGCTCCCGGCGGCGGGCGGTCTCCCAGCCCTCCGACTGGTCGCGGCCCAGTCCCGGGAACAGCATGTGGTCCGGGGACGAGTAGAACATGTCGGAGCATCCGATCACCCGGGCCCCGTTCTCCAGGGCCGCCAGATCGGTGGTCAGGCCGGTCAGCAGCCGGGGATCGGGCACGACCTCGCCGTGGACGCGCAGGCGGGCCACGCCGCCGTCCGGGAAGATGTTGAGCCGTACGTGGGTGAAGCGCCGGGCCGCGTCGACCGTGAAGGCGTGGGCGGTGTCCCCCTTCAGCGGGCTCATCGGAACGATCTCGATCCAGTCCGCGCCGGCCAGTTCGGCGGGTGACGGGTGGCCGTCGGCCCCGTAGGCCTCCACCGACGCTCGGGGCGGGAAGTTGCCCTTGAACCAGGCCGTGTCGATCACGACGCCGTGGATCACGCCCGGCAGGCCGAGCCGGACGATCGCCCAGTCATGGCCGAGTTCGCCGTTCTCGCCGGGGCGGCGGCGCGCGGTCTCCCAGCCGTCGTACTCCTGTCCCTTGGCCCCGAAGGTCCCCGGACGGAACGCGGGAGCCCACGGGTTGAGGAGGTTCTCCTTCTCCTCGAACGACTCGTCGCTGGCCGCGATGACCGATCCGCCCAGGGTCCGTACGGCCAGGTCAGGGTGGGACGCGAAGGCGTTCACATGACTCCGTTCAAGGGCGATGCTCCGTTCAAGAGCGATGCTCCGTTCAAGGGCGTGCCTATTTCATGGGCGGTCGAGCAGTTCGCCGCGCGGTGGGCCGTCGATGTCGATGGCCTGGCCGCGCAGCCAGGCCGTCTGGACGGCGCCGGTGAGCGAACGGCCCGCGTACGGGGTGTGCGGATGGCGGTGCAGTAGTCCGGACGGGTCGACGACGAACGTCGCGTCGGGGTCGAAGGCCACGAGGTCGGCGTCGGCGCCCACGGCGATGCGTCCCTTGCGCGCGTGCAGTCCGGCCAGGGCGGCGGGGCCTTCGGCCATCCAGCGCACTACCGCGTCCAGGCCGTGCCCGCGCGCGCGTGCGGCGGTCCATACGGCGGACAGCCCGAGCTGGATGGACGAGATTCCGCCCCAGGCGGTCGCGAAGTCACCGCGCTTGAGTTCGGGCGTACAGGGTGAATGGTCGGTGACGACGCAGGAGATCACCCCGTTCTCCAGGCCCTGCCACAGCTCCTCGCGGTTTCCGGCGTCGCGGATGGGCGGGCAGCATTTGAAGGCGGTCGACTCGGAGCCAGGGACGTCCTCGGCGGCCAGGGTCAGGTAGTGCGGGCAGGTCTCGGCGGTCACCGGCAGGCCGCGCGACTGTGCCTCGGCCAGCGGCTCCACGCACGCGGCGGCGGACAGATGCAGGATGTGCGCCCGTACACCGGTCTCCTCCACCAGGGCGATGACCTGCTCGACCGCGCGCCGTTCGGCGTCCGGTGGGCGGGCGGCGAGGAACGCCGGGTAGCCGCCGTCGCCCGGCTCGGACAGCGTCGCCGGGTCCTCGGCGTGGACGATCATCAGGCCATCGAAAGCGGCGATCCGCGCGCAGGCCTCACGCATCGCCTCGTACGGCAGCGGCGGGAACTCCGGTACGCCGGAGTCGGAGGTGAAGCACTTGAACCCGAAGACCCCGGCGCCGTGCAGCGGGAGCAGTGACGGCACGTTGCCGGGGACGGCGCCGCCCCAGAACCCGACGTCCACGTACACGGCGCCGCGCGCCGCGTCCCGCTTGACCGCGAGCGCGGACGGCGTCGTCGTGGGCGGCAGCGAGTTGAGCGGCATGTCGATCAGGGTCGTCACGCCTCCGGTCGCGGCGGCCCGGGTCGCGGACGCGAAGCCCTCCCATTCGGTACGGCCGGGCTCGTTGATGTGGACGTGGGTGTCGACGAGGCCGGGGAGCAGGGCGATCTCGCCCAGATCGACATCGGGCCGCTGCCCCGCCTCCTCGGTGATGGCGGCGATCCGGCCGTCCCGCACGACGACCGTCGCCGGGCGCTCGCCGTCCGGGAGCACCACCCGCGACGACCTGATCACTAGATCGGGTGGTCCGCCTTCGCCGCTCACAGTGCCTCCGTCACGGGGCCCCTATTCACAGTGCCCCCACTCACGGGGCCTCGGTGCCGACGATGTGCTCGGGGCGTACGGGCACGCGGGTGAGGGCTCGGCCGGTGGCGTCGCGGATGGCGGCGACGATGGCGGGCGTGGAGGAGAGCGTGGGCGGCTCGCCGGCGCCGCGCAGACCGTACGGGGCGTGCGGATCGGGGTACTCCAGGATGTCGAGCTTCATCGGCGGCATGTCGAGGATGGTGGGGATCAGGTAGTCGGTGAACGAGGGGTTGCGGACCTTCCCGTCCGCGACCACGATCTCCTCCATCACGGCCAGCCCGAGGCCCTGGGCGGAGCCGCCGTGGATCTGCCCTTCGAGCGCCTGCCGGTTGATGATCCTGCCGACGTCCTGGACGGCGGCCATCTCCACGACCTTGATCAGGCCCAGCTCGACGTCCACGTCGACGACGGCGCGGTGGACGCACAGGGCCAGCTGGGTGTGGCTGCGGCCCTGCCCGGTGACGGGGTCGAGCGCGGTGGTCGGACGGTGGTGGAACTCGCGGGTCTCCTCGATCGCGTCCGTACCGAGGATCTCCTCGATGGAGGCGACGGCACCGGCCGTACGGGACACGATCTTGCCGCCGGCCAGGTCGAGATCGGCGCGCTCGCGGCCGAGCCGCCACGCGGCGAGGTCGAGCAGGCTCGCCCGGACGGCCTCGCAGGCCGTCTTGACCGCGCCGCCCGACATGTACGACTGGCGGGACGCGGAGCTGGAGCCCGCGTCGCCGACCTGGTTGTCGGCGGGCTGGACGGTGACCTTCTCGACGCCCAGTTCGGTCCGGGCGATCTGGGCCTGGATCGTGACCAGGCCCTGCCCGACCTCGGCGGCGGCGGTGTGCACCAGCGCGGTGGGCTCGCCGCCGATCACCTCCAGCCGGACCCGGGCCGTGGACAGGTCGTCGAAGCCCTCGGAGAAGCAGATGTTCTTGATCCCGACGCCGTAGCCGACGCCGCGTACGACGCCCTCGCCGTGCGTGGTCTGCGATACCCCGCCGGGAAGGTCGCGCAGATCGAAACCGTTCGCGGGCGCGGGAATCGGCGCGGGCGGAGGCATCGCCTCCAATCGGTCCAGCATCTCGGCCATCGGCGCCGGCGAGTCGATGACCTGGCCGGTCGCGAGGGCCGATCCCTGCCGTACGGCGTTGCGGCGGCGGACCTCCAGCGGCCCGATCCCGCAGGCCGCCGCGAGCCGGTCCATCATCGACTCGTACGCGAAGCATGCCTGGACGGCGCCGAAGCCGCGCATCGCGCCGCAGGGCGGGTTGTTGGTGTAGACACCGTACGCGTCGATCCTGATGTCGGGGATCTCGTACGGGCCGACGCCGAGCGAGGCGGCGTTGCCGACGACGTTGCTCGTGGACGAGGTGTACGCGCCGCCGTCCAGGATGATCTCGACATCGGCGTACAGCAGCCGGCCGTCCTCGGTGGCGCCGTACTCGTACCGCATCCACGCCGGATGCCGGTGCACGTGGCCGAAGAACGACTCGTACCGGTCGTACGACATCTTGACCGGACGCCCGGTGCGCAGCGCCAGCATCCCCGCGTGGACCTGCATCGACAGGTCCTCGCGCCCGCCGAACGCGCCGCCGACCCCGGCCAGCGTCATCCGGATCCGGTCCTCGTCCAGGCCGAGGCAGGGGGCGATCTGCCGGATGTCGTTGTGCAGCCACTGGGTGGAGACGTAGAGATCGAGGCCGCCGTCGTCGGCGGGTACGGCCAGGCCCGCCTCGGGGCCGAGGAACGCCTGGTCCTGGATGCCGACCTCGTACTCGCCGGTGACGACCACCGGCGCCTGCGCGCGCGCCCGTTCGACATCGCCGACCCGGACCGGCTGATGGCGGGTGATGCCGCCGCGGTCCTGGACCTTGAGGCGTTCGGGGTCGGCGATCACGGCGCGCGGGTCGGTGATCGGCTCCAGGACCTCCCACTCGATCACGATCCGCCCCAGCGCGCGGCGGGCGATCTCGGGATGGTCGGCGGCGGCGATCACGATCGGCTCGCCCTGGTGCCGTACCTCGCCGATCGCCAGGACCGGCTGGTCGGCGGGGTCGTCGAGCCCGTACAACTTCCGTCCCGGAACGTCCTCGTGCGTCAGTACGGCGTGCACGCCGGGCGTCGCCAGCGCCGGTCCGATGTCGATCGAACGGATCAGCGCCCGGGGATGCGGGCTGCGCAGCGTCGCGCCCCAGAGCATCCCGTCCATCCACAGGTCGGACGCGTACGCGAACTCCCCCGCGACCTTCAGCGTCCCATCCGGCCGCCGCGAGCTCTCTCCCACTCCACCCAGCCGCCCCCGCTCCCGTTCGTTGACTCGTGGTGTGTTCGCCTTATTCGACGGGGTGGAAGGGCGAACACGCCACGAGTCAACGGGAAGGTGATCGCGGTGCGTCACAGGACCTCCTCGGCCAGGCGCATCAGGCGGCGGTGGGCGTCGGCGCCGCGGCGGCCGACCTCGTCCTGCGGGACGGTGACGAGCGTGTCGTCCTGGACGACCGTCCGCCCGCCGACCATGAGCCGGGCCAGTGGCGGCGTCCGCCCGTACGCGAACGCCACCACTGGGTCGTCGATGGCCTCGTAGAAGCCGTCCAGCCGCCAGAGCGCCAGGTCGGCGAGCTTGCCGGGCTCCAGCGTGCCGATCTCGTCCGCCCGGCCCAGGCAGCGGGCGCCGCCCAGGGTGGCCATCTCCAGGGCCTGGCGGGCGGTCAGCGCGGACGGGCCGTACCGGGCCCGCTGCATGTACATCGCCTGCCGGATCTCCCCGGCGAGCGGCACCATCTCGGCGGACGCGGAGCCGTCCACGCCGAGCCCGACCGCCGCGCCCGCCTCCAGCAGGTGCGAGACGCGGGCGATGCCGGCGCCCAGGCGCGCGTTCGAGCTGGGGCAGTGGGCCGTTCCGGTACGGGTCTCGGCGAGCCGCTTCACGTCCGAGTCGTGCAGGTGGACGCAGTGCGCGAGCCAGACGTCGTCGCCGAGCCAGCCCAGGGAGTCCATGTACTCGGCCGGCGTCATGCCGAACTGCTCCTGGGTGTGCTCCTCCTCGTCGAGGGTCTCGGCGAGGTGGGTGTGCAACCGTACGCCCTTGGCCCGCGCCAGCCGGGCCGACTCGACCAGCAGCTCGCGGCTGACCGAGAACGGCGAGCAGGGCGCCACCGCGATCCGCAGCATCGAGCCGAACGAGGCGTCGTGGTAGGTGTCGATCGCCGCCTCGGTCTCGGCCAGGATCGTGTCCAGGTCCTCGACCACCTCGTCCGGCGGCAGCCCGCCCTGCGACCGACCGCGGTCCATCGACCCCCGGCACGGATGGAACCGGACGCCCAGCTCGGCGGCCGCCTCGATCTCGGCCGCGAACAGATCCCCGCGCCCCTTCGGGAACACGTAGTGGTGGTCGGTGGAGGTCGTGCAGCCCGACTTGGCCAGCCAGCCGAGCCCCGCGCTCGCCGCGCCCCGTACGACCTCGGCGTCCATCTTCGACCAGGGCCGGTAGAGCGTCACCAGCCAGTCGAAGAGCGTGCTGTCGGTCGCCATGCCCTGGCTGGCCCACTGGTAGAGGTGGTGGTGGGTGTTGATCAGCCCGGGTGTGAGCAGGCAGCCGGTGCCGTCGACGCGCTCCGCGCCTTCGGCGGGCGGTGCCGGGCCGGGGCCGACGGCGGTGATCCGGTCGCCTTCGACGACGACGTGGCCGGACGGGTGCTCCTCACCGGAGACCGTGACGACATGGGCGTTCTCGATGACCGTGGTGATCGGGATCGTGGTCATGCCGTGCTCCGGTTGCGCTCGGCGGCGGCGAGGCGTACCGCGTCCAGGATCTTCTCGTAGCCGGTACAGCGGCACAGGTTGCCCGCCAGCGCCTCCCGGATCTCGGCGTCGGACGGATCGGGGACGCGGCCGATCAGATCGTGCGCCTGAACGATCAGTCCCGGCGTGCAGAAGCCGCACTGGACGGCGCCCGCCTCCACGAACGCCCGCTGGACGGGATCGAGCCGTTCGGGTCCGGGCAGGCCCTCGTCCGCGAGCCCCTCGACGGTACGGACCTCGCGGCCTTCGGCCTGTCCGGCGGCCACCAGGCACGCGCAAGCCGGAACGCCGTCGAGGTAGACCGTGCAGGATCCGCATTCGCCCTGCTCGCAGGCGTTCTTGGAGCCCGGCAGGCCCATCCGCTCGCGCAGCACGTACAGCAGGCTCTCGCCCTCCCAGACGTCATCGACGGTCTCCTTCGACCCGTTCACGATGAGGTTCACTCGCATCAGGACGCCTCCCTCCGGTCCCCGATACCGGCGTAGTCGTTCCAGGCCCAGGTGAGCGTGCGCCGCGCCATCACGGCCAGCGCGTGGCCGCGGTAGGCGGCGGTCCCCCGGACGTCGTCGATCGGCGCGGCGGCCTGGCCCACCAGCTCGCCGAAGTGCCGGGCGGTGGCCGGTGACAGTGGGGACCGTCCCTCCCAGTCCAGCTCGGCGTTCAGGAACCGCTCGGCGGCGGTGGCACGGCGCGGCGTCGGTGCCGCCGAGCCCAGGCCGGTCCCGGCGCGCCGCTCCTCCGGATGCAGCGCGATCGCGAACGAGCAGACGGCGATCACCATCGCGTTCCGGGTACCGATCTTGGAGAAGTACTGCGGTCCGGTCGCGGGGACCGTCCAGAACGCGCGGATCAGCTCGTCCGGCTCCAGCACGCTGCGCTTCACCCCGGTGTAGAACTCGGCCGCGGGGATCATCCGGATGCCGCGCGCCGCCGACTCGATCTCGATCACCGTGTCGCCGGCCAGCAGCGGCGGATGCGCGTCCCCGGCGGGCGAGGCGGCGCCGAGGTTGCCGCCGACCGTCCCCCGGTTGCGGATCTGCGGCGAGCCGACGGTCCGCGACGCCTGGGCCAGGCCCGGCAGGTGATCGCCCAGCTCCGCGATCAGGCGGGTGTACGTGACGCCCGCCCCGACCCTCAGGCGCCCGTCGGCCATCTCCCACCCGGCCAGCTCGCGGACCGGGTTCAGGTCCAGCAGCGCGTCCGGCCGACGGGCATCGAAGTTGATCTCGACCATCACGTCCGTGCCGCCCTGGACGGGCAGCGCGCCGGGATGCGCGGCCCGCGCGGCGAGCGCGTCCTCCCAGGTCATGGGACGCAGGAAGTCCATATCTCCAGAATCCCCCTAGCTCCAGGCGGCCGGTTCTTCGGGGGCGCCGTCGCTGCGCACGCCGCCCTCGATGAGCCCGTACGGCCGGTCGGCCGCGACGTAGACCTCGTTGTCGTTGTCCATTCCGAAGGGCTCCAGATCGACCAGGAAATGGTGCTTGTTGGGCATCGTCAGCCGGACCTCGCAGATCTCGTCCCGCTCCTCCAGGACCCGGCGGCCCATCTGGTAGAGCGTCTGCTGCAACGACAGGCTGTGCGTTCCGGCGAACGCCTCCAGCAGGCAGCGCCGTACTTCCCTGAACGAGGGATCGAAATCCGCGTCGGTGCTCTTGTGCCGCCACCGCGCGGTCACGGCCGTCGCCAGGATCCGGTCATCGGTCGGCTGGAGGGTCGTGTACTCGTCCTGGATGAAGCCGTGGAACTCGCTGCCGGTCGTGTTGAGCACCACCAGATCCTTGAGGCCGGACACAACCGACTCGTTCCTGTGGTCGCCGACGCTGCTCGTACCGTCGCTGTGGACCAGCGCCGTGCGGACCTCGGTCGCCGAACGGACGAACGAGTGCCCGCCCTGGACCCGCTGCCAGCCGTACTCCTCGATCTCCACCCGGGCATGGGTGATGGGCGGCTGGGAGTCCACGAAATGCCGGGCGAGCAGCAGCCCGAATTCCTCGATCCGCCCGATGCCGTGCTTCTTCGCGAACGCGAAAACGGTGTTCTTCTGCGAATCCGTGGGCAGCACCGCCGCGTTGTCCCCGGTCAGATGGACGTCGGCCATGTCGCCGGAGAGCAGGACGCTCACGTTCAGGTCCCGCAGGTGATGGACATCGCCTTCCCTGGTGACCCGTACGACCCGGGTCTCCGCCTTTCCGTACCGGTTCGGGCCGAGAACGATGCCCACGCGGAATCAGCCCCTCTCCAGCAGCTTGTCCAGGCGCAACCGCACGATCTTTCCCAGCTCCACCCGCACCACGATCCGTTCGGCCTCGGCGTCGTCGCCCGCCAGCCGCTTCTCCAGGGCCGCGAGCATCTCTCCCGCTCCGAGCCCGGTGGCGCAGATCAGGAAGACATGGCCGAAGCGCTCCTCGTACCGCCGGTTGCCCTCGATCAGGGCGGCCCGCGCCTCCCCGTCCACCCCGGACTGCTCGTCCCTGGACCAGGAGGCCTCCCGGCCGCCGCCCTTCGCCCGTTCGCCGATGCGGGGATGCGCGCCGAGCGCCTCCTCGATGTCGGCCCACTCCAGCGCGGCCAGCTCGAACGCCGCCGCCGAACGCAGCTCGTCCACGCTCCCGTACGGGCGCCGTCCCGCGACCGCCAAAGCCCACCGGCGGGACGCGCAGCAGCTCAGCAGCGCGGACTCCGCCTCCCGCGCCGGCAGCGCGTTGAACTCCTCCACGGCCACGTTCCCCACCTCCGCTCCGCGGTTACGCGCTCTTGCAGTACACACAGGGGCCTCCTGCCCGGTCGAGAGACAGGACATCCGAACTACATGCCCACCCAGCGGGTAGTTTTCGTGCGTTGCTCCAAGAAGGCCCGCCAAGCGCATGAACCGGGAGGCCCATGAAGCTGCGTTCCCTGCTGGCGATGCCCGACCTGCGGCTCCGGGCCGTCACGGGTGAAGAGGGCCTGGACCGCGAGATCCGCTGGGTCGTCACCACCGACCTCATCGATCCCAGCCGCTACCTCAGCGGCCGGGAGCTCGTCCTGACCGGGCTGGTCTGGTGGAACGGCCCGGACGACTCCGAGACCTTCGTCAGTGCCCTGGCCGGATCCGGCGTCTCCGGCCTGGCCGCCTGGGACCTGGCGCGCGGCGCCATCCCGGACGATCTCGTCGCGGCCTGCGAGCGGCACGGGCTGCCGCTGTTCCAGGTCCCCGAGGACGTGGCGTTCGCGACGATCACCGAGCAGGTCGTCCGGCGGCTGTCCACCGCCCGCGCCGCCGACCTGCGCGCCGTCCTCGACCGGCACCGCCGGCTGGTCGCCGGCCTCGGCCTCGACCCCGTGCTGGACCTCATCGGCCGCGATCTGGGCCTGCGCTGCTGGGTCCTCACCCCCGCCGGCCGGGTGATCGCCGGTCCCCCGCTGGACGCCGACCCGGCCGCCCTCGCCCGCACCTACCTCAGCGCGCCCCGCCTGCCCTGCGAGACCGGCGGCATCTCGATCCTGCCCGTCGCCGAGGAGACCACCTCGCGCGTGGCCGACTGGTTCATCGCCTGCGAGGGCGACTGGACCGAATGGCCCGCCGAACGCCGCGCCCTCACCGACGAACTCGCCGCCATCGTCGCCCTGGAACGCGCCCGCCTCGACGACCGGCTCAGCACCGAGGGCCGCCTCTCCCAGGAACTGATCCGCCTGGTCGCCGCCGAGGGCTCCGACGTCCTGCCGCATCTCAAGCTCGCGGGCGCCGACCTGGACGCCCGCTACGCCGCCGTGGCCGCCACCGCCGGCGGCGGCCTCCGCCCGGGCGAGCTCCGTACCGTCCTGGCCGAGGTCCTCCCCAGCCGCCCGCTGATCGGCATCCTCGGTGACGAGGCGATCGCCCTGGTCCCGGCCGTGGACGATCTGGCCCCGAGCCTGCGCCGGGCCCTGTCCGCGCTGTCTCCGGCGCTCACCGGCCTGGCCGTGGGCGTGAGCAACCTCGTGTCCTCCGGCGAGCTACGCGGCGCCGTGGACGAAGCCCGCTACGCCCGCCGCCTCGCCGTCGCCCGTACCGGCCCCATCTGCGTGGTCGGGCACGACGAACTGGCCACCCACGTACTCCTGCTGGCCAGCGTCCCCGACGACGTCCGGCAGATGTTCAAGGAACGCCTGCTGGACCCGCTCGTCACGTACGACGACGTGCACAAGGCCGACCTGGTCCGCACGCTGGAAACGTTCCTGCTGCATTCCGGCTCCTGGACGCGTTGCGCGGAGCAACTCCACCTCCACGTCAACTCCGTCCGCTATCGCATCCGGCGGATAGAAGAACTCACCGGCCGCAATCTCTCCCGCCTGGAAGACCGGGTCGACTTCTTCCTAGCCCTGCGCCTTCATTGATCCCCGCTGCCGCCACCAGCGCGAACCCGCCCAGACCGACTCACGTGATGGAACGACTCTCAGGGGTAAAGGGACAAGATGTCGCGAAAGCACGAGGAGAAGGACCAGGACTCAGCCGACTGGCTCGTAGAGACGCAGGGCGTGAACGCGGGCGGCCCGGTGGACAAGCCCATCGACGAGTCGCTCCACGACACCGCCGACCCGCTTTCGGGCCCGCCCGACAAGCCCCTGAAGCCGGGGACCCACGACGACGAAATGGTCGGCCTGCCCGAGCAGAAACCCGGCTATCCGGGCCAGCAGCGTTCCATCGACACGAGCTGAGCCCCTCGTATCGCGACGGCCTTCGTCATCCGCGGCGGCTCTGATCGGCCACCTCGGCGGCCACCTGGAAGCCCCTCCCGCAGTCCGGGCACGCAGTGTTCCCGAACAGATGGAGCAGCCGAGTCATGATCTTCGATTGCGCGGCGGCCTCGGCGGCGAGATAGAGGCGGCGCCCCAGGGGTTCGAGATCGTCCGGAGCCACCGGCACCACCTCACCCTCCGTCCCGACTCCGCTGACAGAGATACTGAACGGAGGCCCATCGAGGAAGATGTGCAGGAACCCATCGCAATCCTCGCAGTACAGCTCGAACTCACCGGAGCGAAGCTCGCGGAGCCGCTCGCTCCAGACCGGCACGTCCTCGAAGGCCAGGATGGACTGAAGCAGGTCGAGAAGGCCGGACTCCCCAACTTCGCCGCTGACCGCCTCCAGTGTCTCCTCGGCCAGGCGCAGCAGTTCCGCGATCTCGGCCGCGTACTCGGCGCGAACGTCCCCCAGCCCGTGGTTCTGATGAGCACCGGCCACGATGCTTCCTGCCACCGACAGGGGCCGCAGCCGGTCGGCCGGTTCCCAGTCCCGCGCGAGTTCCGTCAGCCGGGGCAGCGCGGCGAAGCTCGCCGAGTAGACCGTCCCCTGGTGGCAGATGGCCGAAAACAGCTCCGTCCACACCTCCGCCTGGGCGGGGACGAGCCGGTCGAGCATGCCGGGCACGTCGTCCGCGCGTCCGTAGGCGTGCCTCAGTTGCGTCCAGTCAGTCATGACCGGAATTCAAACAGCCCGCCACGACGACCGAACGATCTTCACCCAAACCGGCGGCCGGCCCGGGTCCCAGCGATCCGGCCCGCCACCAGCGAGTCGGACCGGGTGGTTCGAGGCGGGCCGGCTCGCCGAGGCCGAGACATTGACCAAATTGCCAGTAAAGAATGGTGATCAGTAGGTTCGGGGTCATCACGTTCGAGCGGCACGGCGTTCTGGTGTGTCACGGGGGCAGGGGGACTCACCGATGCGTACGCAGGGCTGGATCTCGGGGCGCATGCCCTGGCCCTTCCACACGAGGCTGGATCGCCGGCGGCCTGCTGTCTTGTCAGCCGCTCCGCGCGGCCGTTCTGCCGCCGCCCTGCTCGCCATCGTGTTCGTGGTGCCCGCAGCGGCCGGGTGCGATGCCATCGGAGACCCGAGTTCATCGGCATCGACCGAAAGCACCCGCCGGGTCGAGGCAAGGGCGACGAACCCGCCACCGGGACTGCCCGCGGTCTTCACCACCGGCCAGCGGCTCACCTGGTCGGCCTGCCCGGCGCCGACCGTGGAGCAGGGCGGCGGCAAGGCCCCGGGCAAGGGCTGGGAGTGCGCCACGATGAAGGCGCCGCTGGACTACCGGCGGCCCGGCCGCGACACCATCGACGTCGCCATGATCCGGAAACGGGCCACCGGACCGGTACGCGAGCGGCTCGGATCGCTGCTGCTCAACTTCGGCGGCCCGGGCCAGTCCGGCCTCACGGGCCTGCCCGAGTACGCGGACGGCTACGCCGCACTGGACGATCGTTACGACCTGGTCAGCTTCGATCCACGAGGTGTCGGCAGAACCGCCCCCGTGCGCTGCGGGAACAAGTCGTTCGAGGGCGCCGACGCCTGCAAGAAGCACTCCGGCGCGCTCCTGCCCTACATCGGCACCTCGCAGACGGCGCGCGACCTGGACCTGATGCGCTATCTGCTGGGCGACGAAAAGCTGAACTACTTCGGCGTCTCCTACGGCACCAGGCTGGGCGGCGTCTACGCCCACCTGTTCCCCAAGAACGTGGGCAGGCTCGTACTCGAAGCACCCGTCGACCCGACGCTGAACCATCTGCAGGGTGACCTCGGCCAGGTCAAGGCCGTCCATCTCGCCTTCGACCGATTCGCCGCACACTGCGCGAACGCCTACGACGACTGCCCCACGGGCCGCGACCCCCAACAGGCCGACCGACGCATCATCGAACTGCTGGACAAGCTCGAGAAACAGCCCGCGCCCACCGACGGCGACGAGAAACTCGACGCGAGCCTGGCTTCCCACGCCATCGCCAATCACCTCGATCTCGGCAAAGAAGGCTGGTGGCCGCTGGCGCAAGCGCTCAACGAGGTCAGGCATCAGGGCACCGGCAGCAAGTTGCTGAAGGAGGCCTACGACCACGGCTCCGCGCGCCGCACCGGAGTCAACACCCGCGCCGAGCCCACGGGCGGCAACGGCACATCCGCCTTTGTCGCGATCACCTGCGCCGACTCCAGCCTGCGCCCCGGCTTCACCGGACTCGAGAAAATGATCAAGCGGATCGAGGCGGCCTCCCCCATCTTCGGCGAAGCCGTGGCCAAGACCGTCTACCTCTGCTTCAACTGGCCGTTCAAAGGCGAGAGCACCACTCCCGACGTCAGCGCGAAAGGCGCTCCCCCGATCCTGGTCGTCGCCAACACCGGCGACCCCACGACGCCGTACGCAGGTGCCGAGAACATGGCGGCCGAGCTGGGCCAGGGCGTCGGCGTCCTCCTGACAGTGCAGGACGAGGGCCACGGGTCCTACCCCCACAACCGCTGCGCGGCCAAGGCCATCAACACCTACCTCCTCGACGGCCCGACCCCTGCCAACAACTGCTGACCCTGATCTCGCGAGCACCAAGGCAGGACAACCCGCACACGGACCCCAGGTGCGCCACGCGATCCAGTGCCACCCGACCAGGGCCCGCCGTACGGAACGAGACGCGCAGCGCGATCGACCGGGTGGACCCGCCGTGCAGCACGAAGTTCTGCCAGGCCCACCCCATAGGTGACCTCAACGGAGTTCGCAGACCCGCGTCTTGAGAGGGGTCCCGACTGTAATCGCGTCATACCTTTCGGTAGCCGCCGGACAGGGAATGCTCTAAGCTCTTCAACGAGCTAAGGTAGGGGAGCCGCCCGACAGGGCCGCTCCCCATCGCCTTTTCTAGGCCCGGCCAAGTCGGCCGAACCTCCCTTCGGCCGAACATGCTGTATCAGAACGAAACGCTCCGCTACGACTTCGCCCAGAGACTGCCCTGCCGCACGCCCCGCCTCCCCGGTTGACTCGTGGCGTGTTCGCCCTCTTTCGCCGACTCAGAGGCGAACACGCCACGGGTCAACCGAACGTGATGCCTCTAGGAGATGTTCGCGGAGCCTGGGGCCGTCGGCGGCCTTGATGAGCATGTCGCGGCGTACCGCCATCCAGAGTGGACGGCGGAAGTCGGCGATGATGCCGAAGCCGGGGAACTCGGCGCGCAGCCGGGCGAGGTACGCGGCCTGGGCATGGTCGGGATCCCAGGCGCCGGTACGCGGATCGTTCATCGTGGCGTTCCGAGGTATCGCTCGATGAACGCCAGGGTCTCGGCGTAGCGGTCGGCCGGGGCGATCGGTTGCCGCCAGGACGTGAAGAACCAGTACCGGCCCCCGTCGTCCAGGCGGGCACGGCACGTGATCGTGTCACCCGTGTACGGCTGTCCGGGGCAGCATCCGCCCGTGTTCGTGTTCCGTACGATGAGGCCGCCCGCGACGGCCTGGACGGCGTAGCCGTACGCCCTGAGAACCAGCCCCAGGGCCGTGAGATGGGTGTGGATCTCGATCGAGGAATCGGGGCGGGGACGGAAGTCGTCGGCGGCGCTCATGGAAGCTTCCTCGCGGTCTCGGCCACGGCCACGCGCTCGGCCAGCCGGGTCTGTGCGTCGCAGAGAATCCACAACTCGTCCTCGTCCGCGGCGGTCACCTCTGGAAGGCACCCGTTGAGTCGCTGGTAATCGGTCAGCCGGACGAGCCGCTGAGCGACCAATCCGTGTTCGAGTGCCTGGCAGTGCCATCCGGGCACGGTCATTGACATTCCCGCCTCCTGAATTGCCGGCCCCATTGGTCCGTTTTCCGGTGATCAGCGGCAAATCTTCCGCCGAAAGGGCCTTGAAACCAGCCTCACAGGCGGGTTTAAGCTCGGAAAGTGACCATTGCCCACCACGCCGCAATCAGGTCATAGATCAACTTCACCCCGCCGTCCGGTTACCCCCCTCCGGAGGACGCCATGAGCGAGAACAGCAACCCGGCCCGCGTCTTCTTCGGCACCGAACTCCGCCGGAAGCGCAAGGAGGCCGGCCTCACGTCCAAGCAGCTCGCCGATGCTCTGGGATGCACGCCCCAGTGGGTCAGCACCATGGAGAGCGGCCGCAAGATCTCCGAGCAGAGCGCCCACGACCTCGACACGTATTTCAAGACCGACGGCCTATTTCACCGACTCTGGGAACTCTCCCACGACATCGAACTGAACACTGCACTGCCACCCGGATTTCCGGAGTACGCCGAACGCGAGAAGAAGGCCACTTCGTATCGCATCTACTGCGCCTTGCTGGTCAATGGACTGTTCCAGACCGAGGACTACGCCCGTTCCGTACTCGGCGCGATCGAAGGAGCAGGCACACCTGACTTGGTCAAATCGCGAATAGAACGGCAGTCGATTCTCACTCGCGACAATGCGCCTCGCAGTTGGCTCGTACTCGACGAAAATGTGCTACGTCGCATCATCGGAAGCCCGGACATCATGCGCGAGCAGCTACGATCCCTACTTTTCGCCTCGGAACACCAAAACACCATGGTTCAGATCGTGCCAAACAGCGTGGGTTACCATGCCGGGCTAGGCGGTAGCTTCACAATTCTCAGTTTCGATGATGAGCCAGATATCGCGTATACGGAGTCCGCCGGAGAAGGATTGTTGATCCAGCGGCCTGCCAGAGTCAGGGACAAGGTCGTACGCTGGGACCTGCTTCGAGGTCACGCGTTGCCCATTGAGGATTCGCGGGCCATGATCAGGACTCTGATGGAGAGCCTATGAAGAACATGCCAAGCATCCACTGGCGCAAGAGCAGCCACAGCGACCATGCTGGCGGTGACTGTGTTGAGGTAGCAAACCTGAGCACCACGATTGGTGTCCGAGACTCCAAGGATCCGAACGGGCCCAAGTTGGCCTTCAGTGCCGCTGACTGGCGATCATTCACGCGTCGCATCAAGACCGGCGAGCACACCCCCGCCTGATCGCGCCAGACTCACAGGACATCTGGCTCGCGGGGCCCCTTACGTTGACTCGTGGCGTGTTCGCCCCTGCCGTCGCCCTTGAAGGCGAACACGCCACGAGTCAACGAGGAGAGCGGCGTCCGGGGGCAGGATATCGGCAAGGACGTGCGTTCAGCTTGGCGTTGCTCGGTCGTTGTTGGCTCAGTTGCGAACGGGGAGCTGTAGGGCGAAGCGTCTGACGGCGTCGGTGAAGGCTTCTGGATCGTCGAAGTTCGCGAGATGTCTGGCTCGCGGGATCAACTCGACGCGGGCGTGGGGATGCGCGCGGGCGAAGTCCCTCTCGCCGGATCGGAAGACGGTGTCCTTCTCGCCGTTCAGGATGAGTACGGGGGCCGCGACGTGACGCATCGAACCAGCGTCGAAGCGGCCCAGTACCTCGCCCCAGGCGGTCGGCAGGGTGTGGAAGGCGTAGCCGGAACGGATGGTCGCCTCCACCACGTCAGGGGGATACAACCGGCGCAGCAGCCGGTCGTTCCAGCGGGCCAATCGGTCCGCCGGTATGCGGGGGACGAGTCCGAGGATCATGCGATACGGCGTTGCCCACGCGCCGCGAGTCGAGGCGCTGGCTCCGGTAAGGATCAGTCCCCGCAGCTGCTCCGGACGGCGCCGCGCGAACTCCAGCGAGGCGTATCCGCCGAGCGAGTGCCCGACGACCAGCGCCGGCCCGTGGTCGAGCGCGTCCACCGCCGAAGCGATGATCTCCGTCGCGGCGTCCAGGCTCCAGGGTTGAGCCGAGCGGGCGCCGTGGCCTGGCAGGTCGACGGCGGCTACCCGGAAGTCCTCTTGGAGCGCGGCGAGCTGTGGGCTCCACTGACCCGCGCTGAACCGTGTCCCGTGTACGAAGACGATGGGCGGTGCATCTACTACCGTCATGAACCCCCCAGATTCGCCCCGGACGAACCCTACCGGCGGGCGTCCCTGCGCTGATGGGGCGGATGCCGCCAACGTTGACTCGTGGCGTGTTCGCCTCGACGGGCGATGCCAAAGGCGAACACGCCACGAGTCAACGGGGGTGCGGCTCTCGCGGGACCAGTCGCGCATCTCCTTCATCGACTGCTCGTGGGCGCGGACGATCTGCTCCTTGGCCTTGAGGCCGTTCTTGAACGCGGTCACCGTGGTCACGGTCCGGGTGCCCTTGTCGTCCTGCCAGTGAATCCTGGCCTCCGTGGGCTGGATCGTGACAACGCGGTCGACGGGAATGCGAATGGCGCGGAGCCGATTCCTGGTTTCCTGCAAGAGCGCGGGCGCGGCCGAACGTTCCCGCTCAGACGGATTCGGTGGCGTCGAGGAGGCTTGCGATCATCTGGGTGGCGGCGTTGTCGTCGCCGGTCAGCCTGTTGATGTGGTCGGCGAGGATGTAGAGGGTCACTTCCAGTGCGGTCAGTTCGGCGGGGGTCCAGGGGCCGAACTGCTTGCGCCAGAGGGTGGGGCTGAGGCCGATCGCGGCGGCGGTGAGCATGCCGGTCATGGTGGGGATGGCCTCGGGACGGATGCTGCGGGGCATCCGGCGCATGGTGTCGACGACGTACGGGATCACGTACTCCATCACGTCGTTCTGGTTGTCCTCGTGGACCTGGCGGAGCCATTCCATGAACAGGTAGATGAGCGAGCAGGCCCCGTTCAGGACGTCGTCGACGCCGTCGAGGTCGTACGAGCGCAGCAGTTGCTCGAGCAGTTCCCGCTTGGCCGGGTCGGGGGCGGGGGCGTCCTCGCGGAGCTCGTTGAGCCGCGAGTCCAGGATGAGCAGGGCTGCGCCGAGGTCACCGAGAGGCGCGTGCTCGGGGCCGAACGCGGAAGCCATGACGTCCACCTTTCGCGGAGGGTGACGTCACAGTAGCTCTCCGCGACCTATCATGTCCGGGGGATTTTGTACTTTGCTTAGTGCACGGGCGGTCTAATTGTGACGTTGAGTCCCTAGCCCGTCACCTGTGTTCTGGCGCACCATCACTCGGCGACGTCGCCCGGGGCCGCACCCTCGCGGGCGGCGCGCTCCGAAGAGAGGCTGCCCATGAGACCAGGCAAGAGACGCGGGTCGGTCCTCGCCGCGCTGGTGAGCGCGCTTCTGGTGGCGGTGACGCTGAACGCGCCCGCCACGTACGCCGCTCCCCCGCCGCCGCAGGAGGATCCGTTCTACCAGCCCCCCTCTCCGCTCCCGGCCGGCAAGCCGGGCGACATCATCCGCAAGCAACCCGTCACCGCCCAGCTCGCCCCCGGCATCGCCATGAACGCGCAGGCCTGGCGCATCATGTACCTGTCGACCGATGCCAAGGGCCAGCGGAACGCGGTCACGGGGACGGTCCTCGTACCGAAGAAGGCCTATACCGGGACCGGGAAGCGGCCGGTGGTCGGCTACGCCATCGGTACGCACGGGCTCGGTGACAAGTGCGCGCCCTCGTACGGGCTGACGGTGGGGCTCGACTACGAGGCCGTGTTCATCAACAGCCATCTGGAAAAGGGCTGGGCCGTGGTCGTGACCGATTACGAGAAGCTCGGTACGCCCGGCATCCACACGTACATGGTCGGCCGTTCCCAGGGCCAGGCCGTCCTCGACTCGCTGCGGGCCGCCACCCGACTTCCGGACGCCAAGCTTCCCGCGGACTCGCCCATGGCGGTGACCGGTTACTCCCAGGGCGGCGCGTCCAGCGGGTGGGCCGCTCAGCTGCAGGGCCAGTACGCTCCCGAACTTCCCGTCAAGGGCGCCGTGGCGGGCGGTGTCCCCGCCGACCTGGCCGAGGTGGCCAAGGGACTGGACGGCAGCCTGTTCTTCATCCTGCTCGGAGCCGCGGCCGTGGGGTTGGACTCCGCGTACCCGGAACTGCCGTTCGACGAGCACCTGAACGCCGAGGGCAAGGCCCTGATGGCGGACGCGAGCGACGACTGCATCACCGAGGCGTTCGCAATGGGCAAGGGCGCGTTCAAGAAGATGTCGGACTTCCTCGACGTCGACCTGATGAACACCCCGGCCTGGCAGGAGAAGCTGCGCGCCAACCGGCTCGGTGGCGGCGCCAAGCCGTCGGTGCCGGTCTTCCAGTTCCACGGCGTGTACGACGAGATGGTGGCGACCCCGCAGGCCAGGACGCTGCACAAGGAGTGGTGCGCGGCGGGTGCCAACCTGAAGTGGCAGGAGTACATGACGCCCGAGCACGCGCTGACGATGCTCGCGGCAGCCGGCGACGCGCAGAAATGGCTGACCGACCGGTTCGCGGGAAAGGCCGCGACCGGCAACTGCTGACCCACTGAACGCGGGTACGGGCGCAAGGGCCCGTACCCGCGTTCTCTGCGTGGACGTCAGGCGGATTCGGTGGGGAGGGCGGCCTCCACCCAGTCCTGGATGCCCTCGCGGTACTTGCGGACATCGGTGTAGCCGAGAGCGGTGAGCCGGTCGGCGACCTGGCCGCTGTTGGCGCACGCCGGGTTGGAGCAGTAGGTGACGATGGCGGCGTTCCGGTCGGGGAGCAGGGCGGGCGCCTGGACGTCGACGTCGGCCAGGACCAGGGCGAGCGCGCCGGGCAGGTGCTGCTTGGCGTAGTACTCGCCGCCCAGCGCGTCGAGGACGGTCACGGTGCCCGCGTCGATCGCCGCCTTCAGCTCGTCGCGGGTGATGAGTGCGGTCATGCCACTACCTCCAGAGGATCGGACTATAGTCCGGTTATGCCTCGGAACGATAGCGGACCACAGTCCGGATCCGCAATACCGCTCGAACTGCTGCGCACCCCGCCTCCGAAGGAGCGCTCGGACGCGGCGCGCAACCGCGCCGCCGTACTGAAGGCCGCCGCCCGGCTCTTCGCCGAACACGGCGTCGAGGCCGTGTCCATGGATCAGGTGGCGGCGGAGGCCGGCGTCGGCAAGGGCACGCTGTTCCGCCGCTTCGGCGACAAGTCCGGGCTGGCGGTCGCGCTGCTGGACACCCGGGAACGCGTGCTGCAGGAGGCGATCCTGCACGGACCGCCACCCCTCGGCCCCGGCGCGCCGGCAGGCGAACGCCTCGCCGCGTTCATCGACGCCTACCTTGACTACCTGCTGGGACACCTGGCCCTGGTCCGGATGTCGGAGACCGCTGCGCCCGGCGCCCGGTACCGGATCGGGGCCTACCGGTTCTGGCACCGCCACACGGCGATCCTGCTCGGCACCACATCCGACCCCGAGCACGCCGACCCCGACCCCGGGCACACCGCCCACGCCCTCCTCGCGGCCCTGGCCGCGGAACATGTAGCCGAACTCCTGCCGGAACTCGGCGAAGAACGGATCCGAGCCGGGGTCCTTCGCCTCGCCCGCTCGGCGATGCGGCCTCCCGGCCCGTAGAACACAGGCCCCTCCAATAGTTGGTATTGACTATCCAGGGTCTTATAGTTGATCCTGACCATAGTTCTTCGACTGCTTGGGGTGGACTGGGTGGCGCGGCGTGCGGTGGCTAATCCGTTGGGGCTGGCGGTGCTGGCGTTCCTGCTCTGGGAGCCGATGCACCCGTACGAGCTGGGGCGGCGGCTCAAGGAGACCGACAAGCAACGCAGCTTCAAGTACAGCCGCGGCTCGCTCTACATGGTGGTCAACCAGCTCAAGAAGGCCGGGTTCATCGTCGAGCAGGAGACCGTACGGGACACCCAGCGGCCGGAGCGGACGGTCTACGCGCTCACCGAGGAAGGGCGCGGCGAGCTGTACGACTGGCTGCGGGAGCTGGTCGCCGAGCCTCAGGAGGAGTACCCGCGGTTCGGGGTGGCGCTGTCGTTCCTGAGCGTGCTTCCCCCCGATGAGGCGGTGGAGCTGCTCGGACGGCGGCTGGAGACGCTGGACGCGGCGGCCGAGGAGACCCGGGCGGGCATCAAGGCCGCCACCGACCAGGGGCTGGCGTGGGTGTTCCTGGTCGAGGAGGAGTACCGGCTGACGGTGCTGGACGCCGAACGCCGTTTCGTGGGGCGGCTCGTGGAGTCGCTCAAGGAGCCGGAGTACCTCCGGCAATGGCAGCAGATCTTCGGGAGCCGAGCATGAGAGCACTGGTCATCGGGGGCGGCATCGCCGGTCCCGTCACGGCGATGGCGCTGCGGCGGGCGGGCGTCGAGGCCGTCGTGTACGAGGCGTACCCGAGCACGGCCGACGGTGTCGGCGGGATGCTCACGGTCGCGCCCAACGGGATGGACGCGCTGCGGATCATCGGCGCCGACCAGGCCGTACGGGACGCCGGGCAGCCGATGAGGGACTCGATCATGGCGGACGGCAGGGGCAAGCCGATCGGGATCATGCGGGGGCTAGAGTCCTTGCCGCCGGGTGTGGCGCTGTGGCGGCCCGACCTCTACCGGGTCCTGCACGAGCGGGCCGTGGCCGAGGGCGTGCGGATCGAGTACGGAAAGCGGCTGGTGGGCGTCGAGGGCGGCACCGCGCTGTTCGCCGACGGGAGCGGCGCCGAGGGGGATCTGATCGTCGGGGCGGACGGGATCCGGTCGGCGGTACGCGGGCTGATCGATCCCGACGCGCCGGGCCCGGACCATGTGCCGCTGCTCAATCTCGGCGGTACCTCGGACTTCGCGGTGGACGCCGAGCCCGGGACGTCGTACTTCGTGTTCGGCAAGCGGGCGTTCCTCGGGTACTGGTCGCAGCCCGACGGGACGACCGCGTGGTTCGGCAATATCCCGCACGCGGAGCCGATGACGTCCGCTGGGGCGCGCGAGACGTCCAGCGAGGAGTGGATGCGGCGGCTCCGCGAGATCTACGCCGACGACCTTCCGGGGCGGGAGCTGGTGGAGGGCACCCCGGCGGACAGGCTGTTCGTGCTGGGCACGGTCGAGATCATGCCGAAGGTGCCGCGCTGGCACCGGGACCGGATGGTCCTGGTCGGGGACTCCGTGCACGCGCCGTCGCCGAGTTCGGGCCAGGGTGCGTCGCTCGCCGCCGAGAGCGCGGTCGAGCTGGCCCGGTGCCTGCGCGACCTGCCCGATCTCGCGGACGCGTTCGCCGCGTACGAGGCGCTACGGCGCGACCGGGTGCAGAAGGTCGCGGCACGGGCGGCCAAGACCAACAGCAGCAAGACGCTCGGGCCGGTGGCGCTGGGCATGATGAAGCTGATGATGCCGGTGGCGACCCGCACGTTCCTCACGCCGGAGCGTGCGCTCGGGACCGAGCAGCGCTTCCGGATCGACTGGGACGCTCCTGCCGGTCAGACCGCGGCCCGCCAGAACGGCGTCGGTCAGGGCAAGATGGCGTCGATGTAGCCGCGCGTACGGCGCCGCCGGGCTACCAGTCGGCGGCGCCGGCGAAGTCGGTCTCCTCGGGCTTGTAGCCGAGCGCCGTACGGGCGGCGGCGATGTCGAGGGTGCGTTCGACCGCGAGGTGGCCGATCGCGTACCGGGTCAGCCGGGGCGGTTCCGGTCGGCGGGCGAGGAGGAACACGCCCTCGACGGCGGCGGCGAGCGGACGGACGGGCAGGGCCGGCAGGTAGAGCGGGCGCGCGTCGATGCCGCGTTCGGCCAGGATGGCGCGGAACGCCTCGTCGATGGTGACCGGCTCGGCGTCGGTGACGTTGTAGACGCCGGACCCGACCGGCCCGCAGGCGGCCAGCATGCACGCCTGGACGAGGTTGCCGATGGACGTCAGGCTGACGCGCTGCTTGCCGTTCCCCACGGCGGGCAGGACGCGGCCGCGTACCGACGACAGGACGCGCGGCAGGAGCGTGGTGTCGCCGGGGCCGTAGACGGCATGGGGGCGCAGGACGATGGCTTCGCGGCGGCTCGGGCCTCGCCACGAGGAGCGGCCGTGGCCGCGCATGACCGACAGTACGGCTCGTTCGGCGGCGGCCTTGGAAGCGCCGTAGGCGTTGAGGTGGCGCGGCGCCGGTGCCTGCTCCTCCGTGGCCATGACCGTGGGCCTGTACGGGTCGTACACGCTGGCCGTGCTCACATGGACGAACCGCGCCCCGGGGAAGGTCGTGAGCGCGTTCTTGGTGCCCGTCAGGTTGGTGGAGAAGAGGGTGGACACCCGGCCCCAGTCGGAGACGCTGCCCGCGCAGTGGATGACGGCGTCGACCTCTGGGGCGTCCAGGAGGGGTCCTTGGGTGAGGTCCCACGAACGGTACTTAGCCCCGAAAACGTGCTCTGGCGCTAATTCGGAACGTCTTCCGTAGGCATCGGTTTCGATTCCGTGGTCCATCAGGGCACGACAGACCGCTCCCCCGACGAACCCCGATGCCCCCGTCACCGCAACCTTCATGCCATCTCCCGTACGAGCTCGCGCAACTGGTCCCGGTCGAGCTTGCGGGCTCGGCCGGAACGAGGCAACTCGGACAGCACCACGATGCGGTCCGGAAGGGCGTCGTGGTCGATCACATCGGGCAGCCGGGCGCGCAGGCGGTCCGGATCCGCGGTCCCGACGATGGCCAGGATCACCTCTTCGTCACCGGTCTCGGGGTCGGGCAGGCCGGCGATCGCGGCCTCGGTGACGCCGTCGAGTGCGGCGATGGCGGGCTCGTACAGGCCGGGATAGAGGTTGAACTTGCCCCGGATGAGCATGTCCTTCTTCCGGCCGAGCAGGACGAGGCCTTTCTCGTCCAGGCGGGCCAGGTCGCCGGTGGGCAGTTCCGTCAGGGGCGGGTCGCCCAGATAGCCCCGGCAGAGGTTGGGCCCGGACAGGCGCAGTTCGCCGTCCTCGGCGATGGACGTCGGTACGAGGGGTTCGCCTAGGAAATCGCCCTGGCCCGTATGGGCGAGCTTCTCTTCGGCCGAGGCGATGGCCACGGGGAGGATCTCGGTCATCGCGTAGACGGACAGGACTTGCGCTGAGGTTGCCTCCATGGCGCGGCGCAGGATCGCGGCGGGTGCGGGGGCCGCGCCTAGCAGGACGTAGCGAAGCCCTTCGGGAAGCTTGGGATGAGCGTCCAGGATCTCGGCCAGGTGGACGGGGACGCAGAACGTGTGCGTCGCGCCTCGTTCCTTCAGCAGGCGGCCGAACTCGTCCGGAGAGCTGAAAAGGGGCGGCATCGACCAGCGCGCCCCCGAGATGAGGGTCGGAAGGCCCAGCATGAGCTGGTCGGTGTGGACGATGTCGCCGGGCCCTAGCGGGAGGCGTTCGCGGAACAGATCCAGGGCCGCAGACAGAGATGCCTGGGTGTGGACCACCGCGCGGGGATTCTCCGTAGTGCCGGACGTGAAGATGACGGCGGCGGGTGCATCCGGGTCGCCGACGTCGGACGGCTCTGGCGCGTCGCCCCGTACGAGCTTGGCAAAGGACAGCGCGCCTCGCGGAACGCCTGGCAGCCATCGCCCCACGTGGATGTGGCGCATCGGCCCCTGGCCTTGGACCTCCAGGTCGCCGAGGTTGGGCAGCAGCAGTCCGCGGCGCCGCGCATAGGCCCGGACCGGGCGCAGGCGACTGGCGGCGTAGAGGAACGATTCGGCGGCCGACCACTTGGGCCGGGCCAAGCGAAGCCGCGCGGTGAACATCTCCGGGCCCGCTCCCGGGTCGGCGAAGACGACCATGCCGCCGGCCGCTACGACTCCTAGGGCCAGGACAAGGGATTCGGGTGAGGGCCGTACCGAGAAGAGGACGCCGTCGCCCGGCTCCATGCCGGAGGTCACCAGCGCATGGCGTACGGCGAGGACCTGGCGTCGCAGGTCGCCATAGGTCAGCTCGGTCCCGTCCCCCGCCACGAGGGCCACGGCGGCGGGTGTCTCGGCGGCCTGGTCGAGGAGGCGCCGTACAAGGCTCACAGCGCCCTCACGATCAGCCGCTCGTAGGTCGGGATCAGGACGCGGCGGGCGGCGGAGCGGCGCGTGATCTCCAGGGGCGCGGCGGCGAGGACCGTACGGGCGACGGTACGGATCTCGGCCATGGCGAGGGGGTAGCCGATGCAGAAGTGCGGGCCCGCGCCGAACCACAGGCGGCGCAGCTCGGGCGGGTCCGGGCGGTCCAGGTCGAACGGCCCGTACGCGCGGCAGCAGTTGTGCGTCGCGATCAGGACCCGGTCGCCCGGGCGGATCTCGACTCCGCCGAGGCGGGTGGTCGCGTGGACGCTGCGGAGCATGACCGGCGTGGGGGTCGTCACGCGCATGGCCTCGTCGATCGCCCTGTCCAGATCGAGGGCACCGCCGAGGACGTCGGGAGAGTCGAGGCGGCCTGCGTCGTGCAGGAGGGCGATCAGGCGCGGGACCAGCGTCGCGACGGTCTCGGTGCCGGTGAGGAAGAACGCCCCGGCGGCGCCGCGCGCCTCCGCCTCCGACAGGCCGAGCGCCCGCATCCGGCCCATCACGGTGGCCTCGTCGCCGGACGCGTACGCCTTGGCGGCGATGTCGCCGAGCGGGTCGAGGACGGCGCGGGCCCGTTTCACCTGGTCGGGCGAGAACCGGCGGGTCCGGAGCGAGACCATCGACACGATCCGCTCGCCCTGCTCGAAGAGCTTCCGGCTCTGCTCTTCGGAACGGGTCTCCAGGCCGATGACCTCGCTCATCACGGCGCCCGCCAGCACCCGCATGGTGTCGACCAGATCGACGACGGCGCCCCGGGCGAGGCGGTCGGACAGGCGTTCCAGCGGCTCGGCCAGCACGCGGGCGCACAGGGCCTCGGCGTACGAGGGCGTGAACAGCTCGGTCAGGCGGCGCCGCAGGACGCGGTGCGCCTCGCCCTCCATGTTGAGCAGGACGGACGGCCCCAGGACCGGGGTCCACAGGTCGCCCGGCGAACCCGGCCCGTCCTTCCGGTACGTCTCGCCGTCCATCAGGACCTCGCGGGCGAGCGCGGCGTCGTTCACGACCACCCCGACGCGCGGGACGCGGACGACCGGGCCGCGCCGGGCCAGCCCGCGCAGCAGCGGGTACGCGAACGGGTGCGCGGCCAGGTAGAGCCGCCGTTCCCAGTCGACCGTCCGGCGACCCGTGGTCTGTGAACCGGTCATTTCAGGTCCCCGATGCGGATGTCGATGACCTCGGGCGTGTAGCGGTGGTCGGCGTACCAGCCGAGCGTCCCGACCAGGCCGTAGGCGCGCAGCCGCCGGACCGAGCCGTACACGGTCATGTCCTTGCGCAGCCCGTACGCGGTAGTGAGGCGGCGCACCTGGTTGACCAGCGCGCGGTCCTCGTGGACCTCCTCGATCCTTGAACGGGGGAAGCCGCCGGCCCGCTCGTACAGATCGGCGGTGATCGCGAAGTTGCAGCCGGGCATCATGACGTACGGGCCCAGGGCCAGCGGGTCCTGATTGCCGGGCCGGAACCGGCCGAAGAGCGCGGCGGTGCTGATCACGGCGGGCAGCAGGCGCCGTTCCCAGAACTTCAGCGCGAACTCGTCGGTACGGGGCCGCAGCGGCCCGCTGACCATGGCCAGGCCCTCGTCGAACGACCGCTTCACCGCCGCGATCCAGCCCGGGTCGGGCAGGCAATCGGCGTCGGTACGGGCGATGTGCGTGGCCCCGGCGGAGATCGCGTGCCGGATCCCGGTGTCGGCGGCGGCCCCGGTGCCCTTCTCCGGCTCGGAGATGATCCGTACCTCGGGCTTGGGATGCTCGGCGGCGAAGGACCTGACCACCTCGGCGGTACGGTCGGTGCTGCCGTTGTCGACCACGACCAGCGTGAAGCCGGGGTCGGTCTGCTCGGCCAGCCGGCGCAGGGTGGCCCCGATCGAGCGTTCCTCGTCGTAGGCGGGGATCACGACCCACAGATCCATGGTCAGAGCTCCGCGAAGATCACGCCGAGGCTGACGCCGCCGGCCAGGCCGATGAGCGCGACCCGGTCGCCGGGACCGCAGCGGCCGGACCGGATCGCGGTGTCGAGCTGGAGCGGCAGGGACGCCGAGGCGACGTTGCCGTGCTCGGGCAGCGTCACGACCAGCCGTTCGGCCGGGATGTCCAGGATCGACCGCAGTACCTCCAGGTACGGCATCGTCACCTGGTGGACGCCGATGATCGCGAAGTCGTCCCAGGTCAGCCCGGTCTTCTCCAGCGCGGTACAGAAGATCTCCGGGCCGTTGTCGACGAACGCGTCCTTGAGCCGGCGGCCGTCCCCGCTGAAGTAGGTGAACTCGGGATCGCGCGGGTGCATCGACCCGCCGCCGGGCAGCGTGCCGACCTGCCAGGCAGCGGAGACGGCGGCGAAGTCGCGGTAGAAGATCCCGCCGTCGGGCGCGGCCTCCACCAGCATCGCGGCGCCGCCGTCGGAGAGCGTGTAGCCCGCGAACGCGTCCACGAACTGCGCCCGGTCCCGGACCTTCCAGCGGATCGCGCGGGACGGGGCCTCGCCGGTGCAGACCAGGACCCGCTCGTGCTGCCCGGTACGGATCAGCGCGTCGGCCATCTGCAGGCCGTTGAGGAAGCTGTTGCAGGCGTTCTTGACGTCGAAGACGGGGCAGGTCGCGCCGAGCTTGGCCGCGACGATGTGCGCGGTGGCCGGCTCGACCATGTCCTGGGAGGCGGAGCCGAAGATCAGCAGGTCGAGCCGCTCCGGCCCGGTGCCGCGTTCGGCCAGCACCCGGCGGGCCGCCTCGGCGGCCAGGTCGGAGGCCTGCTGGTCATCGCGCATGACATGGCGGGAGGCGATGCCGGTCATCCGCTCGACGATGGTCGGGTGCGGGCGGTAGCCGCCGCCGGCGGCCCGCACGCGCGCCTCGACCCCGGCGCTGGTCAGGGTGTGTTCCGGCAGGTAGGCGGCCACTCCGGCAATACGTGCTCTCATGGTCGGACCCCCCGTTCTACTAGATCCGAGAATCGGCCGGTCGCCAGCCTCGTCGGCCGCGCCCCTCCGTCGCCAGGGGAACCCTACGTAACCCGAAGGGGGCGTTCTACCCCAGATGCCAGTGAGTACTACCACCTACCCCGATAGGTGGTATGCCGGATGAATTCCGGATCTGCCGGACGGCACACTGGGCGGGTGATCAGGAAGAACGCGGTCGGAACGACCATCGGGGACCCGGCGGCAGGGCGCGCGGCGAGCGGTTCCGCGAGCCATGCGGCACGCCATGAGGCACGGCTGATCTGGAGCGGCAACAAGGGGCTCTTCGCCCTGCTGGAGGCGGCCCGCCACGCGGGTCCCCTCACCCGCGTTCCCAGGCTGGGCTGGGTGGTGACCGATCCCGTCCTGGCGCGGCGGGTGCTGAACGACCACGCCCACTTCGGGATGGTCGGCGAGGGCGGGGTCGGCCATATGTGGTCCCAGCTCTTCGGTGAGGAGATGGGCCAGTTCTTCGGGGGTGCCCGGCACACCGAGGTACGGACCAAGGCGCGCGACCTGTTCACCGAGGAAAGCGCCCGCGAACTGGTCGAACGGTCCCAGGGCGCGCACTACGCCGCACTCGCCGGACGGCTGGCCGCAGGCGCGACCATCGACGTGGCCGACTCGACCCGGGTCCTCGCCGGACGGCTCGTCTCCGATCTCATGGGCCTTCCCACGGACCGGGACGACGACGCGTACCGGCAGGTCTTCGCGGCCGGGGAACGCCTCGCGGCCCTGGCGATGGGCACCACCGCCTCCACCGAACTGGACTCCCGCGTGCTCGGCCAGGCCCGGGCCATCGTCGACGAGATCACCGCGGGCGTCGACGACGCGTACCGTACGGCCGGCTCCGGCACCATCCTCGGACGCTGCCGCGAGATGGACCTCGGCCTCCCGCTCGCCCGGGGGCTCGCCACGCTGCTGGCCATCGCGGGCACCGAGACCGGGGCGTCCGGGACGTCCCGTACGGTCGCGCTCCTCCACGACACCGGCCAGCAAAGATCACTACTGTCCGACCCGTCCCTGATGGACAACGCCGTACGGGAAGGCCTGCGCGTCTCCACCCCGGCCCCCGTCATCGGGCGTCATGTCGCGCGCGACACGACGATCGCCGGGCGGCGGCTGCACGAGGGCGATCGGATCCTGCTGCTGACCTACCTGGCCACCACCAGCGTCGGGCCGTTCGACATCAGGCGCGACTACGTCCCCGAGACGCGCCAGCTGTGGTTCGGCGGTGGCCGCCATCTGTGCCTGGGCGCGGCCGTGGCCCGTACGCAGGTCGCCCGGATGCTCCAGACACTGCTCTCCCAGGGCCGCCCGTACCAGGTGGTCTCACGGCGCGCCGCCGCCCGCGTCCTCGTCCCGACGTACGCGAGCCTGCGCGTACGGATCGCAGCGGCGGAGAATTTCTGAAACCTGTTCTATCTAAACCGGTGAGCCCGCATGGCGAAGCTCACAACTTGACCCGAAGGCGCCTCTTGACACCCTCCTGATCAGCTTTTACAGGCGTGTGACGCAAGATTAGACTGGAGTCTCATTTTCTCTTGTGCGGGGCGCGGAACGCGTTCTACGTTGGAGCCATGACCACCGCGCCTGAGTTCACCGCCGCGTCCGGAACGCCCGTCCCCGAGCCGCTCGTGCCCGGCTCGCCCGTGCCCGACTCCTTCGACTTCAGCTCTGCGGATCTGATGGCCGAGCGCGTGCCGCTCGAGGAGTTCGCCGCGCTGCGCCGTACGGGGCGGCCCTGGTGGAACGCGCAGCCGCGCGGTGTCACCGGCTACGACGACGAGGGATTCTGGGTGGTGAGCAAGCACGCCCACATCAAGGAGATCTCCCGCGACCACGAGCTGTTCACCGCGACCAACGGGTCGATCATCCGGTTCAACGAGACGTTCACGCCCGAGGAGCTGGCCGTCCAGCGGGAGAACCTGCTGATCAACATGGACCCGCCGCAGCACGCCAAGCTGCGCCGGATCGTGTCCCGCGGCTTCACCCCGCGCGTGATCAACGGCCTGCACGACGCGCTGCGCGAGCGGGCCGGGCGGATCGTGGCGGAGGCGCGCCGGGACGGCGGCACCGGGACGTTCGACTTCGTGACCCGGGTGGCCGCCGAGCTGCCGCTGCAGGCGATCGCGGACCTGATGGGGGTCCCGCAGGACGACCGCAGCCGGCTGTTCGACTGGTCCAACCAGATGCTCGGCTACGACGATCCCGAGTACGACGGCGACCCGACCTGCGCCGCCGCCGAGATCATCGGCTACTCGATGGACCTGGCCGCGCAGCGCGGCGCCTGCCCCGCCGACGACATCACCACCCGGCTCGTCCAGGCGGACGTGGACGGGCACGGGCTGACCGACGACGAGTTCGGCTACTTCATGATCATCCTGGCGGTGGCCGGCAACGAGACCACCCGCAACGCCATCACCCACGGCATGATCGCGATGCTGTCCGACCGGGAGCAGTGGGAGCTGTACAAGGCCGAGCGTCCGGCGACCACCGCCGACGAGGTGGTGCGCTGGGCGACGCCGGTGATCGCGTTCCAGCGCACCGCCGTCCGCGACACCGAGCTCGGCGGCGTGCGCATCAAGGCGGGCGACCGGCTGGCGATGTACTACAGCTCCGCCAACTTCGACGAGGAGGTCTTCGAGGCCCCGGAGCGGTTCGACATCACCCGCTCGCCCAACCCGCACCTCGGCTTCGGCGGTACGGGGGCGCACTACTGCATCGGGGCCAACCTGGCCCGGATGGAGATCGACCTGATGTTCGACGCGATCGCCGACCAGATGCCGGACATCCGGCTGGCGGGCGAGCCCCGGCGGCTCCGCTCCACCTGGATCAACGGGATCAAGGAGCTCCCCGTCCGCTGCGGGTGAGCGCCCGGACGGGCCCGGGGTGAGGAGTATCTCGTGCCCGGCGGTCCCGCTGCGTGGGATGGGCGGCCAGGCCCCGCCCTTCCACCTGAAAATAGAACCCGTTACATTCGGACTCGAATGAGGTTCTAGAAGGAGACCGCATGGGCACCCCTGTGATCGTCGATGCCGTACGCACCCCGCTCGGAAAGCGCAACGGCTGGCTCGCCGGGCTGAAGGCCCAGGCCGTCATGGCGCACACGTACAACGCGCTGTTGGAGCGGTCCGAGCTGGACCCCGCCCTCGTGGAGCAGGTGTTCACCGGCTGCGTGACCCAGGCCCTGGAGCAGGGCGGCCACGTCGGCCGGTACGCCTGGCTCTACGCGGGCCTGCCCTGGCAGACCGGCGTCACCACCATCGACGCCCAGTGCGGATCGGCCCAGCAGGCCGTCCACCTGGCCGCCTCGCAGATCGCCGCCGGCGTGGTGGACGTGGCGATCGGCTCCGGCGTCGAGGTGATGAGCCGGACGCCGCTGGGCGCCAACGTGATGCCGGCCAACCCCAAGCCCGACGACTGGTCGCTGGACATGCCCGCCCAGTTCGAGTCCGCCGAGCGGATCGCCAAGCGGCGCGGGATCACCCGCGCCGACCTGGACGCGTTCGGTGCCCGCTCGCAGCAGCGCGCCGCCAAGGCCTGGGCGGACGGCCGGTTCGACCGCGAGATCGCGCCGATCGACGCCCCGGTGCTGGACGCCGAGGGCAAGCCGACCGGCGAGACCCGTACCGTCACCCGCGACCAGGGCCTGCGCGAGACCACGGTCGAGGGCCTGGCCAAGCTGCGGCCGGTGATGGAGGACGCCATCCACACCGCCGGCTCGTCCTCGCAGATCACCGACGGCGCCTCGGCCGTACTGGTGATGGACGAGGCCAAGGCGCGCTCCCTCGGGCTGACCCCGCGCGCCCGGATCAAGGCGCAGGCGCTCGTCGGCTCCGAGCCGTACTACCACCTGGACGGCCCGGTGCAGTCGACCGAGGCCGTGCTCAAGCGGACCGGGATGACAATGGGCGACATCGACATCACCGAGATCAACGAGGCGTTCGCCTCGGTGGTGCTGTCCTGGGCGTCGGTGCACAAGCCCGACATGGACAAGGTGAACGTCAACGGCGGCGCGATCGCGCTGGGCCACCCGGTCGGCGCCACGGGCGCCCGGCTGTTCACCACGGCCCTGCACGAACTGGAGCGCCGGGACGCCTCCACCGCCCTGATCACGATGTGCTGCGGCGGCTCGCTGTCGACCGGCACGATCATCGAGCGGATCTGATCCGTCCGTACGGGATGCTCGTACGGGTATGAACCGTGCGGGCACGCCCGTACGGGCAAGGACCGCGACACGGAACAAGGCGAGACGAGGTAGAGCGTGCAACCAGAACCCGAGGACCTCGGCGGGGGCGTGTGGAGCGTCCCGGTGCCGATTCCCGGTAACCCTCTCGCCTACACGCTGGTGTACGCGCTGGAGAGCCCGCGCGGGCCCGTGCTGGTGGACGCGGGCTGGCAGCACGAGGACGCCTGGGCCGCGCTCAAGGGCGGGCTCGCCACGTTCGGGATGGACATCGCCGACGTGCACGGGGTGGTGGTCACCCACTACCACCCCGACCACGCCGGGCTGGCGGGGCGCGTGCGGGAGGCGTCGGGGGCGTGGGTGGCCATGCACCGCGACGACATCACCCTCGTCAGGCGGTTCCAGGAGACGACGCGGAGCAAGGATTTCGGGCGCGCGTTCCATCTGGACTCGCTGCGCCAGGCGGGCGCGGACGAGGCCGAGCTGGCCGAGTGGAACGACGCCGGCCAGATGGTGGACCCGCCCGCGCTCCCCGACCGCGAGCTGTCCGACGGCGAGCTGGTGGACCTGCCCGGACGGTCGCTGCGCACGATCTGGACCCCGGGCCACAGCCCCGGCCACATCTGCCTCCACCTGGAGGACAACGACCGGATCTTCACCGGTGACCACGTGCTGCCCCGCATCACGCCGCACATCGGGCTGTACCCGTACGACCAGCCGGACGTGGACCCGCTGGGCGACTTCATGAAGTCGCTCGAACGGGTCGGCGGCGTCCAGGTGGGCGAGGTGCTGCCCGCCCACCAGTACCGCTTCACCGGCCTCGCCGACCGCGTCCAGGAGATCATCGGCCACCACGAGGAGCGGCTGACCGAGATCATCGGGCTGCTCTCCGGCGAGCCCACCACGCTGTGGGGGGTCGCGCGGGGGATGGAGTGGCGCGGCGCCTGGGCCGACATGGAGATCGGCTCCCGGCGGATGGCCACCGCGGAGGCGGCGGCGCACCTGCGCACGCTGGAACGGCGCGGGATGGTCAGGCGCGAGGCCGGCGACCCCATCCGCTTCGTCCTGAACGACTGACCTGGCGTTGACCGGACCCCGTACGCGATCGCGCGTGCGGGGTCTCCGGCATGCCCGGACCTCTGCTCCCTGCCGCCCCCTGGAGTCGTACCGCCGGCCATCACAGGGGGTCATCGCTGGATGCGACCCACGTCACTACACCCGCTGGACTCTTGATGAGACTGGAGTCTCATGTTAGAACGTGTTCTAGATCTGTAGCCCGAGCAAGCGCTCGATCGCGGCCCGGGCACGGTTCGACCCGCGCACGGCGTTCGGAAGGGACAGCAGTGACCGACCCAGATGTGAGCCTGGAGGGGCGGGTGGCCGTGGTCACCGGCGCCGGTGCCGGGCTCGGCCGGGCCGAGGCCCTCGCGCTGGCCGCCGCCGGTGCCCGCGTGGTGCTCAACGACCTCGACGCGGACGCCTCGCACGCGGTGGCGGAGGAGATCGCGAAGAACGGTGGCGAGGCCGCCGTGCAGGCAGGCGACATCGGCGCCTGGGAGACCGGCGAGGCCCTGGTCCAGACGGCGGTCGGTACGTTCGGCGGGCTGGACGTCCTGGTCAACAACGCCGGGTTCACCCGCGACCGGATGCTGTTCAACATGTCCGAGGAGGAGTGGGACGCCGTCGTCCGCGTCCACCTCAAGGGGCACTTCGTCACCTCCCGGCTGGCCGTCGCGCACTGGCGGGCACGGTCCAAGGAGACCGGCGCGCCGGTGTACGCGCGGATCGTCAACACCGCCTCTGAGGCGTTCCTGCTGGGATCAGCCGGCCAGCCCAACTACGCCGCCGCCAAGGCCGGCATCGCCGCGCTGACCCTCTCGACGGCCCAGGCCTGCGGCCGGTACGGGGTACGCGCCAACGCGATCTGCCCGCGCGCCCGTACGGACATGACCGCCGGGGTGTTCGGCCCGGCCCCCGAGGACGGCCCGGACCCGCTCTCGGTCGACCACGTCACGCCGCTGGTGACCTACCTCGCCTCGCCCGCCGCCCAGGACGTCACCGGCCAGGTCTTCGTCGTGTACGGCGGCCGGGTCGCGGTGATGGCGCCGCCCACGGTCGCGCACCAGGTCACCGCCGGAGACGCGGCCGGAGGCGCGGAAGGCTGGACGGCCGCCGCCCTGGCCGCCGAGCTCGGGCCCAAGATCTCCACCGGCACCGCCGGGTTCACCGCCGCCGGCGCCCTCGCCGCCGCCTTCGAGTAACCGCAGTCCGAGTCACGAGTCCACCGCCCGAACACCGATGGCCCACCCCGGCACGAAGGATCTCCCATGGCCCCTGAGATCGGCATCGTCCCCGACTTCGACGTCATCGACCCCGGCGTCTACGAGCAGGGCGGCATCCCGCACGAGGCCCTCACCTGGATGCGGCAGAACGACCCCGTCTACTGGCACGCGGACCCGAACGAGAACGTCCCCGGCTTCTGGGCGGTCACCCGGCACGAGGACGTCACGCACGTCTCCCGCCACCCGGAGCTGTTCTCCTCGCACGTGCGGACCTCGATGTTCGAGGAGTTCAGCGACGACGACATCGCCCTGTACGGGATGATGATGCTGTTCCAGGACCCGCCGGACCACACCAAGCTGCGCGGCATGGTCAACAAGGGCTTCACACCCCGGATGATCAAGCAGCTCGAGGAGCACATCCGGCGCACCTGCAACGAGCTGATCGACCAGGCCGCCCCGCTGGGCGCCTGCGACTTCGTCGAGCACTTCGCCGCCCCGCTGCCGCTCTACACGATCTGCGAGCTGCTGGGCGCCCCGCTGGAGGACCGGGACAAGATCTTCCGCTGGTCCAACACGCTGGTGGCCTTCAACGACCCCGAGTACATCGGCGACCGGTCGGAGTCGGCCGCCTGCGCGGCCGAGTTCGCCGTCTGGGCGGGCGAGCTGGCCCAGGAGCGCGCCTCCACCCCGCGCGACGACATCGTGACCAAGCTGCTGTCCGCCGGCCCGGACGGCGAGCGGCTGAGCGACGAGGAGTTCCAGCTCTTCGTGATCATGCTGTCGATCGCCGGGAACGAGACCACCCGGACCGCCACCGCCGGCGGGATGCAGGCCTTCTTCGACTACCCCGAGCAGTGGGAGCGGCTGAAGAACGACCGGAGCCTGATCCCCACGGCCGTCGAGGAGATCGTCCGCTGGGTCAGCCCGATCAACCAGTTCCGCCGTACCGCCACCCAGGACACCGAGCTGGGCGGCAAGGAGATCAAGGCCGGCGACAAGGTGGTGCTGTTCTACGCCTCGGCCAACCGCGACGAGAAGGTCTTCGACGACCCGTTCCGGTTCGACGTGGCGCGCGATCCCAACCCGCAGATCGGTTTCGGCGGCGGCGGGCCGCATTTCTGCCTGGGAACCCACCTCGCACGGATGAATCTGCGGATCATCTTTGAGACGATTCTGGACCGGGTCCCCGACATCAGGCCGGCCGGCGAGCCTCGCCGGCTGCGCTCCAACTTCGTCAACGGTGTCAAGGAACTCCCGGTGGAGTTCACCCCCCAGTACCGCTAGGCGCGGCTGATCAGGGCCGATCAGCAGGTGAGGACCGGTCCCGTCCGTCCGCGCCGACGAGGAGGTCCGCGGCGATGACCACCACTCCCCAGACCGGACAGACCACGTCCCCCGTATCCGGCATCGAGCTGGTCGATCCGGACGTCTACGAGCGCGGCGGGATCCCGCACGAGCAGCTGAGCGAGCTGCGCGAGCGGGCCCCCGTCCACCGGCACCACGCCGACCCGAGCCGGGGCAACCCCGAGTTCTGGGCGGTGACCCGGCACGAGGACGTCGTGCGGGTCTCGCGGCATCCGGAGGACTTCTCCTCGTACGAGAAGCTGGCGCTGTTCGACGAGCCCGAGCCGGAGCATCTGGACCTGCAGCGCATGATGATGCTGAACCAGGATCCGCCGGAGCACTCGGGCAAGCGGAGCATCGTCAACCGGGGCTTCACGCCGCGGGCCATCGGGGCGCTCGAGGAGCACATCCGCGACATCTGCCGCGGCCTGGTCGCCGAGGTGGCGGAACGGCTGGAGCAGGGCGGCGAGGCCGACTTCGTCCGCGACATCGCCGCCCCGCTCCCGCTGTACGTGATCTGCGAGCTGCTCGGCGCGCCGGTCGAGGACCGGGACAAGATCTTCCACTGGTCCAACACGCTGATCGGCGCCGAGGACCCCGAGTTCCAGACCTCGCCGGAGGAGGGCCAGGCGGCGGCGACGGAGCTGTACGCCTACGCCGAGGAACTGGCCGCGCAGCGCAAGGCCGAGCCGCGCGACGACATCGTCACCCGGCTGCTCCAGCCCGACGCCGACGGCAACGAGCTGAGCGGCAACGAGTTCGAGCTGTTCGTCCTGCTGCTGTCGGTGGCCGGCAACGAGACCACCCGCAACGCCGCGTCCGGCGGGATGCTCGCGCTCTTCGAGCATCCCGAGCAGTGGGAGCGGCTCCGGAACGACCGGAGCCTGCTGCCCACGGCCGTCGAGGAGATCGTCCGCTGGGTGACGCCGGTGAACCTCTTCCGCCGTACCGCGATGCGCGATCTCGAGCTCGGCGGCGAGCGGATCTCGGCGGGCGACAAGGTCGTCGTCTTCTACGCCTCGGCCAACCGCGACGAGCGCGTCTTCGACGCCCCGTTCCGCTTCGATGTGGGCCGCGACCCCAACCCCCACCTGGGGTTCGGCGGCGGCGGTCCGCATTTCTGCCTGGGTGCGCACCTTGCCCGGCTCGAGCTCAGTGTGCTTTTCGAAACACTTTTGGACGCCATGCCCAATATTGAACTCTCCGGTAACGTACGGAGGCTAAGGTCTAGTTTCATCAACGGCATCAAAGGCATGCCGGTGCGCCTGCGCCCGGCTGACCTCTGATACGTCCTTCGGGCGGAGCCCGGGGGTCCGCCCCCAGGGGCAACACTGATACGCCCTTCGGGCGGAGCCCCGGGGGTCTGGGGGTCCGCCCCCAGGGACAACACCGATTGACAGGAGTGGTGCGTGAGCAGGGACTGGCGTGGCTGAGGCAGACGAGCCGTCGGGCGGTCCACTGCGCGTGGCCCTGCTCTCGTACCGGAGCAAGCCGCACTGCGGCGGCCAGGGCGTCTATCTACGGCATCTGAGCCGCGAACTGGCCGACCTCGGGCACAGGGTCGAGGTCCTGTCGGGGCAACCGTATCCCGAACTCGACCGCGACGAGATCATCCTGACCAAGATCCCGAGCCTGGACCTGTACCGGGACGAGGATCCGTTCCGGACGCCGCGGCCGGGCGAGTTCCGCGACTGGATCGACGTGCTGGAGTTCGCGCACATGAAGACCGGCGGCTTTCCCGAGCCGCTGACCTTCAGCCTCCGGGTCCTGCGCGAGCTGCGTCGGCGCCGCAGCCGGTTCGACGTGGTGCACGACAACCAGGTGCTCGGCCTGGGCAACCTCGGCATCGGCCGGCTCGACCTGCCGCTGGTCACCAGCATCCACCACCCGATCAGCGTCGACCGGCGGATCGAGCTGGAGGCCGCCCGCGGCATCCGGCAGAACCTCGGCAAGCGCCGCTGGTACGGGTTCGTCGCCATGCAGAGCCAGGTGGCGCGGCGGATCGGCCCGGTGCTGACCGTCTCGGACTCCTCCAAGGTCGACATCGTCAAGGACTTCCGGGTCGACCCGCGCGACATCGAGATCCTGCCGCTCGGCGTCGACACCCGGATCTTCCATCCGCGCGGCGAGCGGGTGCCCGGCCGGATCGTCGCGATGGCCAGCGCGGACGCCCCGATCAAGGGCGTGGACGTGCTGCTGCGCGCGGTCGCCAAGGTCGCCACCGAGCGGGACGTGCACGTCGTGATCGTCAGCAAGCCCAAGAAGGACGGCCCCACCGCCAAGCTGGTCCGCGAGCTGGCCCTGGGCGACCGGGTGAGGTTCGTCAGCGGCATCGGCGACGAGGAGCTCGGCGAGCTGCTGGCGTCCGCCGAGATCGCCGTCGTGCCGTCCCGGTACGAGGGGTTCTCGCTGCCCGCGGTCGAGCACATGGCCTCCGGTACCCCGCTGGTCGCCAGCCGGGCCGGGGCGCTGCCCGAGGTCGTCGGCGACGCCGGGATCATGGTCGAGCCCGGCGACGTCGAGGAGCTGGCCGCGACGCTGCGCCGGCTGCACGACTCCCCCGACGAGCGTGCCAGGGCCGGCGAGGCCGCCCTGGCCCGCGTCCGGTCGCGGTTCGCCTGGCCGGCCGTGGCGCAGGCGACGGTGGAGCACTACCGCACCGCGATCGCCCAGCAGCGCTACCGGCGGCTGGCCGCGGGCAAGGCCGGGGACCGCTGACAGCGGCCGCCTGACCAGGCCCCGCGCCGGCCGCGAGCCCGCCGGCCGCGGACGAGACATCACGGGATGGAAGCAGGGACGCCGCGCGCGGCGTCCCTCGTACGGAAGGAGCACCACCCTGCTGACCGTTGATTTCGGGCGGTTCCGCGTGAAGCCCGGAGAGCGCATCCTGGACATGGGATGCGGTGCCGGGCGGCACGCCTTCGAGCTGTACCGCAGGGGTGCCCGCGTCGTGGCCTTCGACATGGACGCCGACGAGCTGGCCGGTGTCGGCACGATGTTCGACGCCATGCGGCTGGAGGGCGGGCTTCCCGAGGAGGCCGCCGCCGAGACCGTCCAGGGCGACGCCCTGGACCTGCCGTTCCCCGACGACCACTTCGACAAGATCGTCGCTTCCGAGGTCCTGGAGCACATCCCCGACGACATGCGGGCGATGCGCGAGCTGCTGCGGGTGCTCAAGCCGGGCGGGCGGCTCGCCGTCACCGTGCCGAGCTGGCTGCCCGAGCGGGTCTGCTGGGCCCTCTCGGAGGACTACCACACCGCCCCCGGCGGCCACATCCGCATCTACACCCGCGCCGAGCTGGAGGCCAAGCTCAAGGGCATCGGCTTCAAGGTGAACGGGCACCACCACGCGCACGGGCTGCACGCCCCGTACTGGTGGATCAAGTGCGCGGTCGGGGTGAACAACGACGGCAACCCCGCCGCCAAGGCCTACCACCAGCTCCTGGTCTGGGACATCATGAAGCGGCCGCTGGCGACCCGGCTGGCCGAACGTGTGCTCAACCCGGTGATCGGGAAGAGTGTCGTGGTGTACTTCACCAAGCCCGCCTCCCCCGGCAAGCCGTCCTCGCCCGCCAAGGAGACCGCGGATGCGGTCTGATCTCTCCCCGCCCGCCGTGCCCGGCGTGGTCACCCGCGAGGACATCGTGGCCACCGCGCGCAGCATCGCCGACCAGCAGGAGGAGTCCGGGGCGATCCCCTGGTTCACCCCGATCGGCGGCGTACCCGGGCACGTGGACGCCTGGAACCACGTGGAGGCCGCGATGGCCCTCACGGTGGCCGGCCTCAACGACCACGCCCGCCGCGCGTACGAGTGGCTCCGCTCCGTCCAGCGGCCCGACGGCTCCTGGCCCGCCAAGTGGATCCTGGGCGAGGTCACCGAGCCCGGCGGCGAGTCCAACCACGCCGCCTACATCGCCGTCGGCGTCTGGCACGAGCTGCTGATGACCGGGGACGAGACGTTCGCGCGGCACATGTGGCCCGCCGTCCGCCGCGCGATCGGCTTCGTCCTGGAACTGCAGACCCGGCGCGGCGAGATCATCTGGCTGCGGCACCCCGACGGCGCCGCCTCCGACCACGCGCTGCTGACCGGCTGCTCCTCGATCTACCAGTCGCTGCGCTGCGCGGTGGCGCTCGCCGAGCACCTCGGCGAGCCCGAGCCGGAGTGGGAACTGGCCGCCGACCAGCTCGGCCACGTGGTGGCCGCGCACCCGGAGGCGTTCGCCGACAAGAGCCGCTGGTCGATGGACTGGTACTACCCGGTGCTCTCCGGCCCGGTCCGCGGCGAGGCCGCCGCCCACCGGCTGGCCGAGCAGTGGGACACCTTCGTCGTTCCGGGCCTGGGCTGCCGCTGCGTGTCCGACCAGCCGTGGGTGACCGCGGCCGAGAGCTGCGAGCTGGTGATGGCCCTGGACGCCGCAGGCGACCGTGAGCGGGCCCTGGAGCTGTTCGCCACCATCCAGCACCTGCGGCACGAGGACGGCTCGTACTGGACCGGCTGGCAGTTCGAGAACCAGCGGCACTTCCCGGGGGACCGCTCCACCTACACGGCCGCCGCGGTCGTCCTGGCCGCCGACGCCCTCGAAGGCACGTCCCCGGGCGCCAGGATCTTCAAGGAGATCGCCGGCCGTCCCCTGGGCCCGTCGGGCCCCGCCGACCCGGACGCCTGCGGCTGCGCCCTGGTCAGCGTCGCCAACCCCGTCAGGACGCGCTTGTAACGTCGACTCGTGGCGTGTTCGCCGTTCCAGAGGCTCTGGAACGGCGAACACGCCACGAGTCAACCGGCGTCGGTTTCCGCTGTGCGTTCCAGGACGCGCAGGGAGCCCTCTACTCGCTTTTCGGTGAAGGCGCCGCTCTTCAGAGCCCTCTGGTAGACGTGGTACGGGGCCTGGCCGCCGTCGGCGGGGTCCGGGAACACGTCGTGGATGACCAGGGCGCCGCCCAGCGCGACCCAGGGGGACCAGCTCTCGTAGTCGGCCTGGGCGAGGTCCTCGGCGTGGCCGCCGTCGATGAAGAGCAGGGCGATGGGGGTGCGCCAGAAGGTGGCGACGGTACGGGACGTACCGACGATCGCCACGACCTGCTCCTCAAGGCCCGCGGCCCCGAGGGTCTTGCGGAAGGTCGGGAGCGTGTCCATCCGGCCCGTGAGGGGGTCGACCAGGGACGGGTCGTGGTGCTCCCAGCCCGACTGGTTCTCCTCGGAGCCGTGGTGGTGGTCGACGGTGACGACGGTCGCGCCGGACTCCTTGGCGGCCGCGCCGAGGTAGATCGCCGACTTGCCGCAGTAGCTGCCGATCTCCAGCAGGGGGCCGGTCGCGCCGAGTCGCGCGCCGTACTCCAGCGCGGTCTCGTACAGGGCCCGGCCCTCGGCCTCGGGCATGAAGCCCTTGGCGTTGCGCGCGGCGCGCAGCAGGTCACGGGCCATGGGGGCAGGTGCCGCGCCCTCGGGTACGGCCGTGGGGTCGGGTGTGGTCGTCCCCGGGTGGGTGGACGCCGTGGTGTTGGTCATCGATCTCCTCCGCCGGGCACTTTATCCCGATCTATCCGCACTTGATGCAGGTCTGCCCGGAGCGGTGCCGATCCATCCTCGGTACGGCCCCATCCTCACCCCGGCGCGGCATCCGGATCACTTCGATGAGACTCCAGTCTTGCCCACAATACTGGAACGTGTTCTACTTTTGCGGTGAGCAAGCGTACCGAGGTCGCAACCGGTCCGAACCGGATTCTGTATGTTGGCCGCGAGATGGCACGGCGGGCGACGGCGGCCGGGGAACCGGTCCGCGCCGCCTCGCGGGACCACCGCAAGCTCGCCGGTCGATGAACGGCGCCGGGTAGTGGAACGGAGACAGAGGCGATGAAGGTAAGCGTCGATCCCCTGGTGTGCGAGGCCAACGCCGTATGCGTCGGGCTCGCCCCCGAGGTCTTCGACCTCGATGACGACGACGAGCTCCAGGTACTGATGCCGGACGTACCGGCCGACCAGGCCGACCGCGTCAGGCACGCCGTACGGTCCTGCCCCAAGGCCGCGCTGGCCCTGGAGGAATAGCTCAACGGCGGAACGGCTCAGCTGTGGAATGGCTCAGCCCTGCCGACCGACTCTGGACGGGCCGTCCCCTTTTTGGGCACGGTCGGATCCGGAGCACCCCACCCATCCCCTGAGGACGCCGTGCCCAGCGGCCGGCGTCCCACCCCTCATGTGGAGGCAGTCATGGCACGTGCCGCGGTTCTGCACGCGGTCGGCGACGCCGAGCTCGACCTGCGCGACGACGTCAGCACCGTCGATCCCGGTCCCGACCAGGTCAAGGTCAAGATCAAGGCGACCGGGGTCTGCCATTCCGACCTGTCCACGATCTCCGGGGTACTGCCCGCGATGCCGCCGACGGTCCTCGGGCACGAGGGCGCCGGCGTGGTGGCCGAGGTCGGCGAGCACGTCACCAACGTCAAGGTCGGCGACCACGTGGTCGTCAACTGGACGCCCGACTGCGGTACGTGCCCCGAGTGCCTGCGCGGCGAGCCGTACCTGTGCATGACGTTCATCGCGCAGTCGTTCAGCATCGCCAACTTCCGGCTGGGCGATGACACCCCGGCGTTCGGGATGGCCGGGACCGGGACCTGGGCCGACGAGATGGTCGTCCCGTTCCAGGGCGTCATCAAGATCGACGAGGACGTCCCGTTCGAGTACGCGGCGCTGCTGGGCTGCGGCATCCCGACCGGCGTCGGGGCCGCGGTCAACACCGCCAAGGTGCAGCCGGGCTCCAAGGTCGCCGTGGTCGGGACGGGCGGCATCGGCCTGGCGGTGATCCAGGGCGCCAGGATCGCCGGCGCGTCGACCATCCTGGCGGTCGACCCCAACGAGGCCAAGCACCCGCTCGCCAAGCAGTTCGGCGCCACCCACACGGCGACGCTGGACACCCTGGACGAGGCCAAGAACCTGCTCACCGCGGGCTCGGGCTTCGACTACGTCTTCGAGGCGGTCGGCAAGGCGGCGGCCGTCACGACGGCGTGGAACGCCACCCGGCGCGGCGGCGACGTGATCGTCGTCGGCGCGGGCGCGGCCGACGACAACTTCGAGATGAGCGCGTTCGGGCTGCTGTTCGACGGCAAGTCGCTCAAGGCCTCGCTGTACGGCGGCTGCGACCTCAAGCGCGACATCCCGCGGTTCGTGGACCTGTGGCGGGCCGGCCGGCTCGACATCGACGGCCTCATCTCGCGCCGGATCCGGTTCGAGGACCTGAACGACGCCGTCGAGGCGCTGAAGACCGGCGACGTGATCCGCCAGGTCGTGCTGTTCGACTGACCGGCGGAACCGGGGCCGGGCCGCACCTCCCGGCCCCGGTTCGGCGCGGTGTCGTCAGCGCCTTGTGATCAGCACGGTGTGACGGCGATTTCCCCCGACGTCATATGTCATCCTTCTTCATGTCCATTGGCCGCGCGCTAGTCGATGATGGAGCTTGGGTGGCGTACCTAGGTGAACAGGGTCCGGCCCGCACGTTGGCCGCGGTGTTCCTTGGTCTTCCGGTCCTGTGCGCGCCGTTGCTGTACGCGCCGGCGGCACACGCCGCGCAGGCCGCGCCCGAGCAGCGGATCCGCGACGTCCAGGGCGCCGGGCACGTGTCGCCGCTGAACGGCGGCACCGTCTCCCGCGTCCCCGGCGTGGTGACCGCGGTGACCGGCAACGGCTTCTGGATGCAGGACCCCGCCCCGGACCGCGACCACGCCACGTCCGAGGGCATCTTCGTCTTCACCCGTACCGGCCCGGCGGTCGCCGCCGGCGACTCCGTCCGCGTCGACGGGCGGGTCAGCGAGTACCGGCCCGGCGGGCCGCGCTCGGCCGGGCTCAGCCGTACCGAGATCGACGCCACCCGCACGGTCACCGAGGCGCGCGGCACGGCGCTCCCGGCACCGATGGTCATCGGCTCCAAGGGCCGCAGGCCGCCCGCCACGATCATGACCGGCCCGGAGATCGGCCCGGCTCGCAACATCGAGTCCGGCGGCCGCTTCGACCCGGAGCGCAACGCGATCGACTTCTACGAGTCGATCGAGGGCATGCGGGCGGGCGTGCGGGACGCCGTGGCCGCTGGCCCGTCCCGGTACGGGGAGATCCCGGTGCAGCCGGCGGGCGAGGCGGGCGCGGGCAAGCGGATCGTCCTCGACGACGCCCTCGCCCCGTTGCCGGCGATGAACGCCGGCGACCGGCTGCCCGGCGTCGCTGACGGTGTCGTCGACTACGCCTACGGCACGTTCAAGCTGCTGGTCACCACCGCTCCGCAGCGCCAGGACGGCGGCGGCCGGCCGGAGACGACCCGCACGGCCCGGCCGCAGGAACTGGCGGTCGCCACCGCCGATCTGGGCGGGCTCAGCCCGGACGTGCCGCCCGAGCGGATCGCCGCGCTGGCCGCCGACCTGGTGGACGGGCTCAAGTCGCCCGACCTGGTCACGATCACCGGGCTGCGCGACAACAGCGGCGCCGCCGACGACGGCACGGTCGCCGCCGACCAGACCGTGGCGGAGCTGATCACCGCGATCAGCACCGCGGGCGGCCCGGGCTACGACTGGCGCTCGATCGCGCCGCGCGACAACGCCGACGGCGGCGAGAAGGGCTCCAACGACCACGTGGGCTTCCTGTTCCGTACCGACCGGGGCCTCGGCTTCGTCGACCGGCCCGAGGGCGCGCCCCAGGGGTCCGTGGCGGCCCCTGAATCGCCCGGTACGCCCGGTACGGGTGGGACCCGGCCCGATCCCGCGGTGACGCCCGTCAGGGCGCTCGGGGACGGCTCCGGCGGTGTACGGCTCACCCTGAGCCCCGGCCGGATCGCGCCGGGCGACGCGACCTGGAGCCGTACCCGCAAGCCGGTGGCCGGCGAGGTGACCTGGCAGGGCAAGCGGATCATCGTCGTCGCCAACCAGTGGTACCCGCGCACCGGCGACGACCACCCCGACCTCGGGCGCTACCAGCCGCCGACCCGGCCCACCGAATGGCGCCGGCTGGAGCAGGCCCGCGTGGTGGCGGGGTTCGTCAAGTCGGTCCGGGCCGCCGACCGCGACGCCAACATCATCGTGGCGGGCGACCTCAACGAGCCGGAGCACTCCCCGCCCGTCCGGGCGCTGGCCGAGGAGGCGGGCCTGCGCGACCTGCCGGCCACGCTGCCGGAGAAGGAGCGCTACACCACGGTCTCCGGCGGCGACGCGCGCACGACCGACCACATCATGCTGAGCGAGTCGCTGGCCAAGCGGAAGCACGAGTACGACATCGTGCACCGCAACGCCGAGTTCGCGTCCCGGGCGGGCGACCGCGACCCCACCGTGGTGCGGATCGACATGTCGGGCAAGCCGCCGGGCGGGCGCGGGTAGCCGCAACCGCGCCCGGGACCGCCGAAACGGCCGCCCCGTTTCGGGACGGCCGGAAAGATCGGCACGGGACGGCACCGAATGCCGCCGGAGTTTCGCCCGTGCGGGTACGGGCACCGGCCGGACGTCATGAGTCCCCCTCGTGAGGAGAGCCCCCATGGCGTCCAGATACCGGCCCGGGATCAGCATCGTCGGGCTGATCTACATCATCATCGGAGTGTTCATCGCCTGGGACCGCGGCTATCTCGACGCGGAACTGGTGCGGCGCGTCGCCGGCGCGCTGCTGGCGATCTTCCTCTGGTTCCTCGTCCTGCTGGGCGTGGACATGACCATCGACGCCTGACCGCCGACGCTCGCCGCCGATGCGCGACCGCCGGTCTGGCCGCCGCGTGAGGGGTACCTCGCGCCGGCGGTCATAGACCCCGAATTCCCCCGGAGATACGTTCCGGCCATGGCTCAAGGTGGATGCAGTTGTGGTCATGGCGGAAGTTGCTCATGCCCGAAGGGCTGTTCCTGCGGCTGCAACGGGTGACCCGAAGCACAGCGACTCCGAAGCGAAGGACGGCCGGCACCGGCCGGCGGGCGACCGCCGGCCGGTGAGGCGGCGCTCCCTCGTGCGCCGCCCCTCTTCCCGCGTCAGGGCGCTGCGGTCTTCCAGAACGTCGGGATCTCGCCCTTGTGATCGGCGCTGATGCCCGTTCCCATGACCTGGGCGCCTACCGAGGTGAGCGCGGTCAGGCGCTGGTCGCCGGGGCCGTCCAGACCGGTTCCGGAGGACGTGACGCGCCGCCAGTCGGCGCCGGTCGAGGTGGCCCACAGGACGACGTCCTGGCGGCCGGCCTCGCCCGTGGTGCCCGCCACCAGGAAGCCCTTCGAGGTCGCGGTGGCGGCGGTGATCGCCGTCGTGGGCGTCGCGCCGGCGGGCATGCTCGTCCGCCACGTACGGCCGCCGTCCGCGGAGTACGCGTAGAAGGCCTGCGAGCGGGCCGGGGCGTTGGCCGCCGCAGCGGTACGGCCCGAGCCGAGCGCCACCAGCGTGTCCCCGCGCGCCACCACCCGGGAGAAGGCACCCGAGGCGATCCCGGACGGGAGCGCCGGAGGCGCGGCCGCGGCCCACTTCAGCCCGTCGGCGGAGGTCCAGACGGCGGGCAGGTCGCCGGGAGGCGGGCCGCCCCTCGCGGGCCCGGCTCCCTTCCTGCCGCCCACGGCCACGTACCCCTTGCCCGTGGTGGCCACGTCGCGCATCCAGGTGGGGCCGTCGAGATCCCCCTTGCCCGCGTTGCCGCCGCGCGTCCAGGCCTGGAGGTCCGCCGAACGCCAGGCGGCGGCCGAGCCGCCGACCATGCCGACGACGACGTAGCCGCCGGGACCCGAAGCGGCGCCCGAGGTCGTCTTGCCTCCGGGCACGGTCGTCCTGCGCCACGCCTTGCCGTCCTGGGACGCCACCACGAGCGGTACGGAGGTGCCGTTGGGGGCGTTGGTGGCGCCGACGGCCAGCCAGCCTTGCGTGCCGTGGGCGACGTCGTTCAGCCGCTGCCGGAACTGCCCGGGGCCGCCCGCCGTCCGGCCGCCACCGAGGGCGGGCGACCGGCCGCGGGTCCACGTGCCGCTCTTGTCCATGATCCAGCTCGCCGCGTCGCCGCCGGTGCTCCCCACGGCGACCAACTGCCCGGGCGCGCCGGGTGCGAGGGCGGTGAGCGTGCGTTCGGGCCGTACGGCGCCCGGCACCTTGGCGACCTCCACGGGCGCGGCGGGACCGGCCGAGGGGCCCGCCACGGCCAGGAAGCCGTCATCGCCGCGATGCCCGCTGACCACCGCCACACCGGCGCCGGCCACGGCCAGCCCGGCCACGGCCGAGCCGGGCCCGGGGGCGCCCAGTTCGCCGCCCGGCCGCCAGGTGCGGCCGTCCGCGCTGTGCAGTACGGTTCCGGCCCCGCCCTTGCCACGGACGAGGGCGGCGAGCCCGGTGGGCGTCCCGGTGAGCCGTTCGATGCCGGTGTACGCCGGGACGGTGAGCTGCGCGGCGGACGTCCACGCCGCCCCGTCCCGGGAGCCGAACACCACGCCGTACGGGGCCGTCCTGCGCTTCTTCTTCGATCCGGTGGTGCGCTTGCCCTCGCGGGTCGCGTAGATGCCCCCGGGTCCGGCCGCCACGCCCTTGAGCGGCCCGTACGAGCCCTGAGCGTGCGGGACCCTCACGGCCGCCCACGTACGGCCACCGTCCGCCGAGCGCCACAGGCCATCGCCACGCTCGGTGGTGGTGACCTTGCGGGTGCCCTTCTTCTTGCCCTTGCGCTTGACCGTCTTGGTCACGGTACGGACGAACGTGCCGTGCGCCACCACGTTCGCACCCGACGCCGCCAGCCCGCCCAGGCCGGCGATGCCGAGGGGTGCGAGGCCGGCGGCGCGCTGCCACGTGCGGCCGTCGGACGAGGTCCACACCATGCCCTGGGTGTCCGCTCCGAACTTCCCGCTCGGGGAGGTCGCGCCCACCGCGACGAACCCGCTGGAGGTACGGGTCAGCGCGTTCACCCGGTCGTTCGGGCCGAACGGGAGGCCGGTGCCGGACTCCCTCGTCCACTCCTTGCCCGAGACGCTCGTCCACAGGACGGTCTGAGCGGGCACAGCAGTCTGTGCGGGTCGTGCGGGTTGTGCGATCTGGCCGATGGCCGCCCACGCACCCTCGCCCCCGGCGAGCATGCGCGGCTTGGCCCCGGGCGCCGGTTCGGCACCGTCCGCCGCCTGCACCCGCGCGAGCCGCCAGGTCCGGCCGGCGTCGCCGGAGTGGAGGAATCGGGCGCGGTCGCGTCCAGGCGTCCCGTCCCCCGCCGACTCCGTACCGGCGGCGATGACCGTGGCGCCGGACGCGGCAACGGCCGGGAGGTCCTGAACGAGCCCGTCGGTCTTGGCCGCCGGATCCGTCACGAACGTGCTTTCGGCCAGGGTCGCCGCTGCCACGTCCGACCGCGGCCCGGTCTCCTCCTCGCCCCCGGCGAGGGCGAACGCGGCGACGCCGATGGCGACCAGCCCCGCGGTGGCCGCCGCGACGGTCTTGTGGCCGGGCCTGCGCAGCCCTACGTCGCGCGGTTGCGGCTTGGGCGCCGAAGGCGGCGCGGGAGCCGGGGCCGGCGACTTGGGTGCGGCCTTCTTCCGTACGGGCGGCGCGCCGGCGCCCTTCCATTGGACGCCGGCGTCGCGCCAGGCGTCCTGGGCGTGCTGCCAGGGGGACGGGCCCTTCTTGCTCCGCCTGCCCGGCGCGCGGGGCTCGGCCGACTCGATGAACTCGCGGACCTCACGGACCTCGCCGAGGACTTCGTCGGCCCGGAGCGTCAGCCGCCGGCGGATCTGCCGGGAGCCGTGCGGGCCGGACGAGAGCTCGTCCCCGGTGGGAAGTCCCGCTCCAGCCAAGAGCCGGGCGCCATCCTGCTCCGGGGTCCTTGCCGTCACGAACGCTCCTCCGCCGACCGTCATGCCATCGCCGACCGCGATGGCACACCATCAAACCGCGCCGAAACCGCCGTTGGGCGGACATCGCGCGATCTGAACCTGAAAGGGGTGCGGGAGCGTTTATATCGTCTCAGGGTAGACGAAGATGATCTATTACCTCGATCGGTCCTTTATAGGCGGTTCCCTGGACCTGGATGACCGGCGCCGACGGCGACGGGGCGCCGCGCACCTCCATGGAGACGCCCAGCCCGGCGGCCTCCACCCGCAGGCCGGGCGGCACGATGATCTCGACGGTGGACTTGTAGGCGATCACCCGTACCGTCGTGACCTGCGCGGACAGTTCGACCTCGCGCAGGTCGAGGACGCATTCGCCCTTGTAGGCGAGGACGGTGTAGCGCTCGGGCAGCCGCCAGCGGCCGACCCGCCTGACCTTGCTCTTGAAGGCCATCTGGGACCGCCCGCCGGTGCTGCGCCCGGGAGTGGCCGTCTCCGGCCGTACGAGCATCTCGTCCTCCCGTACGGGCAGGTCGGCGCGCAGGACGGCGAGCTCGGCGTGGGTGCGCGCGGCCAGCACGAGGTCGATCCGCTCGTCCAGCTCCCGGTCGTCCAGCCGCCCCTCGGCGTACGCGGTGTGCAGCCGGACGAGCACCTCGTCCCGGTCCCGGTCGGAGGCGCGCGGGACGGGGTCGGTCCGCTCGGTCATCATCACGTCCTCCTTCGGGGGGTCGCCCTCGATCCTGGAGCCTCCGGGCGGTGGAGGGTCAAGCCCGGCGCCGAGACGAACCCGACTCGCGATGTATCTTAACTCGCCTCCCCTCCTTTTTGGAGAGTCCCTCACCTGGAGCGCCGCCCCGTTCCGCTACATTCGGACCTGCAAGATCATCGGGGGAGGGACGCGCGGCATGGGTGCGGTGGCAGGTCACGCGCACGGTCCGTACACGCTCTACGATCTCGACGCGCTGCCGGACGACGGCGTGCGGTACGAGCTGGCGGACGGCTGGCTGGCCGAGCTGCCCGGCGATCCGTGGCACGACCACGCCGCCGCGCGGCTGCGCGAGATCCTGCAGGACGCCGCGCACCGGGCCGGTGCCGACGTGCACGTCGCCGGGCCGCCCCGGGACGTCGGCACGGCCGCCGGGATCCGCCGTCCGGACGTCTTCGCGGTCGGCCGCGACGTGGCGCGCGCGGCACTGGAACGGCAGGCCCGCACCTACTACGGCCCGGACCTGCTGCTCGTCGCCGAGATCGTGACGCCGCGTACGGGCAGCGAGCAGGTCGACCGGGTGCGCAAGGTCGCCGAGTACGCCGCGACCGGGATCCCGCACTACTGGATCGTCGACCTGGAGCCCCGGCCCGCCGTCACGATGCTGGAGCTGGCCCGGCCGGGGACCCCGGAGGCGCGCTACCGCACCCGCCGCAAGGCCCGCGCCGGCGAGGAGCTCACGGCCGAGCACCCGTTCCCGATCCGGTTCGATCCCGCCCGGCTGTCGGAAATGGAATGAGGCCGCGGCGCCGCAGGTAGTACGCGACCGTGACGATCGCCAGCAGCGGCCCCCAGGCCAGGAACGGCAGGTAGCACAGCGTCATGAGCCAGGCCGCGAGGCCCTGCGGCGCCTCCGGGCTCGCCAGGGATTCCGGATCGCTCCACATGCCCACGAACATGGCGCTGATCATCGTGACCGCGACGGCGCCCAGCGCGGCGACGCTGACGGCGCCGAGCACCGGGACCGTCCGGCCGCCGATGAACGGCATCCAGCGCGGGAACACCTCGCCCCACGGCCGCACCAGCCCGAGCGTCAGCAGCGCGAATCCCTCCGTGAGGAGGCTCAGCAGGACCACGTACGGCGTGAGGACCCAGTCGGGCCCGTGGTAGAGCTCCGCGAGCTCACCGCTGAAGCCCATCGGCACGCCGAGGCCGAGCGCGATCCGCCACAGCCCGGACGGCAGCACGGTGAACGGCACGGCATGGGCGATCCAGTTGATCCAGCGCGGCACGGGATGTTCCGTCGAGCGCGGCAGGGCGCCGGGGCCGGCGGGTGCGGGCGGCGCGGCGGTCGGGTGGCCCTCTGCGGTACGCGGCGTTGTGTTCACCCCGTCATGCTCGCGGCGCCGGGCCTCGCGCCACGTCCCTCGCGGGGGCCGTCCCGCTCCCCCACGCGGGGGATGCGGGGCGGCCGGAGCCCGCGCGCGGGCGAAGCCCATCGACCTGGCGAGACCCTCGATGAGACGAGCGATGATGACGAGCGAGGGGACCAGCGAACGAGACCAGCGATACGTGTGGTCCCGGCCCCCGTGGCGTGCCCCCTGCCCGGCAGTGCCTCGCGCAGGGTGATCGCGGCCCGCCAAGGCGGGCGGGCGGCCGCATCCCCCGATCCGGCCGACCCGCCGCACAAGACGGCACGGCCCCGATCGCGGCTGACGGATTCCGCGACGAACCCCGCGAACCCCGCAGAACCCACACCGCGGCCCCAGGACCGTGCGTGACACACCTTGCACGATCCCGATCAACAGCCGATCAACGTTCGATCAACGGACGGCGCACGCACTAGGCTCGGCATGTGCTCGTACTGCTGACCACGCTCGATGCCTGGGAGCCGAAGCCCGGCTCGGACCGAGAGCCCGGCCCGGCGCCGGCGCCCGACGGGCGGTTCGTGCTCGGCGAGGCGGGCGCCGTCTGGGGACCCGACGACACCGACGACCCCGCCGGGCTGCTCGCCGTCGCCGACGACGCGTTCCCGGCCGGGCAGGTGCTGGCGATCACCCTCGATCCGGCTCCCGGCCTGCTCCCGCCGCGCGGCGTGATCGACCGCGCCCACGCGGCCCGGATCCGGTACGGGCGGCGCGGCCCGGACGGGCGGCACGCGGCGTTCCTGGACCGTCCGGCCACCGCGGCCGCGCTCGGCCTGCTGCCGCATCCCGAGGGCGGCTGGTTCCGGGAGACCTGGCGGGCGGCGGCGCGGTTCGTCCCCGACGGCTATCCGGGCGAGCGGTCCGCGGCGACCGGCATCTACTTCCTGCTCCCGCCCGGCGAGGAGTCGATCTGGCACGCGGTCCGTTCCGACGAGGTGTGGCTCTGGCATCGCGGCGGGCCGCTGACGCTGCTGCTCGGCGGCGACGGCGACCGGCCCGCCGCCTCCCCCACCGCGATCACGGTCGGCCCTGACGTGGCGAACGGCGAGGCACCGCAGGCGGTCGTCCCCGCCGGCACCTGGCAGGCGGCCCGCCCGGCGGGCGGCACGGAGGTCCTGGTGAGCTGCGTGGTGGCGCCGGGTTTCGACTTCGCCGACTTCCGCGCCCTCTGATCCCCTTCAGGCTCCCTGCCTCAGGCTCTCTCGGCGGTCATCGGTACGGCACGGTCCTCGGCGTGGCGTGCGCCGATGCGTTCCGGGGCGTGGTCGGTGACGAAGGCTTCCAGTTCGTCCACGGTGAGGTCGGGCGGCGGCAGCAGGATGAGCCGGTCCACGCCGAGCTCGGCGTACGCCCGTACCGCGTCGGCGTCCGGGCGGCGCCTCGGCGTGACCGACACATGCGGGAGGACGTCGCGGCCCTCCTCCTCGGCCAGCGCGCGCAGGCCGTCCAGGACTCCGGCGGCCGTACGGAGGTCGAGCCGCCACCCGTACCAGCCGTCGCCGTACCGGACCGCGCGGCGCAGTGCGGGCGCGCTGTGCCCGCCGACCACCACGGGGATCGGCCGCCCGCCGGGACGGGGACGCGCGGCCACGCCCGCGAAGTCCACGTACCGGCCGTGGAAGGCCGGCTCGTCGTCGTACCAGAGCGACAGCATGGCCTTGAGGTACTCCTCGGCCCGTTCCCCGCGGCCCTCCATCGGGACGCCGACGGCCCGCAGCTCCGGCTCCAGGTAGCCGACCGCGAGGCCGAAGACCAGCCGGCCCGAGCTGATCGCGTCCAGGCTGGCCAGCTGCTTGGCCAGCACCAGCGGGTTGCGCTGCGGCAGGACGACGCAGCCCGTGCCCAGCGCGATCCGCTCGGTGTGCCCGGCCAGATGTGCCAGCGCGATCAGGGGATCGAGGAACGGCTCGTCCGGATCCAGCGGCGACGGCGGCACGTGCGGGCTCGGCACGACGACATGGTCGCCGGTCCAGAGCGAGTCGTAGCCGAGCCGCTCGGCGAGCGCCGCCACCCGGGCGGCGCCCGCCGGCTCCGCGCACGCCTGCGAGTTGAGCCCGAACAGTCCCAGCGAAGGTGCCATACCCCCATGATCCCCCGCCGCCCCTCCCGTTGACTCGTGGCGTGTTCGCCTTTTTTCCCGACCGGGAAGGCGAACACGCCACGAGTCAACTTGGTGGGGGGGCGAACGCGGCGTCGAACGCCGTGTCGGGCGGCTCGATCGTGGCCAGCGCCCGGACGAACTCCAGCGACTCCGGCGCGCCGCGCAGCCGGTCCATGCCCGCGTCCTCCCACTCGATCGAGATCGGCCCGGCGTAGCCGATCGCGTTCAGGGCCCGGAAGCAGTCCTCCCACGGGACGTCGCCGCGCCCGGTGGAGATGAAGTCCCAGCCGCGCCGCAGGTCGGCCCACGGCAGGTGGGACGACAGCCGGCCGCGGCGGCCGTCGCCGGTACGGACCTTGGTGTCCTTGCAGTCGACGTGGTAGATCCGGTCCTTGAAGTCGAACAGGAAGCCGACCGGGTCCAGTTCCTGCCAGACGAAGTGCGAGGGGTCCCAGTTGAGCCCGAACGCGGGCCGGTGGCCGATCGCCTCCAGCGTCCGGACGGTCGTCCAGTAGTCGTAGGCGATCTCGCTCGGATGCACCTCGTGCGCGAACCGCACCCCGACCTCGTCGAACACGTCCAGGATCGGGTTCCAGCGGTCGGCGAAGTCGGCGTAGCCGCGCTCGATCATCGCCGGCGGCACCGGCGGGAACATCGCGACCGTGTGCCAGATCGAGGAGCCGGTGAAGCCCACCACCGTGGAGACGCCGAGCTTGGCCGCCGCGCGGGCGGTGTCCTTCATCTCCTCGGCCGCGCGCCGCCGGACGCCCTCGGGCTCCCCGTCGCCCCAGATCCGGGCGGGCAGGATCGCCTCGTGCCGCTCGTCGATCGGATGGTCGCAGACGGCCTGCCCGACCAGATGGTTGGAGATCGCCCACACGTTCAGGTCGTACTTGGCGAGCATCTCCAGCTTGCGCGGGATGTAGGAGTCGTCGGCCAGCGCCTTGTCGACCTCGAAGTGGTCGCCCCAGCAGGCGATCTCCAGCCCGTCGTAGCCCCAGCCGGCCGCGAGCCCGCACACCTCCTCGAACGGCAGGTCCGCCCACTGGCCGGTGAACAGGGTGATCGGTCGTGCCATCACACGGTCCCTTCCTGTGTCTGCGCCTCTTCTTCGACGGGCGTCCAGGCGCCGTCCTCCGCGCTCTGCTCGACCGCCGCCAGCACCCGCTGGACCTGGAGGCCGTCGGCGAACGAGGGGGCCGGATCGGTGCCCGCCGCGATCGCCGCGAGCATGTCGGCGAACTGGTGCGTGAACGTGTGCTCGTACCCGAGCATGTGCCCGGGCGGCCACCACGCGCCGACGTACGGGTGCTCCGGCTCGGTCACCAGGATCCGGCGGAACCCCGCCGTGGCGGCGTCCTCGGTGTGGTCGTGGAACCACAGCTCGTTCAGCGACTCCAGGTCGAACGAGAGGCTCCCGGCCGAGCCGTTCAGCTCGAGCCGCAGCGCGTTCTTGCGCCCGGCGGCGAACCGGGTCGCCTCGAACGAGGCCAGCGCCCCGCCGGCGGTACGGGCGACGAACACGGCGGCGTCGTCGACCGTCACCGGCCCCGTACCGTCGCCGCCGACCAGGGGCCGCTCGGGGACGAACGTCTGGGTCAGCGCGCTGACCCCGGTGAGCAGCTGGCCGGTGACGAACTGCGCCAGGTCGACGATGTGCGCGCCGATGTCGCCGAGCGCCCCCGAACCGGCCCGGTCCTTCTCCAGCCGCCACACCAGCGGCGAGTCCGGGTCGGTGAGCCAGTCCTGCAGGTACTGGGCCCGTACGTGCCGCAGCGTGCCGAGCCGGCCGTCGGCGACCATCCGGCGGGCCAGCGCGATCGCCGGAACCCGCCGGTAGTTGAAGCCGACCATCGACCGTACGCCGCGGGCCCGGGCCCGCTCGGCCGCGGCCACCATGGCCGCGGCCTCGCCCACCGAGTTGGCCAGCGGCTTCTCGCACAGCACGTGCTTGCCGGCGTCGAGGGCGGCGACCGCGATCTCGGCATGGGTGTCGCCGGGCGTGCAGATGTCGATCAGCTGGACGTCGTCGCGGCGGAGCAGTTCCTTCCAGTCCGTCTCCACCGACGCCCAGCCGAGCTCGCGCGCCGCGGCCCCGGTCCGTTCCGCCGAGCGCCCGGCCAGCGCGGCCATCACCGGGGTGACCGGCGGATCGAAGAACGGCCCGACGCTCCGCCACGCCTGGGAGTGGGCGCGCCCCATGAAGGCATGCCCGACCATCCCGACGCCGACCGTCGCCCTCTCGTTACTCATGAATTCCCCTCTTCATTGCAGTCCCGGCCCACGGCGGCTCGCCTAGCGGCTCGCCACCGTGACCGTGCCTGTGCGAGCGCGGCATCGCTTCGCGGTCTGCCCGGTGAGACTCGCCTCCGGCATCGCCGCACCGGCCAGGTGACGCGCTCGCGCGGTGGCTGAGGTCACCTGGCTCAGGACTCGAAGCCGAGCGGCATGTACTTGTCGACGTTGGCCTTGGTGATGGTCTCCGAGGCCAGTGTGATCGACTGCGGGACCTGCTGCTCGACCAGGTCGGCCATGCCCTTGCCCTGCGCGATCAGCCGGGCGATCTTGACCGCCGAGCCGGCCTGGGTCGGGCTGTAGGTGACGGTCGCCTCCAGCACCGAGGAGCCGGCCTTGATCTCGCGCATCGCGTTGGCCGAGCCGGCCCCGCCGACCATGAAGAACTCCTTGCGGTCGGCCTGCTTGATCGCGGCCAGCACGCCCACGCCCTGGTCGTCGTCGTGGTTCCACAGCGCGTCGATCTTCTTGTGCGCCTGCAGCAGGTTGGCCGCGACCTGGTTGCCGGTCTCCACCGTGAACTTGGCGTCCTGCTTCGCGGTGACCGAGAAGCCGAACGTCTTGAGCGCGTCGGCGAAGCCCTTGCTGCGGTCCTGGGTCAGCGGCAGCGTGGCGATGCCCTGGATCTCGACGATGACCGGCTTGGCCACGCCCTTCTCCTTGAGCCGGTTGCCGACGTAGGTCCCGGCCGCGACGCCCATGCCGTAGTTGTCGCCGCCGATCCAGGTCCGGTACGACAGCTTGTCCGGGAAGACGCGGTCCAGGTTGATCACCGGGATGCCGGCGTCCATCGCCTTGCGGGCCACCTGGTTGAGCTGCTCGCCGTCGTTGGGCAGCAGCACCAGCGCGCTCACCTTGGCCGCGATCAGCGAGTCCACGGCGGAGATCTGCTGGTTGATGTCGTTGGTCGGCTCGACCGGCTTCCAGGTCACGTCCGAGTACCGCTTGGCCTGGGCCTCGGCGTTCTTGGTGATGGCCGCGATCCAGCCGTGGTCGGCGGCGGGCGCGGAGAAGCCGATCGTGACCTTCTTGCCGGGCTTGTCGTTCTCGCCGCCGTTGTTGCCGGTCTGGGCGACGGGGGCGGTGTCCTCCGGCTCGTTGCCGGTGCAGGCGGCGGCGAGGCCGCCGGCCGCGACGACGGCGCCGCCGAACAGCAGGTTGCGGCGGCTGGGACGGGTGCTTTCGGTCATGGCGTGCTCCTGGGGGGGTGAGGTGCGACGGAACCGGGACGCGGGAGCGGGTGACACGGCGGGGATCGGGGGTGGGAGTGGGCTGGTCAGGGGTCAGGTCGGCCCGTGGTCAGGTCGGCCCGTGGTCAGGTAGGGCTGCGGAGGCCGCGGCGCTGGAGCAGGACCGCGGCGACGATGATCACGCCCTTGGCGATCAGCTGGTCGCTGGTCGGCAGGCCGTTGAGGATGAACAGGTTGGTGATGAGCGTGAACACCAGCACGCCGAGGATCGAGCCGACCAGCGTGCCGCGGCCGCCGGTGAGCAGGGTGCCGCCGATGATGACGGCGGCGATGGCGTCCAGCTCGTACAGGTCGCCGTGGGTACTGGAACCGGTGGTGGTCCGGGCCATGATGATGATCGCGGCGATCCCGCAGCAGAGCCCGGACAGCCCGTACAGCGCCACGGTCTGCCGGCGCACGTTGATGCCGGCCAGCCGGGCCGCCTCGGGGTTGCCGCCGATCGCGAACGTCCGGCGGCCGAACGTGGTGCGGTTGAGCAGCAGCCAGCCGGCCGCCGCCACCGCGGCGAAGATGTAGACCACCAGCGGCATCCCGAGCAGCTTGGTGGTGGACAGCGCCTCGATCGCGTCGTTCTCGGGCCGGACCAGCTGGGTCTTGCGGTCCGACATCCGCTGCGCGAGGCCGCGGGCGGCCACCAGCATCGCCAGCGTCGCGATGAACGGCACCAGCCGCCCGTAGGAGATCAGTATCCCGTTCACGATCCCGGCGCCGGTACCGACCAGCACCGCGCAGATCACCATCACGACCGGCCCGTACGACTGGGTGGCCAGCGTGGTGGCCCAGACCGAGGCCAGCGCCATCAGCGCGCCCACCGACAGGTCGATCCCGCCGCCGATGATCACGAACGTCATGCCGACGGTGATCACGCCGATGGTGGCGGCCAGCGCCAGGATGCCGACCATGTTGCCCGAGGTGGCGAAGTTGTCGGGCTGGGACACCACCCCGATCACCGCCAGGATCAGCAGCGCGCCGACCAGCCCGAGATGGCGGATCTCGCCCGGTCCCCCGGCCGATCCGTTCGGGCGGCCCCACGGCAGCCGGTTCCACGGCGAGCCCGGCCCGGAACCCTCCCGCTTCACGGGCGCCGGGTCCGCGGTCGTGACGGCATCGTCCGTGCCCGCCTTGGGGCCTGCTCCGGTTCCGGTCACAGGGCCCTCCCCTCCATGATCATGTTGAGTACGCGCCGCTCGTCCAGGTCGGTGCCGGCGGCGCTGTGGATCACTCGGCCCTCCCGGATCACCAGCACCCGGTCGGCCAGCCCGAGTACCTCGGGAACCTCGCTGGAGACCAGCAGGACGGCCACGCCCTGGGCGGCCAGCGCGCGGATCACCGCGTACAGCTCCGCCCGGGCGCCCACGTCGACGCCCCGGGTGGGCTCGTCCAGGACCAGCAGCCGCAGGCCCCCGGCCGTATCGCCGGAACGTTCCGCGTCCGCCGCGGCGCCGACCAGCCAGCGGGCCAGCACCACCTTCTGCTGGTTGCCGCCCGACAGCGTCGCCACGCTGTCGGGCGGCGGGCATCGCCGGGACGGATGTCCAGTGCCTTGATCTGGCCCTGCGCGTCGGCCATCTCCCGCTTGCGGTCGAGCCAGCCGAATCTGGAGTAGCGGCCGAGGCCGGCCAGCGAGATGTTGCGGGCGACGGACTCGGTCATCAGCAGCGCCTGGCTCTTGCGCTCCTCGGGCGCCATGCCCATCCCGCGCCGTACCGCCGAGCCGGTGTCGCCCGTACGGACCGGGCGGCCGTCGAGCAGCACCCGGCCGCGGGTCGGCCTGCGCGTCCCGTAGACGGTCTCCAGGATCTCCGAGCGGCCGGATCCCACCAGGCCCGCCAGGCCGACGATCTCGCCCGCGCGGATCGTGAACGAGACGTCCTCGAACGATCCGGCCAGCGCCAGCCCCTCCACCCGCAGCACCTCGGGACGGTCGTCGTCCTCGGCGGGGGCGGCACGGTCCGGGAACGCGTACTCGACGTCGCGGCCGGTCATGAGCGAGACGACCCGGGCGGTCGGGGTGGTGCGGGCGGGCAGGCCGCGCGCGACCGTACGGCCGTCCTTGAGCACGGTGACCCGGTCGCCGATCTCGCGGATCTCCTCCAGCCGGTGCGAGATGTAGACGACCGCCACCCCGGCGGCGGTCAGCTCGCGGATGATACGGAACAGGTTGGTGACCTCGTCGTGCGCCAGCGCCGCCGACGGCTCGTCCATGATGATCAGGCGCGCCTCGTGCGACAGCGCCCGGGCCATGCTGACCACCTGGCGGCCCGCGGCGGGCAGCCGGCCGAGCTCGCGGCGCGGCGGGATCTCGCCGTGCCCGAGCCGTTCCAGCAGGTCGGCGGCGGCCCGTTCGGCCTCGGCCCGGCGGGTGAAGCCGAGCCGGGCGCGCTCGTGGCCGAGGAAGATGTTGTCGGCCACCGACAGCCCGTCCACCAGGTCGAGCTCCTGGTAGATGGTCGCGATCCCGGCCCGCATCGCGGCGGTCGGACCGGCCGGCCGGAACGGCTCGCCGCCCAGCGTGATCTCGCCGGCGTCCGGCCGGTGCGCCCCGGCCAGCACCTTGATCAGGGTGGACTTGCCCGCGCCGTTCTGGCCCAGCAGGCAGTGCACCTCGCCGGGCAGGACGTCGAGGTCGACGCCGCCCAGGGCCTTGACGCCGGGGAACTGCTTCACGATCCCCCGCATCCGCAGCAGCGGCTCCAGGTCCGTAGAGGGTTCGGCGTCTTCAGTGGAGCCTTCGGTGGAGTGAGTGTCCGTCTCGGGCTCGGGCTCGGGCTGGGGGCCGTCGCCGGTGTTCTTCGCAGGGCCCACGGGGCCTCCTCTGCCGGGGGGGGTGGGGTCAGGCGGTGGAGAAGACGTGGTCGCTGATGAGGCGGGCGCCGCCGATCACCCCGGCGGCGCCGGCGAGCTCGGACAGCACGATCGGGAGGTTGCCGGTCGCCAGCGGGAGCGAGCGGCGGTAGACGACGCTGCGGATCTCGGCCAGCAGGGTGTGGCCGAGGCCCGCCACCCCGCCGGCGATGATGACCAGGCCGGGGTTGAAGAAGCTGACCAGGCCCGCGAGCACCTGGCCGACGTGCCGGCCGCCCTCGCGGACGAGCCGTACGGCGTCCGGGTCGCCGGCGGCGGCCGCGTCGGCGACGTCCTGGGCGGTGAGCTCGCCGGTGGCGGCCAGGCGTTCGGCCAGGTGCGGCGAGCGTCCCGACCGCGCCGCCGCGGTGGCGTCGCGGGCCAGCGCGGCGCCGCCGAAGTAGGCCTCCAGGCAGCCGGCGTTGCCGCAGGCGCACATGGGGCCGTCGTCGTCGACGCGGATGTGGCCGATGTCCCCGGCGCTGCCGGACACGCCCCGGTAGATGGCCCCGTCCACGACGATGCCGCAGCCGATCCCGGTGCCGATCTTCACCAGCAGGAAGTCGTCCACCGAGCGGGCCAGCCCGGAGTGCAGCTCGCCGAGCGCCATGATGTTGACGTCGTTGTCGACCAGGACCGGGCAGCCCAGCTCCTGGCCGATCGCCTCGCGGACGGGGAAGCGGTCCCAGCCGGGCATGATCGGCGGTACCACCGGCATCCCGTCGCGGAAGCTGACCGGGCCGGGCACGCCGATCCCGGTGCCGTGCACCTTCTCGATCAGTCCCCCGTCGCGCAGCTTGCCGAGCAGGTCGAGGGCGCGTTCCAGGACGACGGTGGCGCCGTCGCGGACCTGGCAGGGCTCGCTGACATGGCCGAGGACCTCCAGCTCGCCGTTGGTCACCGCCACGTCGATCGAGGTGGCCCCGATGTCGAACGCGACGAACCGCAGCCGGGGCGACAGCCGGACGATGCCCGACCGCCGGCCGCCGCGCGAGGCGGCCAGCCCGGCGGTCTCCACCAGGCCGATCTCGGCCAGCCGGTCGAGCTCGACGGCGAGCTTGGAGCGGGAGAGGTGCACCACGTCGCCGAGCTCGGCGCGGGACCGCGGCCCCTCGTCGCGCAGCAGCCGCAGCAGGCGTGCCTGATGCACGTTCTGCGGTCGAGCCGTCATGCGCATCACGCCGTCCCTTCGCGGGTTCAGGACCGGTTCCCGGGGGCCGGAGGTCCGGCTCGGGTGTTCGGGCTTGGCGAGAAGGTAACCGGCTTTCGCCGTCTTGAGAAGACCTTTTCTTCAGATCGTTCCAACTTTCCTCATTCTCAGGACAAAGTCGGGCGCGGAAAGACCCTGCCGAACGCGAACGCCCCCCACCGGTCGTCCGGTGGGGGGCGTTCAGGCGCGGGGTGAGGGGATGGGGTAGGGGGCCGGGTCAGTAGGTGAGGGCTCCGGGGTCGCGGCGGTTGCTCATCGAGCGCATGATGTGCTCGACCAGCGCGATGAGGACCTGCTTGGCCGACTCGCGCTCCCGGACGTCACAGGAGATCACCGGTACGTCGGCCGACAGGTCGAGGGCGTCCCTGACCTGGTCGGCCGAGTGCACGCCCGCACCGTCGAACCGGTTGACGCCGATGATGAACGGGACACCGCGGCGTTCGAAGTAGTCCACCGAGGCGAAGCAGTCGGCCAGCCTGCGGGTGTCGACCAGGACGACCGCGCCGAGGGCGCCCTTGGCCAGCTCGTCCCACATGAACCAGAACCGGTCCTGGCCGGGGGTACCGAACACGAACAGCACCAGGCCGTTCGGCAGCGTGATGCGGCCGAAGTCCATGGCCACCGTCGTGGTCGTCTTGCCGGCCACGGCGGTCGTGTCGTCGACCCCGATGCTCTTCTCGGTGAGCGCCTCCTCGGTGCGCAGCGGCCGGATCTCGCTGACCGCGCTCACCAGGGTGGACTTGCCGACGCCGAAGCCCCCGGCAACGAGGATCTTGACGGTCAGCGCGGATTCACCGGCCGGCGCGGCCGGGTCAGAGCGCACGGATTCCATCGATCACTTCCTTGAGTACGCGCTCGCTCGGGAACTGCGCGACCGGCGCCGGGCGCCGGACGCTGACGAGCGAATGATCGAGCAGATCGCCGAGCAGCACCCGGACGACGCCGAGGGCGAGTTCCAGTTCCGACGCTATCTCGACGACCGACAGCGGCGTGCGGCAAAGCTCCAAGATCGTTTCATGTTCCGGCTCCGGGGCCCAGCCGCCGGTCCCGTGCCCGAGCCCGCCCTGGCCCTCCCCGCCGTCCGGCCGGGGCTCCTCGGCGATGATCAGGGCGACCAGGTCGAGCACGTCGGAGTCGTACTGGGTCCGCCCGCCGGTGAGGGCGTACGGGCGCACCACGGGACCGGCCGCGTCGTCGAACCACGCCGCCCCGCCCGTGCCGTTCTGCCGTATCCGCGACACCTCAGGAACCACCCGACTCGACCACCGGGACCCGCGGGTTGGCCGACAGGTGCTGGCCCACCCGGGTGACGAGCATCGCCATCTCGTAGGCGATCACCCCGAGGTCGGCGTCGGCGTCGGCCAGCACCGCGAGGCAGGCGCCCCTTCCGGCCGCCGTCACGAACAGGAACGCCGACTCCATCTCCACGATGGTCTGCCGGACGGCGCCGCCGCCGAACGACTCGCCGGCGCCCCGCGCCAGGCTCTGGAAGCTCGCGGCCACCGCCGACAGGTGGTCCGACTCCTCCCTGGCCAGGCCCCGGGACGCGGCGATGCGCAGCCCATCGCTGGACAGCACGGCGGCGTTCTGTACCTGGGCCACCCGCTGCACCATGCTGTCGAGCAACCAGTTCAGATCGCCGCCCGTTCCTGTGGCGTCTCCGGCTGCCTGCTGAGCTTCGGTCATGCGGTGTCGTCCTCCTCGGCTGTGGACTTCCCGGCGTCGGCCTGCGCGGCCTCCGCCTGTCCTGATTCCATCCGGCCGCGCTCCCAGCCACGTTGCATCGAGGACATGAGGGAGCGCAGTTCTTCGGGTCTGCGCGGGCTCGGCTCCGGCCCCGCCGCGTCGGGCGCGGCGGTCTCGGGCGCGGCCGGATCGGGCGCGGCCGGATCGGAGGCGACCGTGCCGGGCGCGGCCGGCTCCGGTGGCGGTCCCGGATCCACAGCGCCCTGGGCGTGCCCGGGCGGGTTCAGGTCCGCCGGGTCCCAGCCTCTGGGGTTCGTGACCGTGGGGGCGGCGTGCGGGCCTGTGGCGCCGGGTACGGGGCGCCCCTCGGCGGCCAGGTCGGCGTCCACGCGTTCGCGGAGCTGCGGCGCCAGATGCGTCTGCCGCCTGCGCTTCGGAAGCCCGGCGTCGGACAGCGGCGGATCCGCCTCCGCCTGCGAACCGCTCTCAGCCTCGGGCTCCGGCTCCCGTACGGGCTCCGGCTCTCGTACGGGCTGAGCGGCCTGTGGTGGCGCCGGCTCGGGTGGGGGCTCCGGGGCGTCGGTACGCCGGTGCGCGCCGCCGCGCGGTTCCCTCCGTTCCGGCTCGCCGGGTACGGCGTCGTTCCGGCGCGGGAGGCCGGGCAGCCCCGGATCGGACGGCCGCTCAGGCTCGGGCTCGGCCACCAGCCGGACCGGCCCGGAACCGTTCCCCCGCGCCGCGACACCGGCGGGCTGGCCCACGGCGGCCATCGCCCCGGTGGAACGCCGGCCGACCTGGTCGGGCTCGGGCATGTCCACGATGAGCGAGCCGGGGATCAGCGCGATCGCCGTCGTACCGCCGTACGGGGACTGGCGCAGCGTGACCGTGATGCCGTGCCGGCGCGCGAGCCGCGCGACGACGAACAGGCCCAGCCGCGCGCTGTCGGCCGGGTCGAAGTCGGGCGGGTCGGCCAGCCGCTCGTTCGCCGACCGCAGCTCCTCGGCGGTCATCCCGAGCCCGCGATCCTCCACCTCGACGACGAAGCCGTTGGCCACGCCGTGGCCGCTGACCCGTACCGGTGCCTGCGGCGGCGAGTACGTGGTCGCGTTCTCCACGATCTCGGCCAGCAGGTGGATCGTGTCCGCGACCGCGATGCCCCGCAGCGCGAGCCGGGGCAGCGGCTGCACCCGGACCCGCGGATAGTCCTCGACCTCGGCCACCGCGCCGCGGACCACGTCGACCAGCGGCACCGGCCGGCGCCAGCCGCGGCCGGCCGACTTGCCCGCCAGGATGACCAGGCCCTCGGCGTGCCGGCGCATCCGGGTCGCCAGGTGGTCGAGCCGGAACAGGTCCGACAGCTCGGCCGGGTCCTCGGTACGGCGCTCCATGGTGTCCAGCAGGCTGAGCTGGCGGTGCAGCAGCGCCTGGTTGCGCCGGGCCAGGTTGACGAAGACCTCGCTGAGCCCGCCGCGGATCGCCATCTCGCGCGCGGCGCCGGTCAGCACCGCCTCGCGGGCGCGGACGAACGACTCCGAGATCTGCCGGATCTCGCGGATCCGGTACTCCCGGTCGGGGACGTCCACGAGGTCGTCGATCCGGTTCCCGTCGCGGACCTGCTCGGCCAGCGCGGGCAGCGCCCGCTGGGTGAAGTGGACGACGCCGTTGGCCAGCGTGCGGCACTCGTCCAGCAGCCGGCGCGACACCCGGACCGCGACCACGATCGAGACGATGATCGCCAGCAGGCCGAGCCCGCCGGCCAGCGCCAGCCGCCGCACCACGCCGAGCGCGATGCCCTCGGCGCGCGTCGTCAGGTCGTCCAGGGCCGTGTTCTCGAACTCGAAGAGCCGCCCGGTGACGGTGTCGATGCTCGCCCGCCAGTCGGCGGGGGTCACGTGGAGCGTCTTGGCCGTGCTCGCGGTCTCCCCCGCCGCCGGCCGCTCGCCCGGCTCGGCGCCCCGGATCAGCAGGTCCTCCAGCTTGCGCAGCCGGCCGTGCTCGGGCGTCGCGCCCAGCCGCGTCAGCTGGTCGCGCTGCGCGGTGCGCAGGCCGAAGGAGTTGTCGGAGTACAGGTGCCGCTGCGCGCCGACGAGCTGCGCGAACTGCGCGCGCTCGGCGGCCGTGAACCGGCCGCCCGGCGCGGCGCCGCTGAACAGCGCGTCCTCCCGGGACAGGAACTCCCGGGCCCGGCCCATGGTGATGAGCGTGCGCCCCTGGACCGCGATCTCCCCGTCCGCCGGGGCCACCGATGCGTAGATCGTGAACGCCGAGTCGATGAGCCCGGAGTACTCCTCCAGGACCCCGCCGCGGTCGGCGGCCTGGCCGTCCACGCTGCGGCGCACCAGCTCCAGCGAGCCGAGCCGGCTCACGAACGCGTCGATGCGCTCGCGCACCGGTGGGTCGATCGCCCCGCGCAGCCGCTTGTCCTTGCTGTGCCGCCGCACCACCGTGCGCGCCTCGTCGGTGTCCCGCCGCTGCGCGGTCAGCGCGGCGGTGCCGGCCGTACGGTCGCCGCCGAGCCGGCCCATCGACAGCCGGCGCTCCTTCTGCAGCGCCGCGATCAGCCGCTGGGTGGGCAGCAGCGACTTCTCCTGGAACTGGTTGCTCTGCTGCAGCTGCCGGGCGTCGCCGTACGTGATGTCGGTGGCGAAGCCCCACAGGGCGGCGAGAGAGATGAGCGGGACCAGGATCAGCAGGATGATCCTCGTCCGGATCGAGGAGAAGCGCCGGGACATCACCGTGGGTGAACCCTCCACCCGTCCGATGCGCTGGTTCGCCGGAGGCGCGACATGCGGGGAAAACCTCTCGATATAGGGGGTCGTGGACTGCCGGAGCCTACTACGCCGCCTCGTGGTCGCCCACTCAACCGGTCGGTGCGGGGGCCTCCGGCGGCGCGCCGGAGGCCGTTTCCTGCCAGCTCAGCACGTGCTCGACCAGGCGGATCAGGACCTCCTTGGCGGAGTCCCGCCGACGGACGTCGCACAGCACCACCGGCACGCCCGGATCGAGGTCGAGCGCCTTCGCGATGGCGTCCGCGTCGTGCCGCCGGGCACCGTCGAAACAGTTGACCGCGACGACGAAGGGCGTGCCGCGCTGCTCGAAGTAGTCGATGGACGGGAAGCACCCGGCGAGCCGCCGGGTGTCGGCCAGCACCACCGCGCCGAGCGCGCCGAACGCCAGCTCGTCCCACATGAACCAGAACCGGTCCTGCCCGGGCGTGCCGAACAGGTAGAGCACCAGCCGCTCGGTCAGCGTGATGCGGCCGAAGTCCATGGCCACGGTCGTGCTGACCTTGCGCTCCACCCCGGCGACGTCGTCCACGCCGATGCCGCGGTCGGTCAGCAACTCCTCGGTGTGCAGCGGACGGATCTCGCTGACCGCCCCGACCATCGTGGTCTTGCCGGCACCGAAGCCGCCCGCGACCAGGATCTTGGTGGTGACCAGCGGGCCGCCGGGCACGCTCATGCCCGGTCAGCTCCCGTCGAAGCCCGTACCGGCGAACCGGGGGCTGGCCTGCAGGTGCTGACCCACCCGCTTGACGAGGACCGCCATCTCGTACGCGATCAGGCCGGCGTCGGCGTCCGCCGTGGCCAGCACGGCCAGGCAGGTGCCGTTCCCGGCCGCGGTCACGAACAGCAGCATGGAGTCCATCTCGATGATGGTCTGCCGTACGTTGCCGCCGCCGAAGTGCCGGCCGGCACCGCGCGCCAGGCTCTGCACGCCGGCCGCCAGAGCGGACAGGTGCTCGGCGTCCTCGCGGCCCAGCTCCTGCGACGCGGCGACGGCGAGCCCGTCGCGCGAGAGGATCACGGCCTGCCGGACCGTCGGGACGCGCCCGGCGAAGTCGTTCAGCAGCCAGTTCAGTTCACCGGTCGCGGTGTTGTGCATCATCGGCCTTCCCCATCACCCTGATCCGGCGCTCGTCCGCGCCGCCATCCTTGCTGTATCGACGCCATCATCGAACGGGCCTCCTCGGGCGACCGGACGACGATGCCGCCCTGCCGCTGTCGCACCGCCGGTGCCGACGGTGTTCCGTTCCTCCCCTGCTGTTGGCGCAGCCGCGGCGCCAGGCCGGCCCTGCGCCGCCGCCGGGGCAGACCGTCGTACGTTCCGGCGGGTCCGCTCCGCTCGACGGCGTCACCGCCCGCACCCGAACCGGTCGCGGGAGTGATGACGTCATCGAACCAAGGATTGCCCGCCGGCACGACATTCGCAGCCGGAATACCACTTTCAGGAGCATGTTGGTCGTTCTTGGGCATCGTCCCACCCACCGGGACCGCCTCGTCCCGTCCGGGCTCTCCCGTCTCCTCCGCCTCCTCCGGCACTCGTTCCTCGGGTACGTCCGGCGCTTCCGGCTCGTCCGGCGCGGGGGCTTCGAGCGCGGGCTCGTCCAGCATCTCGGGTGGCAGCAGCACGATCGCGGTGGTGCCGCCGTACGGGGAGGGACGCAGCGAGACCGCGATGCCGTGCCGGGCCGCCAGCCGCGCGACCACCAGGAGCCCGAGCCGGTCGGTGTCGACCAGATCGGGCGGCGGCGGCCCGGCCAGCAGCTCGTTCAGCGCGGCCAGTTCCGCCGGGGCCACGCCGAGCCCGCGGTCCTCGACCTCGATCACGAATCCGGTGCCCACCCGGCCGGCCATCACGCGGACGGCGGTGTGGGGCGGCGAGTACGCGGCCGCGTTCTCCAGCAGCTCGGCGACCAGGTGGATCACGTCCGTCGCCACGGCGCCGGACAGCCGCTCCCCTGCCAGGGTCTGGACCTCCACCCGGGTCTGGTCCTCGATCTCCGTCACGGCGCCATGCAGCACGTCGACCACCGGTACCGGGTGGCGCGCGCCGCGCCCGCCGGCCGCGCCGGACAGCACGATCAGGCTCTCGGCGTGCCGCCGCATCCGGGTGGTCAGGAGGTCCACTCGCGCCAGCCGATCGCGTTCCGCCGGCGAGGCGCCGTCGGCCAGCTCGCCGAGCATGTCCAGCTGGCGGTGCAGCAGCGACTGGTTGCGGCGCGCCACGTTCAGGAAGATGCGGCGCACACCGGAGCGCAGGTCGGCCCGGCCGGCGGACGCCTCGATCGCCGACCGCTGCACCACACCGAACGCCTCGGCGACCTCCTGGATCTCGGTGGTGCCGCTGGCGGGCGGGCGGGTCGCCTCGGCGTCTGCGTCGATGGGCTCGCCGTCCGCCAGCCGTGCGAGCACGCGCGGCAGGCGCCGGTCGGCCAGGTCGCGTGCCGAGGTACGCAGGGCGACCACCTCGTGGACGAGCCCCCGGCCGTACCGCAGCGACGTCCCGAGGGAGAACAGCACGGCGAGCATGCCGAGTCCGCCGGCCAGGCCCAGCCGCAGCAGGAGCCCTCGCCCATGGGCGTCCTGCTCCTCGCCCAGCATCCGCGCGCCGCTCACGTGCGCCGAGTTCAGTGAGCTGAGGACGGGCTGAACGGTCGCGTCCCACCGGACGGCGTCGACCCTCGCCTCGCCGGGCTCGTCCCCGGCGGCGTCCTCCTCCAGGGTGCGCAGCTCGGCGAAGCCGGACGACTGGAGCAGGGGGCGGATCGCGCGGTCGTGGACGCCGGGGTCCATCCCCGCGCGCTGCTGGTCCCATAGCCGCCGCTGTACGCCGACCAGCTCGACGAACGCGCGGTGCTCGGCCCCGGTCAGCCGGCCGTCGCCGGCGGAGGCGCCCGCGATCAGCGCTCCCTCGCGCCCGACGACGTCCATCGCGCGCGCTCCCGCGATCAGCGCCAGGTCGGAGTGGTGCAGGGCCGGGTCGTCGGAGGGGACGAGCCGCTCGGCGTAGGCGTACATCGCGTCCACCGGGACGCTGTACGCGGTGATCGCGGCGAGCTGGTCCATGCCACGGGAGTCGACGGTGGCGCGGACGATCGGCAGCCGCTCCAGCTCTTTGAGCACCTGGTCGAGCTTGCGGATCTGGACCGGATCGTCGGCGCCGCCCAGGACGCCGGGCAGATCTGGAAGGCCGGGGATTCCGGTGGCGTCCAGCTCGTCCTGGGCACGATTCCGGAACGTTCCCGCAGCGGCGTCCGTACGGGCGCGGGCGGCGTCGACCTCCTGGCGCGGGGACGATTCAGGCCCGCGCAGGAACGCGGCGGTGGCGCGGCGCTCGGAGCCGAGGGCGAGGACCGCGCCCTGGACGGCGTCCCGCATCCGGTCGCCGGACTCCCCGGCCCGGTGGTGTTCCAGGGACCGGTCCATGGTGAGATTCGCGGCGTAGGCCCACAGCGCGGTCAGGGACAGCAGCGGAACCAGCAGCAACAGCGCGATCTTCGACCGGATCGATCGCGTTCGAGGAATCATGACACCTCGTGGCTGGTCGGGCGGCCCCCGGCGTGCGGATGCCGCCGATCATAGAGGGTGCGGGTTCGGCCCCCGCAAGTTCTCGACAAAACAGGACAAATGCCCTGGCCCGCCCGCTAAAGGCGATGCGTCGATCACGACTCGTTACAGGAACAAAGAGCCAGGGAATCACCGATGTGCCCGTTACGGCGTTACGATTCCCGCCGTGAGTCCCGAAAGCCAGGCATCCGAGGCACTTCCGTCACGGCGCCGCCGAACCCCCCGGGGCGGCCGGCACCGCGGCGACGAATCCTTCCTGCTGCCCCACGGCTCCCCCGTCCTCGTTCTCGCCGTTCCCGGTACCGTCCGGGACGCCGGCGGGGTCCCCGAGGAGCTCGCCAGGCTCATCGAGCTCGAGCACACCGGCCAGCCCACGCTGGTCGGTTACCTGGAGGGGGACGAGGGGAATCTGGGCGCGGTGCTCGCCGCGCTGGAGCAGCAGCGACCCGACGAACCAGGGGCGGTGGTCGTACCACTGGTCACCGGCCCCGATCCCGAGACCGAGGGGGCGATCGGCAAGTCGGTCGCCGACGCCCCGATCCGGGCGGTGGCGGCCGAGCCGCTGGGCCCGCACCCGCTGATCGCCGAGGCCCTGCACGACCGGCTGGCCGACGCCGGGCTGGCCCGCGCCGACCGGATCCGGATGATGACCATGGTGACCGCCGCCGGCGGCGTCATCGTCGTCACCCCGGGCGACGCGTTCGCGGTCCGGCAGGCGGAGGTGAGCAGCGTGCTGCTGGCCTCCCGGCTGGCCTCGCCGGTGTTCACCGCCCGGGTGGACGACCACGCCTCCGTCCAGGCGGCCGCCGCGCAGCTGCGCGGATCCGGCGTCGCCCGGCTGGCGGTGGCACCGCAGCTGATCGGCTTCGAACCCGGCGCACGGCAGATCGCCGCCGCGGCCGCGGCGGCGGGCGCGGAGCACTCCGCCCCGCTGGGAGCGCACAACGCGCTGGCCCGGCTGGCGTCCCTGCGCTACGTCGAAGCGCTTTCCAGCGCCCTGTCGGACTGACGGCGCCCCGCCGGGCCCGCGCAGGGCCCGGGCGGGGGCGCGGCGCGCTAGAGGGCGACCGGCTCGATCAGCGCCGCGCGCAGCCGGGCCAGGACGTCCGGGCCCGCGCCCAGGGAGTCCAGCAGGCCGGCCATGCCGCCGTGCCGCGCCCGCAGGTCGGCGATCAGCTCGCCCATCGTCGCGGCGTCGGCGGTCATCACGTCGCGCGGCACGTACGCGGCGGTCCGCCCGTACGCGGCGTTCCCGGCCAGCCGCGCCTCGATCCTGGCCAGGTTGCGCCCGGTCAGGGCGTAGTCGGCGATGACGTCCTCGTCGGCCACCCCGAGGACGCCGAGCACCACGGCGCTGACCATCCCGGTCCGGTCCTTGCCCGCGGCGCAGTGGAAGACCGCGGCGCCGGGCGCGGCGGCGATCGCGCGCACCGTGTCGGCCAGCGCCGTGCCGGAGCTCTCCATGATCCGCGCGTACCGCTGCGCCAGGCTCAGCGAGGTGTCGCCCATGACGACGCCGTTGTGGCGGTCGATGACGGGCGCCTCGATGATGTCGGCGATCCCGGCGAGCGGATGCGGGCCGCCGCCGTCGTGCGAGCGCTCGAAGTCCGAGCGCAGGTCGATGACCGTGCTGAGGCCGAGGTCGCGCAGCGCGGCCACGTCGGGCCCGGTCAGCTCGTGCAGCGCGTCGCTGCGGAACAGCCGCCGCCACCGGACCTGGCCGCCCTCGGCGATGTAGCCGCCGAGATCACGGAAGTTCACACAGCCGTCGAGGACGATCTCACGCCGCACGCTGGCCCCCTCTTTCTTCGACCGCGGCGCGCCGCCCGGGGGGACGGCACGCCGCAAGTCAACAGGACGGGTCAGCGATTCCTGAACTCGGGGGGACGCTTCTCCATCGTCGCGGCCATCCCCTCGACGAGGTCCTCGGTGAAGAACGCCATCGTCTGGACGCCGGTCTCCATCGCCAGCTGCTGCCGCAGGCCCGGTGCGTCCAGGGAGACGTTCAGCAGCTCCTTGGTACGCCGCAGCCCGTACGGCGACTTGGCGAGCAGCTCCCCGGCGAGCGCGAGCGCGCCCTCCAGGTCCTTGCCCTGCTCGGTGACCTCGGTGATGAGCCCGAGCTCGCGGACCTGCTCCAGGTCCAGCCGCTGCGCCCGGTAGAAGATCTCGGCCGCCTTGGCCGGTCCCACCAGCCGGGGCAGCAGCCACGACAGCCCGCAGTCGCCCGCCGACAGCCCGAGGTTGGTGAACGGGACCACGAACCGGGTCGTCGGGTCGGCGACCCGCAGATCGCAGGCCAGCGCCCAGGAGACGCCCATCCCGGCGACCGGGCCGTGCAGCGCCGCGATGACCGGCTGCGGGATCTCCCGCAGCCGGGCGGTCACCTCGCCGCCGCGCGCGATGCCCTGGTAGATCCGCTGGATCCGCCCCTGGCCCTCCGCGCCGCCGTCGCCGGCCGCGCCGCCCTGCAGGTCCATCCCCGAGCAGAACCCGCGCCCCTCGCCGGTGAGCACCACCACGTGCGTCGACGAGTCGCGCATCAGCTCGTTCAGGACGTCGAGCATCTCCTCGGTGAGCGCGTCGGTGACGGCGTTGAGCCGCTCCGGGCGGGTCAGGGTGATGGTGAGCACCCCGTCCAGCCGGTCGATCCGCAGGTCAGCCATCGAGAGCCTCCGTCACGAGCTCAGCTGCTGGATGAGCGGGCCCATCTGCTCCCCGACGTTGGCGGGCACGATCTGCGGCTCGGCCGCGTTGATCGCCGCCCAGTTGTCCCGGATGTCCTCGACCGACAGGGTCTCCTGCTGGCCGTACCCGGGGCCCTCGGCCACCAGGATCCGCGCCACCCGGCCGCCGCCGACCGTGTAGACCTCGCCGGACTCCTCGACGCTGTCGTGCACGAGGTAGGCCACCAGGGGGGTGACCTGCTCGACGCTCAGCTTCTCGGCGAAGTCGGCCGGCAGCAGGTCCTCGGTCATCCGGGTCCACGCGACCGGGGCGATCGCGTTGGCCTTGATGTTGTACTTCTTGCCCTCCTGGGCGAGGGTCTTGGTGAAGCCCACCAGGCCCATCTTGGCCGTGCTGTAGTTCGCCTGGCCGAAGTTGCCGAACAGGCCCGCCGGGGACGAGGTGTTGACGATCCGGCCGTAGCCCTGCTCGCGCAGGTGCGTCCAGGCGGCGTTGGCCACCAGGAAGGACCCGCGCAGGTGCACGGCGATGACCTGGTCGAAGTCCTGCGGCGCCATGTTCTTGAACGACTTGTCGCGCAGGATCCCGGCATTGTTGATCACGATGTCGACCTTGCCGAAGCTGTCCAGCGCGGTCTGGATGATCGCGGCGGCGCCCTCCGGGGTGGCGACGTTGTCGGGGTTGGCGACGGCCTCGCCGCCGTTCTTCGTGATCTCCTCGACCACGTCCTGGGCCGGTCCGGCCGAGGCCCCGCCGCCGGCGCGGTCGCCGCCGAGGTCGTTGACGACGACCTTGGCGCCACGGGCGGCCAGTTCCAGCGCGTGCTGCCGGCCGAGGCCGTGCCCGGCTCCGGTCACGACGGCGACGCGACCGTCGTAGCGCAGTTCCGACATCCTGTCTCCTAACATCGCAGCGGCTGCGGCCCGGGTGAGGCACCCGGGAGTCTTAGGTAATCACCCGAGGGTTACCCAGTGGTACCACCTAACCGAATCCCGCTCGGATTCGCCCCCCGAGCCCGCCCCCGCGGTCCCGATTCCTCCGCCAAAGGGCCGCTTCTCCGGAGAAACTTCAGCAAATAGGGCTTTCCGTGAACGATCGGCGTATGCTCCACCACCATCGAACGGCTTTCCCCGTCCCAGCGTTGAGCACGGAGGATCGTCCATGAGCACTCGCCCGTACCGCGTCGTGCAGTGGGCCACCGGGGCCCTCGGCCGCGCGGTCATCCGCGGGGTCCTGGAGCGCCCGGACCTCGAACTGGCCGGAGCGCTGGTGTACGACCCGGCCAAGGTCGGCATGGACGCCGGCACGCTGGCCGGCCGCCCCGCGACCGGGATCGGCGCGACCGCCGACCCGCAGGAGATCCTCGATCTGGACGCCGACTGCGTGGTGTACGCCCCCGGCCCCGACGGCGACCCGTTCAGCGGTATCGAGACCGTCTGCGCGCTGCTGGCGTCCGGCAAGAACGTGATCGCCACGCACGGCTACGTCTACCCCCGCGCGCACGGCCCGCACATGGTCGCCGAGCTGGAGGACGCCTGCAAGCGCGGCGGGACCTCCGTGCACGGCACCGGCGTCAGCCCCGGTTTCATGTCCGACCTCATGCCGCTGACGCTCACCCGGCTGACCCGAGGCATCAACCACGTGTACGTCCGGGAGTGCTCGGACTTCTCCGGCCATCCGTCCCGGCGGATGGTGCACCAGATGCTCGGGTTCGGCAAGAGCGAGGAGGCGTTCCTGCGGGCCATGCGCACGACGCGCGGCGCGATGCGGACGCTGGCCTCCGAGAGCCTGCACCTGGTGGCCGCCGGGCTCGGCCTGGAGCTGGACGAGATCGACACCGACATGGACCACCGGCTCGCCCCGGCCGACTTCACGATCGCCGCCGGACCCGTGGCGCGCGGCACCGTCGCCGCGTCCCGGTGGACGTTCAGCGCGATGGCCGGCGGCCGGCCGGTGATCACCATCGAGCAGATCCACAAGGCCGACGCCGCCCGGATCGCCGAGTGGGGCGCCCCCGGCTACTCGATCCGGGTGGACGGCCGCCCCTCGATCGCGCTGAGCACCGACGAGGACTGGGTCTCCAACGCCATCTCCGCCGCCGCGGCGCACGCCCTCAACGCCGTCCCGATCGTGTGCGCGGCCGAGCCGGGCATCCGCACGTTCCTGGACCTGCCGCCGATCTTCGGCCGGCTGTCCGCCCGGCACGCCCCCGGCGGCGCCGGGTAGATTCCGGATATGACCTCGGTCGAGAAGGAGATCGCCGGCGGGAGCTTCGTCCGGCAGCCCAACCGCTTCACCGCGAAGATCACCGCCGCCGGCACCGACCACCCGGCCGTGCCGGGCCGCTACCGGCTGCTGGTCTCCTACGCCTGCCCCTGGGCCCACCGGACGCTGATCGTCCGGAAGCTGCTGGGCCTGGAGGACGCCATCGGCGTCGGCGTGGTGGACCCGATCCGCGACGAGCGCGGCTGGCGCTTCCCCGAGCCCGACCCGGTGACCGGCGCGACGTTCCTCTCCGAGCTCTACAAGGCCACCGACCCCACGTTCGACGGCCGCTACACGGTCCCCTGCATCTGGGACACCGAGACCCGGCAACTGGTCACCAACGACTACCCGGCCATCACGATCACGATGGAAACCGAGTTCGCCCACGCCCCGGATGCCCCCGACCTGTACCCCGAACGCCTCCGCCCCGAGATCGACGCCCTGAACGAGCGGATCTACGAGACCGTCAACAACGGCGTCTACAAGGCCGGGTTCGCCACCGCCCAAGCCCCGTACGACGAGGCGGTGGAAGCCCTCTTCACCACACTGGACACCCTCGAAGAGCGCCTGGCGGCCAGCCGCTACCTCTTCGGCGACGACCTCACCGAGGCCGACATCCGCCTCTACCCCACGCTGGCGCGCTTCGACGCGGTCTACCACGGCCACTTCAAGTGCAATCTGAAGCGCCTGGTCGACTACCCCAACCTGTGGGGGTACGCGCGCGATCTCTACTCCCTGCCCGCGTTCCGCGAGACCACGGACTTCGACCACATCAAGCGGCACTACTACGTGACGCAGCGCATGATCAACCCGTCCGGCGTCGTCCCGCGCGGCCCGCTGCTCGACTGGGACGCCCCGCACGGCCGGGAGGCCGTCCGGATTGCCCCAACCGAGCGATAGCTACGAGACTGGCCGCGACCTGTCGTTATGCTGGCGGGTCGCATGGGGAGGTCACACCTCCACGACGCACGCAGCGTCACCCCCGAAGCGAAGAAAGGCCCGACCGCAATGCGCAGCAGCTTCTTCAACAACATGGACCAGGGCCAGCAGTTGCCCGGTCACTTCGCCCTGCAGAACTCCAAGATGCTCCGGATCCACCTCAACGGTGACGTCCTGGCCCGGCAGGGCTCCATGGTCGCCTTCCAGGGCCAGATGGAGTTCGACTACGAGGGCTCCGGCGGCATGGGCAAGTTCCTCAAGAAGGCCCTGACGGGCGAGGGCGTCCCCACGATGCGCGTCAAGGGCCAGGGCCTGCTGTTCGTCGCCAACAACGCCGACGACATCCACCTGTTCTACCTGGAGAACGAGGGCCTGACGGTCAACGGCGCCAACATCCTGGGCTACGACGCCCACCTGCAGTCCGACATCCAGCGGGTGCAGGGCGCGGGCATCGCCGCGGGCGGCCTGTTCAACACCACCCTGACCGGCACCGGCTGGGTGGCGCTCACCACCCACGGCACCCCCGTCATGCTGGACTGCAGCCGCGCCGCGACGTTCGTCGACGGCCAGTCCGCGGTGGCGTGGAGCACCAGCCTGCACGTGGGCGTCAACAAGACGTTCAAGGCCGGAGCCCTCATCGGCCGCGGCAGCGGCGAGGCCATGCAGCTCGCCTTCCAGGGCCAGGGCTTCGTCCTGGTCCAGGCCAGCGAAGGCCCCACAGTCGCTCCCCACACCCACTGAATTTATTGCAATGCCCTTGGCGTCAGGCGTAGAACGCCTTCCTTCGGCGGGCACTGCGGCGATCGCTGCATCGCTTCGTCTCGCCTGGCGGCTCGCTGCGCGATCAGGTTCTCGCTTCGCTCGAACCTGGCTTCGCACGCGATCGCAACGCCTGGGGTATCTGATGGCTTAGGCCGATGGTTGAGGTTGGTGACCGTCGGCCTGAGCCACCGCCCAACATCAACCACCATCGACCGAAACGTTGCGATCGCGTGCGAAGCCAGATCGAGCCTGCGAAGATCTGATCGCGAAGCGAGCCCCCCGGGCGAGCCGGAGCGATGCCAGCGATCGCCGAGTGCCCGCCGAAGGAGGGCCTTCAAGGCCCGACGCCAAGGGCACTCAAACAAAGCGAGTAGCCTTGTCTCGTCTCAGAACTCACCTGCGAGCTGCGGAAGAGGGCGATCTCCGCCGTGTCGACAGAGTCGTCGCAATCTAGTGCCGACCCCAAGATGACCGATTTCGGTGCCAACGAGTGGCTGGTCGACGAGCTGTACCAGAAGTACCTCGAAGACCCCAACTCCGTTGACGAGGCCTGGTGGAATTTCTTCGCGGACTACCAGCCGGACTCCCGGCCGTCCGCGACCCCGGCCTCGCCCGGGGCTCCCCAGGCCACCGACGGTGCGGCGAAGGCCGCCAACGGCACGGCGGCGGCTCCGCCGACACCTGCCGAACCGGTAGCACCGGCGACGCCGCCCAAGGCGGCTCCCGCCGCGAAGGCGGACGGCAAGGCCAAGCCCGCCGAGAAGGCGAGGCCGGCCCCGCCCGCGGTGCCCGCGGGCGCCGAGGAGGTACGGCTGCGCGGCGTGGCGGCCAAGACGGCCACCAACATGGAGGCCAGCCTGGGGGTGCCGACCGCGACGAGCGTGCGCGCGGTCGCCGCCAAGCTTCTGATCGACAACCGCATCGTCATCAACAACCATCTCAAGCGCGGGCGCGGCGGGAAGGTGTCGTTCACGCACCTGATCGGCTACGCGATCGTCCGGGCGCTGGCGTCGATGCCGGAGATGAACTCCTCGTTCACCGAGGTCGACGGCAAGCCGGTGCTGGTCAGGCCCGAGCACGTCAACTTCGGCCTGGCGATCGACCTGCAGAAGCCCGACGGCCAGCGGCAGCTGGTGGTGCCGAGCATCAAGGCGGCCGACTCCCTCGACTTCCGCCAGTTCTGGGCGGCCTACGAGGAGATCGTCCGCAAGGCGCGCAATAACAAGCTGACCCTTGAGGACCACCTCGGCGCCACGATCAGTTTGACCAACCCCGGCACGATCGGCACCGTGCACTCGGTGCCGCGGCTGATGCCCGGCCAGGGCACCATCATCGGCGTCGGCGCGATGGAGTACCCCGCCGAGTTCGCCGGCGCCTCCGCGGAGACGCTGTCGCGGATGGGGATCAGCAAGGTCATGACGCTGACCTCGACCTACGACCACCGGATCATCCAGGGCGCCCAGTCGGGCGACTTCCTGCGCCGGATCAACCAGCTGCTGCTGGGCGAGGACGGCTTCTACGACGAGATCTTCGAGGCGCTGCGGATCCCGTACGAGCCGGTCCGCTGGGTGAAGGACATCTCCGCCACCCACGAAGAGGACGTCGCCAAGGTCGCGCGGGTCCACGAGCTGATCCACGCCTACCGGGTCCGCGGCCACCTGATGGCCGACACCGACCCGCTGGAGTACAAGCAGCGCCGCCACCCCGACCTGGACATCCTGCAGCACGGCCTCACCCTGTGGGACCTGGAGCGCGAGTTCGCCACCGGCGGGTTCGGCGGCCGGCCGACGATGAAGCTGCGCGAGATCCTCGGTGTGCTGCGGATGGCGTACTGCCGTACGGTCGGCATCGAGTACATGCACATGCAGGACCCCGAGGAGCGCGCCTGGATCCAGGAGCGCGTCGAGGTCCCGCACGACAAGCCCTCGCGCGAGGAGCAGCTGCACGTGCTGCGGCGGCTCAACAGCGCCGAGGCGTTCGAGACGTTCCTGCAGACCAAGTTCGTGGGGCAGAAGCGGTTCTCGCTGGAGGGCGGCGAGTCGGTCATCCCGCTGCTCGACTCGGTGATCTCCGCGGCCGCCACCGCGCACTTGGACGAGGTCGTCATCGGGATGGCGCACCGCGGCCGGCTGAACGTGCTGGCCAACATCGTCGGCAAGTCGTACGCGCAGATCTTCGGCGAGTTCGAGGGCAACCTCGACCCGCGCAGCGCGCAGGGCTCCGGTGACGTCAAGTACCACCTGGGCGCCGAGGGCGACTTCGTGGCCGCCGACGGCTCCCGGATCCACACCGAGCTGGTCGCCAACCCGTCCCACCTGGAGACGGTCGACCCGGTGCTGGAGGGCGTCGTCCGCGCCAAGCAGGACCTGCTGGACGTCGGCGAGGCCGGCTTCAGCGTGCTGCCGGTGCTGCTGCACGGCGACGCCGCGTTCGCCGGGCAGGGCGTGGTCGCCGAGACCCTCAACCTGTCCCAGCTGCGCGGCTACCGCACCGGCGGCACCGTGCACGTGGTGATCAACAACCAGGTCGGGTTCACCACCGCGCCGGAGTACTCGCGCTCCAGCGTCTACTCCACCGACGTGGCCCGGATGATCCAGGCGCCGATCTTCCACGTCAACGGCGACGACCCCGAGGCCTGCGCCCGGGTCGCCCGGCTGGCCTTCGAGTACCGCCAGACGTTCAAGAAGGACGTCGTCATCGACATGGTCTGCTACCGGCGGCGGGGCCACAACGAGGGCGAGAACCCCTCGTTCACCCAGCCGCTGATGTACGACCTGATCGACGCCAAGCGCTCGGTGCGCAAGCTCTACACCGAGGCGCTGATCGGCCGCGGCGACATCACGGTCGAGGAGGCCGAGGCGTCGCTGCGCGACTACCAGCTGCAGCTGGAGCGGGCGTTCACCGAGACCCGCGAGGCGGTCAAGAAGCCGCAGGAGCCCGGCTCGGTGGTCAAGCCCGACGTCGAGGAGCGGATCCCGATCGACCACGGCTCGGCCGGGTCGGCGATCACCGGCGAGACGGTCAAGCGGATCATCGAGTCGCAGCTGAGCCTGCCGGAGGGCTTCAACGTCCATCCGCGGCTGCAGCCGATCCTGCAGCGCCGGGTGCAGTCGGTCGAGGACGACGCGATCGACTGGGCCACCGGCGAGCTGCTGGCGCTGGGCTCGCTGCTGATCGACGGCCGCCCGGTGCGGCTGGTCGGCCAGGACACCCGGCGCGGCACGTTCGGCCAGCGGCACGCGGTGCTGGTCGACCGCAAGACCGGCGAGGAGTACACCCCGCTCAAGCAGTTCGGGCAGGGCGTGTCGAAGTTCTACGCGCACGACTCGCTGCTCAGCGAGTACGCCGCGATGGGCTTCGAGTACGGCTACTCCATGACCCGCCCGGACGCGCTGGTGGCCTGGGAGGCCCAGTTCGGCGACTTCGCCAACGGCGCCCAGTCGATCGTGGACGAGTACATCTCCTCCGGCGAGCAGAAGTGGGGCCAGCACTCCAGCGTCGTGCTGCTGCTGCCGCACGGCTACGAGGGCCAGGGTCCCGACCACTCCTCCGCCCGCATCGAGCGCTTCCTGCAGATGTGCGCGCAGGACAACATGACGGTGGTCTACCCGACCACCCCGGCCAACTACTTCCACCTGCTGCGCTGGCAGGTGCTGTCGGGCCGGGGCAAGCCGCTCATCGTGTTCACGCCCAAGTCGCTGCTGCGGCTCAAGGCGGCCACGTCCGCGGTCGAGGAGTTCACCGGCGGCGCGTTCAAGCCGGTGATCCCGGACGCCGACCCGGCGATCGAGCCGGCCGGCGTGCGCCGGGTGCTGCTGACCACCGGCAAGATCTACTACGACGTGGTCAACGCCCGTAAGGCCGCCGGGGTCACCGACACCGCCGTGGTCCGGGTGGAGCGGCTCTACCCGCCGCCGGTCGACGAGATCAAGGCGGAGCTGGCCAGGTACCCGGCCGGCGCCGAGGTCGTGTGGGTCCAGGACGAGCCCGCCAACATGGGCGCCTGGCCGTTCATGGCGCTCAAGCTCTCGCACCACATCGAGGGCCTGGACATGAAGCGCGTCTCGCGTCCGGCGTCGTCGTCCCCGGCCGTGGGTTCCGGCAAGCTCCACCAGGCGGAGCAGGAGGCCCTGATGGCCCGCCTGTTCGGCGAGCGGAAGTAGGACGGAGAACGGCCCGAGGGCTCCGGCGCCACGGCGCGCCGGGGCCCTCGGCTTATCGCGAGGCAGAGGGAAGCGGCGGACATGTACTTCACCGACCGAGGGGTCGAGGAGCTGGCGGACCGGCGCGGCCGCGAGGACGTCAGCCTGGGCTGGCTGGCCGAGCGGCTGCGCGAGTTCGTGGATCTGAACCCCGAGTTCGAGGTTCCGGTCGAACGGCTGGCGACCTGGCTGGCCCGGCTGGACGATGAGGACGAGGACGACTGAAGCGTCCCGGCGACGGCCGGACCGCCCGGCCGGGACGCGATACATCTTGACTTTCCGATAACGCGACATATCGTGTGTATCGGGGCTCAGTGACTCAGGCGCTCGGAAAGGCAGGGCACGATGTCGCGCTGGACGATCGACGAACCCGCGACCCTCGACTTCGACGGCGTGGTCGCGTTCAAGGCCACCCTGATCGCCGGGAGCATCTCGGTGCTGGCCTCCGACGAGCGGCCGTCGGTGCTGATCGGGGAGGTCGAGGGGCCGCCGCTGGTGATCGGGCATGAGGCCGGGATGCTCACGATCACCCACGAGTCGCTGTGGGAGGGCATGCTGAGCTGGCTGCGTACCCACAAGTGCCGGGCCGCGATCACCGTGACGGTGCCGCGCGACTGCCCGGTCACGCTGAACCTGGTCTCGGCCGACGCGGTGGTGACCGGGATGACCGCGCGGACCTCGATCCGCAGCGCGGCCGGGGACGTGACGCTGGACGGGGTCACCGGAGACATCGACGCCAACACGGTGTCGGGGGCGATCGAGGCGCAGGGACTGGACGGCAAGGTCTCGTTCACGTCGGTGTCCGGCGATCTGGCCCTGGCGGGCGGGGCCGTGGAGACGCTGGGGGCCCGTACGGTCAGCGGCAGGATCGCGGCCGACGTGGACCTGGCGGCCAAGGGCCGGATCGACGTCAACACGGTCTCCGGGGAGGTCGCGCTGCGGATCCCGGAGTCGGTCGGCGCCGAGGTCTCGCTGCACTCGGCGGCCGGCCGGATCGAGACGTCGTTCGAGGAGCTGGGCCGCGCGGAGCGGGCCGTGACCAAGAGCGTGACCGGCTCGCTGGGCGACGGCTCCGGCCGGCTGTCGGTCAACACGGTGTCCGGAAGCGTCGCGCTGCTCGGCCGGGGCGACCCCTCCGAGATCACCACACCCCGAATGGAGAAGTGAGTTGAGCCCCGTCTTCGGCCACGGCCGCCTGCGGCTGTACCTGCTCAAGCTGCTGGAGGAGAGCCCGCGGCACGGCTACGAGGTCATCCGGCTGCTGCAGGACCGCTTCCTCGGGGTCTACTCGCCCTCCCCCGGCACGATCTACCCCCGGCTGGCGCGGCTGGAGGCCGAGGGCCTGGTCAGCCACGAGGTCGTCAAGGGCAAGAAGGTCTACTCCCTCACCGACAAGGGCCGGGAGGAACTAGAACGCCGGATGGACGAGCTGGCCGACCTGGAGGACGAGATCTCCGCCTCGGCCCAGGAGTTCGCGCGCGAGGTCCAGCAGGACGTCCGGCAGACCGTGCGGACGCTGCGCGAGGAGCTCACCCAGGCCGCCCGTACGATGCGCGACCAGTCCCGTACGGCGTCCAAGGACGCCTGGAAGGACACCACCGACCGGCAGAAGGACGAGTGGCGCCGGCAGCGCGACCACTGGCGCGAGCAGACCCAGGCCTGGAAGGAAGAGTGGCGCGGGACCTGGGAGGACGCCTGGAAGACCGCGACCGGCTCCCGGGAGGACCTCGCCCGGCTCAAGCTGGAGCGGCTGCTGCACTCCTTCGTCGACGACGTCCGTACCGGAGCCGAGGGCACCCGCCTGGACGACGACGACCTGGCCGCCGTCCAGGCCATCCTGGACGAGACCCGGGAACGGATCCGGGACCGCGCCACCGGCTGACCCGGGCCGGCCCGGGCTACGGGGTGAAGACGATCTTTCCGAAGAGGTCGCCCTCGTTCATCGCGGCGAAGCCCTTGGCGGCCTCGGCCAGCGGCAACTCGCGGTCGATCCGCGGCCGGACACCGCTCTTGACCAGGAAGCGGGCGAGCCGTTCCAGCTGGTCGCGGGTGCCCATCGTGGAACCGACCACCGACAGCTGCAGGAAGAAGACCCGGTTCAGCTCGGCCGGCGGCACCTGGCCGCTGGTGGCGCCGGAGACCACGATCCGGCCGCCGGGGCGCAGCGACTTCAGCGAGTGCGACCAGGTCGCCTCGCCGACCGTCTCCATCACCGCGTCGACCCGGTCCGGCAGCCGCGCGCCGGTCTCGAACGCCGCGTCCGCGCCCAGCTCCAGCGCCCGCTCGCGCTTGCCCTCGCTGCGGCTGGTCGCCCAGACCCGGTAGCCGGCGGCCGAGCCCAGCGCGATCAGCGCGGTGGCGACGCCGCCGCCCGCGCCCTGCACCAGGACGGTCGAGCCCGGCTGCAGGCCCGCCTTGTCGAAGAGCATCCGGTACGCGGTGAGCCAGGCGGTCGGCAGGCAGGCGGCCTCGGCGAACGACAGCTCGGCCGGCTTCGGTACGAGGTTGCGGCGCGGCACCGCGACCCGCTCGGCGAACGTGCCGTCGTGGGACTCCGACAGCAGCGAGCGCTTGGGGTCGAGCGTCTCGTCGCCGCCGCCCCGGTCCGGGTCGCCGATCACCGAGTGGACGATGACCTCGTTGCCGTCCTCGTCCACTCCGGCCGCGTCGCAGCCCAGGATGATCGGGAGCCGGTCCGCGCGCAGGCCCACGCCCTTCAGCGACCACAGGTCATGGTGGTTGAGCGCGGTCGCCTTCACCCTGACGGTGGTCCACCCGGCGGGGGCCTCGGGCTCGGGCCGTTCTCCGAGCGTCAGGCCGTTGAGCGGATTGTCTGCGTCGAATTGCGTAGCCGTGACTGCGAACATGTCCGCACCCTATTCCGCGCCACGTGAGCACGCTCACGTAGGGGCGGCGCAGAACGAGGGCCTGCGGGACACGGGCCTGCGGAACACCGGCCCATGAACACGGGCCCATGAACACGGGCCTATGGAACACGGGCCGCAGGACCTGGTCCGTCACAGGACCTTGGAGAGGAAGTCCTGCGTACGGGGATGCTGCGGGTTGCTCAGCACGTCGCGCGGCGTCCCCTGCTCGACGATCGCGCCGTCGTCCATGAAGACCAGCGAGTCGCCGACCTCGCGCGCGAAGCCGATCTCGTGTGTGACGACGACCATCGTCATGCCGTCCAGCGCCAGCTGCTTCATGACCTCCAGGACCTCGCCGACCAGCTCGGGGTCCAGCGCGGAGGTGGGCTCGTCGAACAGCATCAGCTTGGGCTGCATCGCCAGCGCGCGGGCGATCGCCACCCGCTGCTGCTGGCCGCCCGACAGCTGGACGGGATAGCTGTGCACCTTGTCGGCCAGCCCGACCCGTTCCATCATCTGCATCGCCCGCTCGCGGACCTGCGCCTTGGGCTCGCGCTTCACCCGGCACGGCGCCTCCATGACGTTCTCCAGCGCCGTCATGTGCGGGAACAGGTTGAACCGCTGGAAGACCATGCCGATCTCCCGGCGCTGCGCCGCCACCTCGCGGTCCCGCAGCTCGTAGAGCTTGTCGCCCTTCTGCCGGTAGCCGACCAGATGGCCGGCCACCCACAGCCGCCCCGCGTCGACCTTCTCCAGATGGTTGATGCAGCGCAGGAACGTCGACTTGCCGGAGCCGGACGGGCCGATGACGCACATCACCTCGCCGGGCCGTACCTCCAGGTCGATGCCCTTGAGCACCTCCAGCCGGCCGAAGCTCTTGTGCACCCGCTCGGCCCGGACCATGAAGTCGTCGGTGATCTCGATGGCGTCGGTGTCGTCCATGGACGGTTCCTTCACGGCCCCTCCCCCTTCTTCAGGTCGATGCCGGCGCCCACCGGTACCGGATCGGGATCCGGTCCCCGCCGCTGCCGCCGCGGCCGGCCGCCGGCCGAGCCGCGCGAGAAGTGGCGCTCGATGTAGTACTGCCCCACCAGCAGGAAGCTGGTCAGGATGAGGTACCAGATGCACGCGGCCACCAGCATCGGGAACACCTGGAACGTCCGGTTGCCGACCGCCTGGAGCTGGAAGAACAGCTCGTTGCTGACCGGCACGAAGGCCACCAGCGAGGTGTCCTTCAGCATCGCGATCGTCTCGTTGCCGGTCGGCGGGATGATCACCCGCATCGCCTGCGGCAGCACGATCCGGCGCAGCGTCTGGAAGCGGGACATCCCCAGCGCCGACGCGGCCTCGCTCTGGCCCGGGTCGACCGACAGGATCCCGGCCCGGACGATCTCGGCCATGTACGCGGCCTCCGACAGCGCCAGCGCCAGCAGGCCGGCCATGAAGCCGGTGAGCAGCGTCCGCGCGTCCAGGCTGAACAGCGTGCCGGTGATGTCGACGCCCAGCAGGTCGCTGAACTGCGCCGCGAACGGCACGCCGCCGATGTCGTACTGGGCGTACAGGATGCCCATGTTGCCGAACAGGATCGCCAGCACCAGCCGGGGCACGGCGCGGAAGAACCAGGTATAGAGCCAGGCCACCCCGCTGAGCACCGGATTGGGCGACAGCCGCATGATCGCCAGCCCGACGCCCATCAGCACGCCGATGATCATGGCCAGTACGGTCAGCGCGATGGTCGTGTAGACGCCACGGATGATGTTGGGCCGGAACGCGTTGTCGATGATGAACGACCACTGGAACTTCTCGTTCGTCACCAGCATGTGGACGAACATCGCGGTCAGCACCGCGATGACCCCCACCGTGACCCAGCGCCCCGGGTGCCGGACGGGCACGGCCGTGATGGTCTCCGGCCGTGCCCGTGCCGCCGAGGAGTCCTCGGTTGAATGCGTCATGGGATCAGGGGTTCACTGCCGAGTCGTTGATGGCGCCCGCCTGGACGTTCCACTTCTCCAGGATCTTCTTGTACGTGCCGTCGGCCATCAGCGCCTTGGTGGCCTCGGAGACGGCCTGGGCGAACTGGGCCTCCTCCTTCTTGACGAGGAACCCGTACGGCGCGGCCTCGTAGATCTCGCCCAGCAGCTCGAGCTGGCCGTTGGTCTGCTTGACCGCGTACGCGGTGATCGGCGAGTCGGCCAGGCCGGCGTCGTCCTTGCCGGACACGATCGCCGCCGTGGCCTGGTCCTGCCCCTGGTACTGGTCGATCTGGATCTTCGGCTTGCCGGCCTTCTCGCAGGCGTCGGACTTCTTCTCCACGTCCCCGACCTGGACGGTGCCCTTCTGCACGGCCACCTTCTTGCCGCAGGCGTTGTCCGGCTGGATCCCGGCCGGGTTGCCCTTCTTGGTGGTCCACTGGGTACCGGCGTTGAAGTAGCTCACCATCGAGACCTGCTGCTTGCGCTCAGGGTTGATGGTGAACGAGGACACGCCCGCCTCGTACTTGCCGGACTGCACGCCCGGGATGATGTCGTCGAACTTGGAGGTGACCCACTCACCCTTGAGGCCGAGCTTGGTCGCCACCGCGTCGAACAGTTCGCGGTCCCAGCCGACGACGGTCTTGCCGTCGGGGTCGAGGAACTCGTTCGGCGGGTAAGTGGAGTCCACGCCGACAAGGATCTTGCCGTCAGCCTTGATCGCGGCCGGCACCATGCCCGCCAGCCGGGCGTCGGCGCCACCGGTCGGGGTGATCTTCTCGCCCGCACCGGGGTCGTCCTTCTTCTCACCACACGCCGACAGGGCGAGGGCGCCCGTCAGCACAAGCGCACTCGCCGTGATGGCGCGTCGGCGCAGAGAACCAGTGATCACAGGTCCCCCTCCAAGTTGTATCGGTGGATCGCGTTGGATCCGAACGGTGTTGCACAGTGTCGCGTACACCAGGCGTGATCTGGATAAAGGCTCCGAAACAATCGCACAACAAGGCTATTCGGGCGGCGCGCACACCGATCAAGATCCTCTCACGCCCTGCCCTGACGTCCTTACCCTGTGTCACGAACGTGATGGCCACCACCCCTCCCGGCCCCTGGGCGGCGGCGCGGGCTGTGGCACAATCGGACAACGGGTGACCCCCGTACGTCGCGAGATGTCCTCCAGGTGACCGGCCACCACGCCACACCACCGCGGCGGCATCGCCCGAAATCCCACATTTCACTGACAGGGGTCGCTGTGGCTGCTGAGCCCAATTCCACCGAACCGCATTCTTACGACGACGACCCGGCGTTCCCGCTGCACCGCGGCGGCAAGCTGGAGGTCCGTTCGACCATCCCGGTGCGCAATGCGGACGACCTGTCCCTGGCCTACACCCCCGGCGTGGCGCGCGTCTGCATGGCGATCGCCGAGCGCCCGGAGCTGGCGTACGAGTACACCTGGACCTCCAAGGTCGTCGCCGTCGTCACCGACGGAACCGCCGTGCTCGGCCTGGGCGACATCGGCCCGGCCGCCTCCATGCCCGTGATGGAGGGCAAGTCCCTGCTGTTCAAGGAGTTCGCCGGCGTCGACTCGGTGCCGATCGCGCTCGCCTGCACCGGGGTCGACGAGATCGTCGAGACCGTGATCCGGCTGGCGCCGAGCTTCGGCGGCATCAACCTCGAGGACATCAGCGCCCCGCGCTGCTTCGAGATCGAGGACCGGCTGCGCGCCGCCCTGGACATCCCGGTCTTCCACGACGACCAGCACGGCACCGCGATCGTCGCGCTGGCGGCGCTCAAGAACGCCGCCCGGCTGACCGGCCGCCCGCTGTCGGACCTGCGCGCGGTGGTGGCCGGCGCCGGCGCGTCCGGCGTGGCCGTGACCCGGATGCTGCTGAACGCCGGCATCGGCGACATCGCGGTGTCCGACAGCAAGGGCCTGATCTACCAGGGCCGGGACGGGCTCAACCCGATCAAGGAGGCGCTGGCCGCCGACACCAACAAGGCCGGGCTCAAGGGCTCGACCGAGGAGGCGCTGCGCGGCGCCGACGTGTTCATCGGCCTGTCGGGCAGCACCGTCCAGGAGTCCTGCATCGCCACCATGGCCGACGACGCGATCGTCTTCGCGCTGTCGAACCCCACCCCCGAGGTGCAGCCGGACGTGGCGCGGCGGCACGCGCGCGTGGTCGCGACCGGCCGCAGCGACTACCCCAACCAGATCAACAACGTGCTCGCCTTCCCGGGCATCTTCAAGGGCGCGCTGCAGGTCCGGGCGCACACGATCACCGAGGGCATGAAGCTGGCGGCGGCCGACGCGCTGGCCGCCATCGTCGGCGACGACCTGTCGGCCGACTACGTGATCCCCGGCCCGTTCGACGAGCGGGTCGCCCCCGCCGTCACCGCGGCGGTGGCCGAGCAGGCCCGCGTCGAGGGCGTCAACCGGATCTGATCCGGAGCCGATTCAGGGATTTCGGCCCGTGTCCCCTCGTTCGAGGGGACACGGGCCGTCATCATGAGCGGGCCCCGGCCCGCCGCGGCAGGACCGCGAAACCTGCGGCCACCTGACGTTTCCACGTGGATTCTGGCGCATTGGCCCGGTCCCGGCCGGACGATGTTTCCTCTCGCGCCCAACTCGCGCCTGACCGATTCGACGTACAGGGTGTAATACTCGGGGCGGGGGAATGACCGTACGTCCGATCAGGGTCGACTCCATCAGGAGCGCACGTGGATCTCGCCTCTTATGCCGACCTGGCGATCGAGCTCGTGAACACCCGGGACCGCGGCGGGGACGCCCTGCGGGATCTCCAGGGACTGGACACGCTGCTCGCGGATCGCCCGCATCTGGGCGGCCGTATCGGTCACCGCGACCTCGACACCATGCGGAGCCTGCGCGACCAGTTCCGCGCGATCTTCGCCGCGGCCGGCGCGGGCGACGGCGACGAGGCCGTCGACCGCCTCAACACGCTGCTGATCCAGCATCCGGTCCATCCGCAGCTGTCCCGGCACGACGACCGGGACTGGCACGTGCACCTCAACGAGGGCGGCTCGATCCCCGACCGGTACGCCGCGCGCGCCGCGATGGGGCTGGCCGTCAGGATCGGCGAGCAGGGCGTCGACCGGCTCGGCCTCTGCGCCGCCGACGGCTGCGGCCGGGTCTTCTTCGACACGACCACCGGCCGCTCGCGCCGCTACTGCTCCGACCGCTGCGCGGCCGGTCGGCACGGCGTCGCCGCCGCCGACCGTCCCCCGCAGGCCCGGGTGACCGAGCCGCTGCTGCACCGGCACAACGGCCGCCCGAACGGCCAGAACAGCGGTCAGAACGGCGCTCAGGACGGCGCAGACCGTCCCGCCGGGAAGACCGCCAACCGCGACGGCGGCCAGTAGCGCGCCATCGCGCGCCCCACCACGAGCCGGTCCGGGACCGCGCCGAAGTCCCAGCTGTCCTGCCGGCCCGGCGCACGCTGGTTGTCGCTCTCCAGCCACCACCCGTCCTCGGCGCGATGCCCGGCCCGCTTGACGGTGAGCAGCCCGGGCCGTTCCGGGTGCAGGGCGACCACCAGATCACCGGCGCGCACCCGGGCGCCGATCCGTACCAGCAGCAGGTCTCCGGGCCGCAGCGCGGGCAGCATCGACTCCCCCGCGACCGCCATCGCCCGTACCGGGAACCGCACGCGCGCATACCTCGCCCTCGATCGGTGAAACACCTCACAGCAGCGGCCGGACCTAGGCCGAAATACCGAGTGCCCTGGCCGTACGGGGCCAAGGCCACAAGGGTAATGTCAGTGCCCTGAGCATGATCCGAAACGAGGGAAGGGAACGCAGGTGCTCGTCAACCTTCTGCGCCCGAAGACCACGGTCTCCGCGCACTGCGACCTGCCGTGCGGTGTCTACGACCCGGCGCAGGCCCGTATCGAAGCCGAGTCCGTCAAGGCGATCTGCGAGAAGTACGCCGGCAACGAGGACCCGGTCTTCCGCGCGCGTGCCATCAACATCAAGGAGCAGCGCTCGGAACTGGTCAAGGAGCACCTCTGGGTGCTGTGGACCGACTACTTCAAGCCGCCGCACTTCGAGAAGTACCCGCAGCTGCACGACCTGTTCAACCAGGCCACCAAGCTGGCCGGGGGCGGCGGCGGCACCAAGTCCAGCATGGACGTGTCCGTCGCCGAGGACCTGCTGGGCAAGATCGCGGAGATCGACAAGATCTTCTGGGAGACCAAGCAGGGCTGAGCATGCGCTGAATGAGCAGAGCAACGGGCCCGCACGCCTCACGTGCGGGCCCGGTCTCGTTCGACGCCCGCCTGCGCGGGTCAGCAGGTGCGATCGGTCCCCCCACTCGCGCGGGGACGATGTATTTCCAGGGTCACCAGCGCGGATAGCCTGGCTGGCATGATTCGCCCCGCCACTCCTGACGACGTACCCACGATCCTGCGGCTGGTCCGCGATCTGGCGGAGTACGAGCGCGCGCTGCACGAGGTGAAGGCCACCGAGGAGGACCTGCGCGCGAGCCTGTTCGGGGACGACCCCAAGGCGTTCGCGACCGTGGCCGAGCACGAGGGCGAGGTCGTGGGCTTCGCGCTGTGGTTCCTGACGTTCTCCACCTGGCTCGGCCGGCACGGGATCTATCTGGAGGACCTGTACGTGGACCCGGCCGTACGCGGGCACGGGCACGGCAAGGCCCTGCTGACGGAGCTGGCCAGGATCGCCGACGAGCGCGGGTACGGGCGTGTGGAGTGGGCCGTGCTCAACTGGAACACCCCGTCCATCGACTTCTACGAGGCGCTCGGTGCCCGGCCCCAGGAGGAGTGGACCACGTACCGGCTCACCGGTGACGCGCTCACCCGGCTGGCGCGCGGGTGATCTATTTCTCGCCGGTGCCGCGTTTGCCCGGCAATGAATCGGCTCCGGGGGACATTGGCGCCAAAGCCGCGCGCGCCGAAGTCTCCCGAAGGGCCGCGCAGGCGGTAGTTTCGAAGGAGCGGGGACCATCCTGCAAGGGAGTGACGTGACCGAGGAGACCGCGGCCATGCCGGCCGGTACGAAGTTGTCCGTGCGCGATGTGGTGACGGTGAAACTGCCCGCCGCCGGCGCGTATCTATCGGTTCTGAGAACCGCGACCGCGGGGCTCGCCGCCCGCCTCGACTTCACGCTGGACGAGATCGAGGATCTGCGGATCGCGGTCGACGAGGCCTGCGCGATGCTGCTGGCGCAGGCGGTTCCCGGGACCGACCTGACCTGCGAGTTCGAACTGACGGGAGAGGCGATGCGGATAGCGGTGTCGGTCCTCACCGTGGACGGCGCCGAGCCCAGCCGCGACACCTTCGCCTGGACGGTGCTGTCCTCACTGGCCGGCGAGGTCGACGCCCAGGCGGGCGTCGACGACCGGGTCACCGTGACGCTGCAGAAGCGCCGCGGTACGGCGGGGGCCCCGTGACAGAGAAGACGACCGTGGCCAACGAAGCCGCAAGCGAGCGTACCGAGGGTGCCGTGCCGGACCGTGCACGTGCCCGAGCCCTGTTCGTGCGCCTCGCCGAACTGCCCGAGGGCGACCCGGAGCGGCAGCGCATCCGCGACCAGCTGGTCGAGCTGCATCTGCCGCTGGTGGAGTACCTCGCCCGCCGGTTCCGCAACCGTGGCGAGTGGCTGGACGACCTGATCCAGGTCGCCACCATCGGCCTGATCAAGTCGATCGACCGGTTCGACCTCGGCCGCGGGGTGGAGTTCTCCACCTATGCCACCCCGACGATCGTCGGCGAGATCAAGCGGCACTTCCGCGACAAGGGCTGGGCCGTACGCGTCCCGCGCCGGTTGCAGGAGCTCAAGCTCTCCCTGACCAAGGCGATCAGCGACCTCGCGCAGCGCGAGGGGCGGGCGCCGACGGTCAGCGAGCTGGCCGCGCACCTGCAGATGACCGAGGAGGAGGTCCTGGAGGGACTGGAGTCGGCCAACGCCTACTCCACGGTCTCGCTGGACGCCCCCGACTCCGGCGACGAGGACGCGCCCGCGGTGGCCGACTCGCTCGGCATGGTGGACGAGTCGCTGGAGGGCGTGGAGTACCGCGAGTCCCTCAAGCCGCTGCTGGAGAAGCTGCCCGCCCGCGAGAAGAAGATCCTGCTGCTGCGGTTCTTCGGCAACATGACGCAGTCGCAGATCGCCGCCGAGCTGGGGATCTCGCAGATGCACGTCTCCCGGCTGCTGGCCCGCACGCTGGCCCAGCTCCGAGAGGGCCTGACCGCCGACGAGTGAGCCGAGCCGGTAACACGAGTGAGGCGGAGGGCGCGGTGGTGCCTGGCGCCCGGGCCGGTGGGCGGCTTCTCGCGTTACGTGGGCCGCTTGCCGGCCCCGTCCTGGCGAGGCTTGCCGGGCTTGTCCTTCGGCACGTCGTCCTTCGCCGCGTCCACTTCTTGCGCCGGGTCCACTTCGGGCTCCGGGTCGTCGTCGTCCCCGATCGTCTCGACCAGCCAGCCGGTGCTCGGCGGGCTGAGCACCAGCAGCAGCGTGAGCACGGCGGCCAGGCCGAGCGGGATCGCGACCAGCGCCTGCTCGCTCTGCCACAGTGACCAGGTGACCGGCAGCGCGAACAGCTGAGTGAGCACCGTCGGCGCCCTGCTCCAGGACTCGGCGCGCAGCAGCCCGCGGGCGCAGGCCAGCATTCCGGCGCCGCCGGCCAGAGCCAGCACGGTGACCCCGATCGCGCTGGCCGGATCGACCGCCCTGCCGATGATCGTCTCGATGCCGACGAAGAGCCCGAGCCCGAGCGCGGCGGCACCCTCGGCGGCTTCGAGTGCGGCGGCGGCGTTCACGGTCATGGGGCGCTTCGTCACAACCCGAAACCCTACTCGCCCCTGCCGTGCTCCCCGTACCGGGCGCGATGGATACGCTGACGCCGTGCGCGCCATGCTCATCGCCAATCCCAAGGCGACCTCGACGTCCCGGCGGGCCCGCGATCTGATGATGCGGGCCGTCTCCGGCGATCTCGACGTCGATCTCGCCGAGACCGGCCACCGCGGCCATGCCACCGAGCTGGCGCGCCGCGCCGCCGTGGAACGCTACGACGTCGTGGTGGCGGTGGGCGGCGACGGCACGGTGAACGAGACCGTCAACGGCCTGCTGGCGAAGGGGCCGTCCCCGGACCTGCCCGCGCTGGCCGTGCTGCCCTGTGGCAGCGCGAACGTGTTCGCGCGGGCGATCGGGCTGCCCAACGACCCGATCGGCGCGACCCGGGACGTCCTGGACGCGCTGCGGGCGGGCCGGCACCGTACGGTCGGGCTCGGTACGGCATGTCATCCGGGCGAGGCCGAGCGGTACTTCACGTTCTGTGCCGGCGTCGGGCTGGACGCGGAGGTCGTCCGGGAGGTCGAACGGCGGCGGCGGCTGGTCGGCATGCGGGCCGATCCCTCACTGTACGTAAGGGCGGCCTTCCGGCAATTCTTCGCCGGTACGGATCGGCGGCATCCGTCGCTGACCGTGGAAGTGCCGGGCCGCGCCTCGATATCGGGACTCTTTCTCGCGTTCGTCAGCAATACCTCGCCGTGGTCATTCCTCGGTCCCTATCCGGTGAATCCGAGCCCGCGCGCGCAGTTCAGCCGGGGGCTGGACGTGTTCGGCATGCGGTCGATGGACGTGGCGCCGGTGCTGGGGGCGCTGGCCGGAATGCTGACCGCGCGGTCATGGCCGGTACGCGGCCGGCAGGTCCTCAACCTGCACGATGCGGCGGAGATCACGTTGCGGGCGGACCGTCCGGTGGCCTTCCAGCTGGACGGCGAGTACCTGGGCGAACAGGAGACCATCACGTTCCGATCGGTGCCGAAGGCGATACGGATCGTCATATGAGTCCGATCCGGACGTTGTTTAACGGGAAAGCAACACCGCGGACCCACTGATGTGACACATGCGACATCCATACTTTGAGAAACCGTTCTCCAAGGTCTTGCGTCTGGTCGCGGCCCCCTGACACGCTCAAAGTGCGTCCGCCGACAGGAAGCCCCGTAGTCAGCCTCCTGATCACAGCGCCGCACCACCTCTGTTCCGCAGCCCCCACCCAATGGCTTCGGGCGGTCGTGACATGTGAACCCGTTCACAAGTGGAGTCGTCTTCCTCCACCTGACGAAGGAGTGGACCGCATGGACTGGCGCCACCGCGCAGCCTGCCGTGACGTGGATCCCGAGCTGTTCTTCCCGATCGGCAACACCGGGCCCGCGATCGTGCAGATCGAAGAGGCCAAGCAGGTATGCCGCCGATGCGACGTCACCGACGCCTGCCTGGTCTGGGCCCTGGAGTCCGGCCAGGACTCCGGCGTCTGGGGCGGCATGGGGGAGGACGAGCGCCGCGCGCTCAAGCGCCGCACCGCGCGCGCCCGGGCCCGCGCGAACCTGAACCCCACCATCTGACCCTCCACCCTCCGAGCCCCGACCCGCACCGGCTCCACGACCCGTACGGCCCTCCTTCGAAGACGCAGGAGCCCCATCGGTACGGCGCCGCTTCCGAACCCAGGTCGGAAAGCATCCGCGCCCCGGGCGACACTTCTCGCGACACCGGCGACATCGCGCCGCCCGTCGTGTCCCTTGATCATGGGCGCGGCGGGCCGGACCGTTCCTGAACGATCGGAACGTCCACCACGACCTCGGTCCCCCCGGACGGCCGCCGCCGGAAGTCCAGCCGCCCGCCCAGCTCGCCGACGATCAGCGTCCGGACGATCTGCAGCCCCAGACTCTCGGTGCTCTCGACATCGAAGTCCGCCGGCAGTCCCACCCCGTCATCGGACACGACCACCGTCAGCCGCTCCGCGTCCTGCTCGTACCGGTGCGCCACCACCTCCAGCGTGCCGAACCGGTTGGACAGGCCGTGCTCCAGCGCGTTCTGCAGCAGTTCGGTGAGCGCCATCGCCAGCGGCGTCGCGACCTCGGCGGGCAGCACCCCGAAGCTCCCGGTGCGCTTGGGGATCACCCGCGTCTCCGGGGTCGACACCTCCCCCGCCATCATGATCACGCGGTCCGCGATGTCATCGAAGTCGATCAGCTCGTCCGGGGTCATCGACAGGGTCTCGTGCACGATCGCGATCGAGCCGACCCGCCGTACCGCCTCGTCCAGCGCGGCCCGCCCCTCCGGGATCTGCAGCCGCCTGGCCTGCAGCCGCAGCAGCGCCGCGACCGTCTGCAGGTTGTTCTTCACCCGGTGGTGGATCTCCCGGATGGTGGCGTCCTTGGTCATCAGCTCCCGGTCCCGCCACCGCAGCTCGGTCACGTCCCGGCACAGCACGATCGCGCCGATCCGGGTCCCGCCCACCACCAGCGGGATCGTCCGCAGCTGCATCACCGAACCGCGCGTCTCGACCTCGACCTCGCGCGGCGCCCGCCCGCTCAGCACCGCGGTCAGCGCCTCCTCCAGCGGCTCGCCGGTATCGCACAGCCGGTTGGTCACCGCGCCCAGCGACTCCCCGACCAGGTCCGCCGGGAAGCCCAGGCGCCGGTACGCGGACTGCGCGTTCGGGCTGGCATAGGCGACCCGCCCCGCCCGGTCCAGCCGGATCAGCCCGTCCCCCACCCGCGGCGAACGGACCAGGTTGGGCTCCTCCCCCGGAATCGGGAACCGGCCCTCGGAGATCATCTGCGCCAGGTCGCTGGCACTCTGCAGGTAGGTCAGCTCCAGCCGGCTCGGCGTACGGGCGGAACTGAGGTTCGTACTGCGCTGGATGATCCCCAGCAGCTTCACGCCCCGCCGTACCGGGATCGACTCCTCCCGTACCGGAATGCCGCTCCCCCACTCCGGATCGCCCTCCCGGACGATCCGCCGCTCCCGCCACGCCACATCGATCAGCCCGCGCCGCCCGGTCCGGACGATCTTGCCGACCAGGTCCTCCGGATACGCCGTCGGCCCCGTCGTCGGCCGCATCTGCGCGATCGCCACCCAGCCGTGCACCGCCCCCGGAACGCCCGGATCCCGGCGGCGCGGACCCGCGTCGGCGGGCAGCGCGTCCGGCGACCGCAGCGGCACCCACAGCAGCAGGTCGGCGAAGGACAGGTCGGCCAGAAGCTGCCAGTCCGAGACCAGAGCGTGCAACCACTCCAGGTCGGCGTCGGTGAGGTCGGTGTAATCGCGGACCAGATCAGTCAACGTGGGCACTCGCTCATTATGGGGGAGTTCCCCCTATGCCCCCCCGGCGGCCCGCGCGCGCCCTTGCGCTCGCTGGCGCTCGCTCCAGGACGCACCCGGACCTTGGCAGGGGGCTCCGCCCTCCGCACCCCCCGCTGGGGCTTCGCCCCTCGTCCCCCTTTCTAAGGGGCTACGCCCCTTGGGTCTCCTGGGGTTGCTGCCGTTGGGGGGCTGCTGGTCGTGGGGGTTGGACGGCCTGGCAGGATTCGGTGATGAGTCTTGGACGGGACCCCCTCTCCCCTGTGGATCCGCTCAAACGGCTTCGGGCGGCTGCGGCGCGGCGTGAGCGGGCGGGGCTTCGGCGCCGGTTGCGGGTTCGTACCGGCGACCATGACGGGCTCATCGACCTGGCCTCCAACGACTACCTCGGGCTGTCGCGGGATCCTCGGCTGATCGAGGGCGCTGCGGCGGCGGCGCGGGAGTGGGGAACGGGGTCGACCGGGTCACGGCTGGTGACGGGTACCACCGGGTTGCACGCCGAGCTGGACCGGCGGCTGGCCGGGCTCACCGGGAGCGCGGCCGGGCTGGTGTTCTCCTCCGGGTTCCTGGCCAATCTGGGCGCGGTGGCGGGGCTGGCCGGGCCGGCGGATCTGGTGATCTCCGACCAGGTCAACCATGCCTCGATCGTGGACGCCTGCCGGCTGTCGCGGTCGCGGGTGGTGATCGTGCCGCATCGCGACGTGGGTACGGTCGAGCGGGCGCTGGCCGAACGGGACGAGGAGCACGCCGTGGTCGTCACCGACTCGGTGTTCTCCGTGGACGGCGACCTGGCGCCGCTGGCCGAGCTGCACCGGGTCGTGCGGGCCCATGGGGCGCTGCTGGTGATCGACGAGGCGCACGCGCTGGGTGTGGTCGGTGAGCGCGGGCAGGGCGCGGCGTACGCGGCGGGCCTGGCCGGGGAGCCGGACGTGGTGCTGACGCTGACGCTGTCCAAGTCGCTGGGGTCGCAGGGCGGCGCGGTCCTCGGGGCGCCCGAAGTGATCGACACACTGGTCGACACGGGACGCTCGTTCATCTTCGACACGGGGCTGAACCCGCCGGCCGTCGGTGCCGCGCTGGCCGCACTGGACGTTCTGGAGCAGGAACTCGATCTGCCCGGCCGCGCGCGCGACCGCGCCCGCCGGATGGCCGCGATCGCCGCCGAGATCGGCCTGGAGACCACCGAGCATCCGGCGGCCGCGGTCGTACCGGTGATATTGGGCGAACCCGAAGCGGCGGTCCGGGGGGCCGAGATCTGCGCGGAGGCCGGCGTCCGGGTCGGCTGCTTCCGGCCACCCTCGGTGCCCAAGGGCCGTGCCTGCCTGCGGCTCACCGCCCGCGCCACGGTCGGCGAGGCGGACCTCACAACACTCAGGCGGGCCCTGACGGAGGTCGCGCGCTCTACCGGCCGTAGTCTTCACAGTTAACATCGGGGACAACCGATGGTGAACGTGAGGAGAGACCGTGACGGAGGTCAGGGGCGGGCCCCGGCACGGGGGTGGGTACGAGCGCGGCGCGCTCGGCGAGATCGGCAAGCACCACTCGGTCCAGGCCCCTCGCATTCCCAAGTACTACAAGCTCAAAGAGCTGCTGGTGGAGCTGATCCAGTCGCTCGCGCCCGGCAGCCCGCTTCCTCCTGAACGCACCCTGGCCGAGAAGTACGAGACGTCCCGTACCACCGTCCGGCAGGCCCTGGCCGAGCTGGTCATCGAGGGCCGGCTCCAGCGCATCCAGGGCAAGGGCACCTTCGTCGCCAAGCCGAAGGTCGCCCAGGAGCTCCAGCTGGTCAGCTACACCGAGGACATGCGCCACCACGGCCTGCGGCCCGAGACCCGCATCCTGGAGATCGGCTACGTCTCCGCCGACGAGCGGCTGGCCACCCTGCTCGGCATCCGCCCCGGCGGCCGGGTGCTGCGGATCCACCGGCTCCGGCTGGCCGACGGCGAGGCCATGTCGATCGACACCTCGCACCTTCCGGCCCGCCGCTTCCCCGGCCTGCGCCGCGAGCTGCCCCGGCACCGTTCCCTGTACGAGACGCTGGCCACCGCGTACGACGTCCACCTCACCGAGGCCGAGGAGACGATCGAGACCGTACTGGCCACCCCGCACGACGCCCAGCTCCTCGCCGTCGACGTCGGACTGCCCCTCCTGCTGCTGTCCCGGCACGCCTTCGACGCCACCGGCCAGCCCGTCGAATGGGCCCAGTCCCTGTACCGCGGTGACCGCTACAAGTTCATCACGCGCCTCCGCCGCAACTGACCCTGCGGTTCTCTACACCCCCTTGCTGCGGTTCCCCGCACTTCGGCCACGACTTCGAACATCCTGGCTACTCTGGGTGCATCCCTTCTCTACGCTGACTGGAGCAGATCGTGAGGGAGGAGTCACGAAAAGTGAGCATCATGTCAGAAGTCCAGGTGTCGGATTTGCCCGACACTCCCTACAACCTGTGGGAACGCGACGAACTGGATGATCTCCTCGAACTTCCGCACGACGGAATACGGGTCGAGATCATCGGGGGTCGGGTCGTCTTGTCACCAGTGCCAGTCGTCGTGCACGGGGTCATCGTCAACAATATTTCCAGGGTGTTCGGGAGGGCGGCGGACTCGAGCCCTGACTTCCCTTGGGAAGCCATGCAGCTCACCAGGATCAGCCAGGAGTCGGTCCACCAGGGTTACGTTCCCGACCTGCTCGTACTGGACAGGAACGCACTCGATGCGGCCTATGACGCCGATGCTCGCGGGCTGGTTCCCGACGAAATCGAGATGGCGATAGAAGTCACTTCTCCCGGCAATTCTGGGCAAGATCGGCCGCCAACGGATCGACGCCGGCCGGCGAAGCACACCAAGTGGACGGGTTACGCCAGGGTCGAGATCCCCTACTACCTGCTGGTGGACCGATCGCCTAAGGCCGCGAAAACGATCCTCTACTCCATCCCCGATCATTCGACTGGGGCCTACCTCCACCAGGAGTCGTGGGAGTTCGGGGAGACGGTCCGGTTGCCGGAGCCGTTCAACATCGAGATCGAGACCACGCGGTGGAAGCCGTGGAAGCCGTGACCGAGGAAGCGGCCGACAGGCCGCCCATGGCGACGACCATCGACCTGCGGAACAACATCGTCATTCATGGCGTGGTCTATCCCAAGGATCCACGGGAGATGACGGTCGAGGAGATCCGCGAACACCTCTTCCTCCCCGAGCAGGCCGCCATCGAGGTCGTCGATCCCGAGGATCTGGACGGGCAGGCCGAGGTCGGCATCGCCTGGGCGAAGGAGTACAAGGGCAAGGTCGTCCTCGACCACGTGCGGCGGATCATCCGGGAGCGGATGGCGGAGGTCGTGTGAACGTGCGGCCGACAGGCCGCACGTTTCCGTCCGCTCAGAGGGTCTTTGAGAGGGCCTTGATGGGCATCTGGAGGTCGATGAGCAGGTCGAGGTCCTTGGCGGCGGGGCGGCCCAGGGTGGTCAGGTAATTACCGACGATGATGGCGTTGATGCCGCCGAGCATGCCGTCGCGGGTGCCGAGGTCGCCGAGGGTGAGTTCGCGGCCGCCGGCGTAGCGCAGGATCGTCCGGGGCAGGGCGAGGCGGAACGCGGCGATGGTCTTGAGGGCTTCGGGGCCCTCGACCAGCGGGTGGTCTTCGAGCGGGGTGCCCGGACGCGGGGCCAGGAAGTTCAGCGGGACCTCGTGCGGCTCCAGTTCGGCCAGCTGGCCGGCGAACTCGGCGCGCTGCTCGATGGTCTCGCCCATGCCGATGATGCCGCCACAGCACACCTCCATGCCGGCCTCCTTGACCATGCGGAGGGTGTCCCAGCGCTCCTCCCAGCTGTGGGTGGTGACCACGTTGGGGAAGTGGGAGCGGGCGGTCTCCAGGTTGTGGTTGTAGCGGTGCACGCCCATCGCGGTGAGCTCGTCCACCTGCTCCTGGGTGAGCATGCCGAGCGAGCAGGCGATGTTGATCTCGACGGCCTCGTTGATGGCCTTGATCCCGTCGCGGACCTGCGACATCAGCCGCTCGTCGGGGCCGCGGACGGCGGCGACGATGCAGAACTCGGTCGCGCCGGTCTTGGCGGTCTCCTTGGCGGCCTCGACCAGCTCGGGGATGTTCAGCCAGACGGCGCGGACCGGCGAGGTGAACTGGCCCGACTGCGAGCAGAAGTGGCAGTCCTCGGGGCAGCCACCGGTCTTGAGGGAGATGATGCCCTCCACCTCGACCTCGGGGCCGCACCAGCGCATCCGGACGTCGTGGGCGAGGGCGAGCAGCTCCTCGAGCCGGTCGTCGGGCAGGGTCAGGCACTCCAGCACCTGCTCGCCGGACAGGCCGCGGCCTTCTTCCAGGACCTGCTGCCGGGCCACGTCGAGGATGTCGCTCACGAATTCTCCTTTGTGCGGTGGGTTCACGTTAGGGGGCGTGCTCGGCGCGGAAGACGGCGGGGTCGAACGTTCCGCCGAACGGGGGTGCCAGCGCGGTGTGGGCGGCCAGCAGGAACTCGGCCGGGTCGAGGGAGCCGGCCCCGGCGGGAAGCGCGCCGGCGAGCGGGCGGGCCGCGATGGTCTCCAGGTCGCGGATGTTGCTGCGCATGGCCAGGTCGGGGTCGTCGGGCCACTCGCCCAGGACCACTCCGGCGGGCTGCACGCCGCGGTGCGCCATCGCCTCGAGGGTGAGCGCGGTGTGGTTGAGGGTGCCGAGGTCGGGACGGGCCACGACGACCACGGCGGCGCCGAGCCAGCGTGCCAGGTCGGCGACCGTGGCGCCCTCCTCGTCGTAGCGGACGAGCAGGCCGCCGGCGCCTTCCACCAGGACGAGTTCGCGGGTCTCGGCGAGCTCGCGGACGCGTTCGGCCACGTCGGCGAGCCGCAGCGGCGGGACGCCCGCGTGCCGGGCGGCCGCGGCGGGCGACAGCGGGTCGGGGAAGCGGGCGAACTCGTGCAGGTCGTCGATGCCGGCCAGCCGCCGCACGTCGTCGAGGTCGCCGGGCTCGCCCGGCGTCACCCCGGTCTGGCCGGGCTTCACGACGGCCACGGCGGTACCGCGGGCCGCCGCCAGGGCCGCCAGGGCGGCGGTGACGATCGTCTTGCCGACCCCGGTACAGGTCCCGGTCACCACGAGCACGCTCACGAGCGGCACACTAGCGCGGGCCCGCCGGAACGGGCCTCGCCGGATCCCACAGTGTTCACGGTCCCGTTTTGTACGGGCCTGGAACCCGCCATCGGCGCGTGGCGTCCAAGCCTCATGGCCGTTCCGTCCGTACGCTTCGCAATCGTGATGAGCCGGGGGAGCGCCGTTCTGCTGGCCGGGGTCCTGGCCCTGGGCGGGTGCGGCGGGCGGACGCAGGGGCCCGAGACCGGGGAGTCTTCGCCGTCGAGGGTGGACCCTCAGGACGGCGGGCTCGTGCTGCGCTGGCGGATGACCGGCGGCATCGCGGGGCTGGGCGGGCCGGGGAGCCTGCCCGAGTTCTCCTTGTACGGGGACGGCCGCGCGATCGTGAAGTCCGAGAGCAGCGCACCGGTCACGGCGCATCGCGAGTACCAACTCAAGCCCGGGGCGCTGCGCAGGCTGCTGGACGAGGCGCGCGCGGCGGGCCTGGACCGGTCGCGGACGATCGGGTCCGATGAGAACATCGCCGACGCGATGACCCTGGTGATCACCATGGGCGAGGCACGGACGCGGGTCGTCCAGCCGGAGGCCCAGAACGTTCCGGCGGTGCGGTTCTGGAAGCGGCTGGACCCGAAGGGCTGGCCGCAGGGCGACCAGGCGGCACCCGCGAAGGAGTACAGGTCCACGCGGGTGGCGGCGCTGGCCGGGGAGAGCCCCGCGAGCGGCGGGCAGCGCGTGTCGGACTGGCCGGTCGACCGTTCACTCGGCGAGGGCGAGCGGGTGGCCGGCGGGCTGTGCACCGTCTACACCGGCGAGGACCGGGACACGGTGGTGAAGCACGCCGCGACGGGCGACGGCGACCATCGCTGGCGCAGCGGCGGCAAGGTCTACTCGGTACGGCTGCGTCCGATGCTGCCCGAGGAGAGGACCTGCGAGGACGTCGCCAGAACCTGATCGGCGTTCACTCCCCCGCGTCGAGTTCGGCGGCGACCTCGCGGGCGAGCGCGGCGAGGTCGGGATCGAGCTGGTCGAGGCGCGCGTCGAGGTCGTCGGCGAAGCGCAGCCGGTCGTGGCCGGACGGTGCCGGTACGGCCTCGGGCATCCAGGCGGAGTGGATCAGGAACGGAAGCGTCGTGCCCCGGGGCGGGGCCAGGACCGCGACGGGGCCGCGGGCGACGTCGGCGGCGTCGAACAGCTCGATCCGGAAGCGGTCGTCGTTGTGCACGGCCACGACCAGGTAGCCCTCGTGGCCGCCCGGTTCGGTGCCCGCGTAGCGGCTCCGGCCGCCGGTGCCGGGGGCGCGCGGGACGAAGGAGGGCGAGGTCGGGTAGTCGTCCAGCGCGAACGTCCACTCGGCGAGGGGCTTGAGGTCGTCGCGGTCGAGGGTGACCAGGACGGCGGGCGTCTCCTCGCGTGGGAAGAGCGAGGGGTCGACGCGGCCGGCGTAGTTGGCCAGGGCACGCTGGTTGATCGCTTCGGGGTGGAACCCGATGTGGACGAGGTGGTGCCGGGTGGGGGCGTTCTGGCCCTCCAGGCTCCAGTCGATCGCCGACAGCTCGGCCTGCCACCAGCGTTCGGGGTCGTGCGCGCGGGCGCGTTCGGTCACCCGGCCGGTGCCGGGGTCGAAGCGCAGGAGCGTGGTGAGGGCGGGTGTCATGCCGTGGCAGTACATGCCGCGCAGGGCGGGGTCGATCGGGCGGCCGAACGCGTCCACGTCGTCCTCGCGCAGATACATGCCGATGTCCACGCCGGGGGTGTGCTCCATGACGACCTCGATGCCGTCGGAGTCGTCGTAGCGGGCGTAGAAGTGGTTGACCTCGGGCGCGATCCGGAACTCGGTGCACGGGACGGTGTCGCGGGACGGGCCGAGGTCGTCCTTGCGGATCAGCAGGACGGGCCCGTCCGGGTTGTTGGCGACGGTACGGTCCGCGCCGAAGACCTCGTCGGGGTCGATCTTGTACGCGGTGTCGGCCAGCACCAGCCAGTCGCGGGTCTGGGTGATCGTGTGGGTGGCCTGCGGGAGCGTCGCCCCTTCCACCAGCCAGCGCTGGACGTTCTTGCCGGATCCGTCGTACCGGATCACCGAGACGGCACCGCTCATCACGTCCCGGCTGACCGTCCAGAGGCAGCCCCGGTCGGGGTCCACGACCGGATGGGCGGAGGACGAGACCAGTGGTAGGACGGCCTGGTCGATCGAGGGTTTCCAGTCGTCGCGGTGGCCGACCTCGGCGACGAACCGGAGCGTGACGGGGTCGACCTCGACCGGGCGCCCGGCGTCCCAGGTCGCGAAGAGACGGTCGCCCCAGGGCAGCGGCGCGGTGTTGGCGCAGTTGACGAACCCCCAGGGCGAACTCGCCCCGACCGGGCCGGCGGTGAACAGGTCCGGGCGCTTGCGGCGCAGCCGTACGGAGGGGGTGTCGATCACGCGCGCCCGCCAGGCGAAGCGGCCGGCGGGGGCACCGTCGGTGCCGGGGCGCAGCGCGAGCCTGGCCATGATCCCGTCGCCGAAGAACGCGTGCAGCGGATGCGTGCGCTGGTCGGACGTGCTGACCACGAACTGGCCCCGGACGTCCTCGGGCCAGGCCCCGGCGACGACCTCCAGATCGAGATCGGTGACGTCGTCCTTGGTGAGGATGGAACGGGGAATCGGCATGACGACCTCCAGGGGAACCGTGCGTCCCTGCCCATCATGCGAATCCCGCGAGCGTCGTCAAGGGCCTAACGACTATTGATCGCGCCGATGGCACCGTCCGGTTTCTGTTGTTACGTTTCGTTCATGGAGCTTCGGCACGGCGGCGACGCCGTCATCTCGGCAGTACGGCGGCGCGGCGTGGAGACGATGTTCACGCTCTCCGGTGGGCATGTCTTCCCGATCTACGACGGTGCGGTGGGCAACGGGGCGACGCAGGAGCAGCCATCGCCGCGCATTCTCGACGTCCGGCACGAGCAGACGGCCGTGTTCGCCGCCGAGGCGACCGCGCGGCTGACCCGGAACCCCGGCCTCGCGGTCCTGACCGCCGGTCCCGGCATCACCAACGGGATCAGCGGCATCGCGACCGCCCACTTCAACGCCTCGCCCGTGGTGGTGCTGGGCGGGCGCGCGCCGCAGGGGCGCTGGGGTACCGGAGCCCTGCAGGAGCTCGACCATCCCCCGCTGGTCGCGCCGATCACCAAGTGGGCCGCGACGGCCGCGAACCCCGGCACGCTGCTGGACGACGTGGAGCGGGCCTTCCAGGTCGCCACATCACCGCATCGCGGGCCGGTGTTCCTCGACTTCCACATGGACCACCTGTTCGGTCCCGTGCCTGACGGTGCTGCGCCCGATGGTGAGGCTGCGGAGCCGGTCGCCGTCGAACGGGCCGAAGCCGATCCCGAAGCGCTCGCGGGCATCGCGGCCCTGCTGGCCGAGGCTCGGCATCCCGTCCTGGTCCTCGGCTCGGACGTCTGGATGGACCGTGCGGAAGAGGCGGCCCTGGCGTTCGCCGAGGAACTGCGGCTTCCGGTGGTCACCAACGGCCAGGGACGCGGCATCCTGCCCTCGGGACACGACCTGCTGGTCACCCGGGCTCGCGGCCGGGCGTTCGGCGAGGCCGATCTGGTGATCGTCGCCGGGACGCCGCTGGACTTCCGGCTCGGGTACGGGGCGTTCGGCGGCGGCGCGGCCAAGGTCGTCCATCTGGCCGACGCCCCGTCCCATCTCGCCGGGCACGTGGCGACGGCCGGCGCGGCCTCCGGCGATCTCTCGGCGGTGTTCGGCGGGCTCGCGGCGGCCTGCGCCAAGGCGGGCGTCTCCGCCGCCTCGTACGCGGCCTGGACGGAGGGCCTGCGCGACACGGCACGCGCGGCGGTCGAGGCGGACGCCGGGCTGCTGGCCTCGGCCGCCGACCCGATCCACCCGCTGCGCGTGTACGGCGAGCTGGCCAAGGTCCTGGACGACGACGCCGTGGTGATCGGCGACGGCGGCGACTTCGTCTCGTACGCGGGCAAGTACGTCGAGCCGAAGCGGCCCGGCGGCTGGCTCGACCCCGGCCCGTACGGCTGCCTGGGCACCGGCCCCGGGTACGCGGTGGCGGCCCGGCTGGCCCGGCCCACGGCCCAGATCGCGCTGCTGCTCGGCGACGGCGCGGCCGGGTTCTCGCTGATGGACGTGGACACGCTCGTCCGGCACCGGCTGCCCGTGGTGATGATCGTGGGGAACAACGGGGCCTGGGGCCTGGAGAAGCACCCGATGCGGGCGCTGTACGGTTACGACGTGGCCGCCGATCTGCAACCCGAGTGCCGGTACGACGATGTCGTCCGGGCGCTGGGCGGCGCCGGTGAGCTGGTCACCCGTCCCGACGGGATCGCGCCCGCGCTGCGCCGCGCGTTCGACTCCGGCGTCCCGTACATGGTCAACATCGCCACCGACCCCGAGGTCTCCTACCCCCGGAGCACGACCGGTGTCTGAGTCGAACCTGCTGGGGACGGCGGTCGTCCGCCCGGCCCGTCCCGGCGAGTACGCGCGCGTCGGCGAGCTGACCGTGGAGGTGTACGTGCGGGGCGGTCTGGTCTCCGCCGAGTCCACGTACGTGCGCATGCTGGCCGACGCCGCCGACCGGGCCGCCAAGGCCGAGCTGCTGGTGGCCGAGGTCGGCGGCGAGATCGCCGGGGCCGTCGCCTACTGCCCGCCCGACAGCCCGTACGCGGAGCTGGCCGGGCCGGACGAGGCCGAGTTCCGGATGCTGGCCGTCCTGGAACGGGCCCGCGGCACCGGGGTCGGCCGCGCGCTCGTCCAGGCGTGCGTCCAGCGGGCCCGCGAGGCGGGGCTGGCCGCGCTGCGCCTGTCGACGCAGTCGAACATGCACACGGCGCATCGGATGTACGAGCGGATGGGCTTCACCCGTACCCCCGAACGGGACTGGTCCCCGGTGCCCGGCCTCGGCCTGATGACGTACGAGCTGGTGCTCAGACCGAGCTGACGGCGCCGTGCTGGGAGCAGCGGGCGTTCCAGCCCACCGGCGTCACCTGGACGACCATGCGCCGCCGGCACTGCGCGCAGTAGCGCGGCGGCTCCATCCGCCGGGCCGTCCGGCACGCCTCGTGGTCTCCGTCGCCGGCCGGCTCGCCGCAGCGGTCACAGTAGGTCTCCACGGCCGGAATCGTACTCCCGGCGGGTACGCATGCGCTCCACCAGGCCGGTGTCGTACGAGCCGTCCGCGAAGGCGGGGTCGTCCAGTACCTCGGCCAGGAAGGACAGGTTGGTCTTGAGCCCGTCGATCCGGAACGCGGCGACGGCGGCCCTGGCCCGTGCCAGCGCCCCGGCCCGGTCCTCGCCGTGCACGCACAGCTTGGCGAGCAAGGGGTCGTAGAACGACGTGACGGTGTTGCCCTCGGCGTAACCGGCGTCGATCCGGATCCCGGTACCGACCGGCTCCTCCCAGATCTTGATCTCGCCGGAGGCCGGCAGGAAGCGCGCCGGGTCCTCGGCGTACACGCGCAGCTCGACGGCGTGCCCGCGCGGCCGGACATCGGTGAACGAGGGCGGCTCGCCCGCCGCGATCCGCAGCTGCTGCTCGACCAGGTCGATGCCGGTGGCCAGCTCGGTGATCGGGTGCTCCACCTGGAGGCGGGTGCTCATCTCCAGGAAGAAGAAGTCCTGCGTGGCCGGATCGACGAGGAACTCGACCGTACCGGCGCTGCGATATCCGACCGCCTCGCCCGCCCGTACGGCCGCGTCCGTCATCCGTTCGCGCAGCTCAGGGGTGATGCCCGGGGACGGTGTCTCCTCGATGACCTTCTGGTGCCGACGCTGCACCGAGCAGTCGCGCTCGCCCAGCGCGAGCACGGTGCCGTCGGCCAGGCCGAGGATCTGGATCTCGACATGCCGGGCGCCTTCCACGTAGCGCTCCAGCATGATGTCGTCCCTCCCGAAGTACCTCGCGGCGGCTTCGCGGGCGGTGTCGTACGCCTGAGGCAGGCCCGCCTCGTCGTACGCGACGGCCATGCCCACACCGCCCCCGCCACCGGCGGCCTTCACCATCACCGGGTAACCGATCCGCTCGGCCTCCTCGGCGGCCGTGGCGGCGTCGGGCACCGGCTCCCAGACGCCGGGGGCGACCGGAACGCCGGCCTCCTTCATCAGGTTGCGCGCGTTGATCTTGTCGGCCAGCCGGGCGATCGCCAGCGGCGGCGGGCCGATCCAGCCGAGGCCCGCGTCCAGCACCTCGCGGGCGAACGCGGCGTTCTCGGCGAGGAACCCGTACCCGGGATGGACGGCCCGCGCGTTCGTCCGCCGTGCCGCCTCCATGATCCGGGCGATGTCGAGGTAACTCCGCGCGGGCTCGGCGGGCCCGATGAGGATCGCCTCATCGGCCTCGGCGACGAACGGCAGCTCGGCATCGGCCTCGGAGTACACCGCGATCGCCTTGAGGCCCAGGCCGCGCACGGTGTGGATGATCCGGCTGGCGATCTCACCCCTGTTCGCCACAAGCACGGACTCGTACACCGGGAGCACTCTCCATTCCTAGTCCCGGCCTACGGCACTCGCCCGGGGGGCTCGCACCTAACCGGGCCTTTGCGAGCGCGGCATCGCTTCGCGATCTGCCCGATGACGCTCGCCTCCGGCGTCGCATCACCGGGCAGGTGACGCGCTCGCGCGGTGGTCGAGGCCACTGTCGAGACAGACCCTAGCCCCCATTGGGACTGGCCTGCTGGATTTGTCCTACCGCCGTTCCCGGCGGCGCCGGGCTTACACCGGCGCACGGGTCCTCAGGCGCGGGGGCGGCGGTCGACGACTCGGCTGAGGGCCTCGACGACCGCCGGGTCGTACTCGGCGGCGGAGTCCAGGCGGAGGCGTTCCAGTACGGCGGCGCCGCGGTCGCGGTCGGAGGAGTCGCCGACCAGGTCGTCGTAGGCGTTGGCCACCTTGATGATCCGGCTGGCCAGCGGCGGGCCCGAGCCGCCGGAGCCGCCGGCGGCCAGCCGGGGCGTTGCCGGTGCGGTACGGGTGGGACGACTGCTGGACGATCGCGGCGACCCGGTCCAGGACGCCGGTCTCCTTGATGACCTCGGCGCCCAGCTCCGCGATCCGGCGCTGCTCGGGGGGCGAGGCCAGCACGGTCGCGCCGCCCGGAATCGGGTCGCCCAGCGACAGCTGGCCGATGTCGTGCATAAGCGCCGCGTACTCCAGCTCCAGCAGCTCCCCCTCGGACATCCCGAGCTCGCGCCCCATCGACACCGACAGGCCGGAGACGCGGCGCGAGTGCCCGGTCTCCACGTAGCCGCCGACCTCGGTGACCCGCGACAGGGCCCGCACGGTCTGCAGGTACGTGGCGCGGATCCCGGCGTACCGGCGGAACGCGAACTGCGTGACCAGGATCGGCGCGGTGAACACCAGCAGCGCGGCCGGGCCCATCACGGTCGTGGCGACCGCGATCAGCATCGCGGTCGCGCTGGTGGCCGCGCAGAGCGCCAGCTTGGCGCTGATCTCGTCGCGCATCACGATCCCGAACCGGGCCCGGACCGCCTCGGCCCGGATCAGCGCGGCGATCAGCACGTCGCAGAAGCACGACAGGACCACCACCACGCCCATCATGGCGAGCAGGACCTGCCAGTCGAGCCGCAGCTCCAGCAGCGGCCGGAAGCACAGCGCCACGGTGGCGACGGTGAACAGCCGGCGGGACATGGCGTCCAGCCGGGCCGGGCGGCCCACCGCGACGTGCGGCAGCGAGCCGATCAGCATGCCGACCGCGGTCACCGCCACCACCTGCAGCGGCGAGTGGCCGGCGGGGACCACGCCGAGCGGCGCGTCCGGCGCGGCGCCCTCGGGGCCGATCCCGACCAGCAGGGCGTAGCCGATCCCGGCGGCTCCGGCGATCGGGGCGACCTCCCGGTTACCGGGCATCACCATCCGGAACAGCTCGCCGAGCGCGATCAGCACGCCGAAGATGATCGCGACCTCCGGCTGCACGAGCCCGGCCGCCGCCACCTGGGTGACCGCGACCAGCGCGAACAGCCCGGCGATGGCGATCAGCAGCAGCTGGCCCGAGTCGATGGTCTGCCAGGCCGCCCGCTCCCGGCCGCGCATCTGGGTGCTCATCGGTTCCCGTTTCCCTCGATCCTCGAAGTGCGGGCCTCGAATGCGGACCCGCGGTACCCGGACGCCTACTGGCGAACGCCGTCGCCCGTGACCTTGCCCGCGGGGCCGCCGGCACCACCGGCACCCTCGGCCGGAGCCTCGGATGGCACGCCGGCCGCGCCCGGCTCCGGGATGTCGTCGCCGTCGACCCGGATGGGCGCGCTGGGGTCGTCGTGGTCCTGCTGGGTGGTCTCGGCGATGTCGTCCTCGGGCAGCACGACGGGCTGCGGCGGCACCCACGGGTCACGGTCGAGGGCGTTCAGGAACGCCTCCACCATGTCGGGGTCGAAGTGATCGCCGGCGCAGCGGCGCAGCTCCTCGACGGCCTCCTCGACGGTACGGGCCGCGCGGTAGGACCGGGTCGAGGTCATGCAGTCGAACGCGTCCGCGATGGAGATGGCCCGGGCGAACTCGGGGATCTCGTCGCCCGCCAGGCCCATCGGGTAGCCGCGGCCGTTCATCTTCTCGTGGTGGTGCATGATCCCGGCCAGCGCCTCGTCCAGGAAGCCGATCTCCCGGACGATCTCCAGCCCGCGCATCGGATGCAGCTGGATCGCCGCGAACTCCTCCTCGGTCAGGGAGCCCGACTTCTGGAGCGTCTTGGTGGGGACGCCGAGCTTGCCGACGTCGTGCAGCATCCCGGCGTACCGGATGGCCTCCACCCGGTCCGAGCGCATCCCGATCTCACGAGCGATCATGACCGAGCCGCGCGATACCCGTTCCGAGTGCCCCCGCGTGTAGTAGTCCTTGGTCTCGACCGCCTGGCAGAGCGCCGCCAGCGTCGCCGCGTGCGCCTGCTGCTGCGCGCGGGTCTGCTCCAGCGCCCAGCGCGCGATGAACAGCGGCAGCAGGACCAGGACGGCGGCGAACGGTCCGACGCCGACCCGCGACCACAGGCCCGCGATCAGCAGGCCGAACATGCCGTACCCCAGGCAGCCGAACGCCAGCTGCCCGCTGGCGCTGAGCAGCTCGCGCGCGGTCGCCTGCTTGCTCAGCAGCAGGATCCCCGCCACCAGCAGCAGATTGACCAGCACGAACGTCACCAGCGCACCCAGGAACGGGCCGATCACGTGCTCGACCCAGTCGACCTGGCCCGGCTCGAAGCGCTGCCCGCCGAGCGCGATGAACACGACGCCCGACGCGTACCCGCACAGGGCGAACTGCGCGCCGTTGAACACCCGCTTGACCGGGGCGAAGAGCCGCTGCCCGGTGACGATGGCGCAGACGCCGAGCAGCGCCGCGCCCGCCGGGCCCAGCAGCACCACCGTGGCCAGGCTCGCCGCGAAGCTCAGCGAGACCCGGGCCCGTTCCACGTTGAGCAGCGCCGGGGCCGAGTCGCAGATGAGGAAGAGCACGGCGAGCACGGCCAGCGTGCGCCATTCGAGGTCGTCGAACGACGCCGTGGCGATGAGCCCGGCCGCCAGCGCGACCACTCCGCAGACATACGCCCAGGCAGCGGGAGGTAGTCCACGCATGCCGCCACCTCGCATCTCAGACCCAGGACACGCCCTTGGACATCATCAGCGACACCGGCGCCATCGCGTGCCCGCTCCGGCCGAGAACGGCGCTCACCACACGCATGAGCATGGCTCGTTGCCTCCCCCGCATCCGGGCCCGCCGGACCCCCGCGGCCCGGCCACCCAGGCGGAGCCTTCCCCGCCGCCCGGGCACGCATGTGTCCCGTCGCTGAATTCGGCCCAAGCCTAACGCGGGAGGCGCAGGTCACACAGGCAAGCGGGGAATCGCGAGCAAAGCGTGAAGCAATCGTCACCTTGGGTGATCGAACGCACACATACGCCCATCCGTCACAGCGCGGGACGTCCAGTGCGGGACCTGCGGCGCAGGAGGCACAGCGCGGGAGGCACAGCGCGGGAGGTTCAGCCGGTGCCGCGCTCGCGGGCCCAGGCGACGGTCTCGGCCAGCCCTTCGCTCAGGCCCATCCGGGGCGTCCAGCCGAACTCCTCGCGGGTGGCCGCCGGATCGATCGCCATCGCCGGAAGGTCGCCCAGCCGGGGCGGGGCGAACTCGGGCTCGTCGGCCGTCCCGGCCGCCCGCGCGACCAGCGTGTGCAGCTCGCGGTCGGTCGTCTGGAGGCCGGTGCCGACGTTGAACCGGCGTCCGCCGCCCCGCTCGCCGGTCGCGCGCGCGAACGCGTCCACGACGTCGAGCACGTAGACGTAGTCGCGGGTCTGCCCGCCGTCGCCGAACACCGTGGTGGGACGGCCCGCGAGCAGCGCGTCGGTGAAGATCGAGATCACCCCGGCCTCGCCCTCCGGGGTCTGCCGCGGCCCGTACACGTTGGCCAGCGTGAGCGTGGTGAAGTCCAGGCCGTGCAGCGCGCGGTACGTACCGGCGTAGACCTCGCCGGTGACCTTGGACGCGGCGTACGGGGAGGCGGGGCGCAGCTCGGCGTCCGGCGGTACGGGCAGCGCGTCGGGGACCCCGTACACGGCGCAGCTGGAGGTGAAGACGACCTTGCGGGTGCCGGCCTTGCGGGCCGCCTCCAGCACGTTGGCCGTGCCGATCACGTTGGTACGGGCGTCGCCCAGCGGGTCGGCCACGCTGACCCGCACGCTGACCTGCGCGGCGAGATGGCAGATCACCTCGGGCGGGCGGGCGGCGACCCGGTCGGCGAGAAGGGGGTCGGCCACGTCCAGCCGCCACAGCTCGATGTCGGACCGGAGGTGGGAGCCCGACGACAGGTCGTCGGCCCCGATCACCTCATGGCCGTCGGCGAGCAGGCGGTCGACGAGATGGGAGCCGATGAAACCGGCCGCGCCGGTGACGAGTACGCGCACCCCAGCACGATATCGGGGCGCGGCCGCCGGGTTCGGCGGCCGCCGCTCCGGGATCCCGCCGGCTCGCGAGCCGGCGGGGGTCGCTAACCCGTGGCCGGCGAACCGGTGCCGGACGGTTTGGCGGCCTCGGCGGATCTGATCTCGCCGCAGACCTCCTCGATCCGTCCGAGCACCTTCGCGCGCAGATCGTCGGGGACCGGCTCGCAGCCGCACGACTTGCCGACGAGCTTCTTGACGGCCTCCTCGAGGCCGTACTCGCGCAGGCACGGGCCGCACTCGTCGAGGTGCTGCTTCACCTCGCTGCAGCCGCCCTGGTCGAGCTCGTCGTCCAGGTACGTGTAGACACGGGCCAGAACCTCGTCACACGGTGTCTCGTGGTGGTTGCCACAGCTCATGGCTCACTCACCCTTCCCGCTCGCCCGGGACAGCCCACGGTCCTGGGCGTAGTGCTCCAGCATGCCCCGAAGCTGCCGCCGTCCGCGATGCAGACGCGACATCACGGTGCCGATCGGCGTGCCCATGATCTCGGCGATCTCCTTGTAGGCGAAGCCCTCGACATCGGCGAGATAGACCGCGATCCGGAACTCCTCCGGCAGGTCCTGCAGCGCCCGCTTGACGTCGGTGTCGGGCAGATGCTCCAGCGCCTCGGCCTCGGCCGACTTCAGGCCGCTGGAGGTATGCGACTCCGCCCGCGCGAGCTGCCAGTCCTCGATCTCCTCGGTGGCCGACTGCTGCGGCTGCCGCTGCTTCTTGCGGTAGGAGTTGATGAACGTGTTGGTCAGGATCCGGTAGAGCCACGCCTTGAGGTTCGTGCCTTCCCTGAACTGGTGGAAGGACGCGAACGCCTTGGCGAAGGTCTCCTGAACGAGATCCTCGGCGTCCGCCGGGTTGCGCGTCATGCGCAACGCGGCCGAATACAGCTGGTCCAAGAACGGGAGCACGTCGCGCTGGAACCGCTCCTGGCGCTGCTCCACGGTCTCCGTGGTGCCCGGTACCTGACCCACCCCCTCCGCTGCGGTGACGCCGGTGGCGTCGTACCACACAGACGATAGCGGTCCATGCTGCCTCACCACGCCGCCGGGGGCGTGGGCACCGCCGAGGGCCGGTGGCGCCGCGGACGCTCCCGCGTGCTCGGCAAGGGCTGTGGTCATCGGGCGCACCTCCGCTGAACGATTCGTTCCCGCCCCGTGCGACGGGCGCGCCGGTACGGAACCGGTCACCCGTTTTCCGTGTCGTTCGGCGCATCGCGCATGGGCGTTATGAGACGGTGCAACGCCGCTAGGGCCCGGTCGATTCCCCGGACCGGGGTACGTGTCGAGGGGGAGCCGGAACCCGTCCCTCCGGATCCGGGTTCATCCGGATCTGTACGGAGGGTGATGTCCGGGCTCCGAGGGGGAAGAAGTGACATACACGGCGAGAACAGGAGCAAACGTTGCTACCGGTGCCGGCGCCACCTCCCGAGCCCTCCGTCGCCTCACTGCGGGACCACTCTCCGGGCGACGATGAGTCGCTCGCGCTCTACTGGAGGTTCTACTGGGCCGTCGCCGCGGCCCAGCTCACGCGCTGGCTGCCGCGGCGGCCGTCCCGGATCCTCGACCTGGCCGGCGGCACGGCGGGCAGCGGTGCCCAGGCCGCGGCGGCCGGTCACCAGGTGCTGGAGGTCGTCGATCCGCATCTGAACCCGCTGCGCGCCGGCGTGCCCGATCCCGGGCTGGACGGATTCCGCCCAGGCGAGGGCAACGGCGCCCGGCAAGGCGACGGTGCCCCGGAGGGTGACGGGGCCGCCCGTACGAGGGAAAGCGGCCTGGCGAGGAACGGACCGGCCGGCCGTGGGCCCGCAAGGAACAGCGCGCTCCCCACCGGGTACGGGCCGCCGCCACCCCGCTCGGGCGAGAACGGCCGTGTCTCTCGTACCGGTCCCGTCGCCGCTCCCCCGGCTCCGGCGCGGCGGGTGATCGCCGACTCCGGCGCGCTGGGCTTCCTCGCCGACGGCTGCCTGGACGCCGTGATCGCGGAGAACCGGGTGCTGTCGCGGCATCTGGTGACCGAGGCGTCGGTCGCCGAGATCGCCCGGGTGCTGCGGCCCGGCGGGCGGATCCTGCTGTCGGTCGACTCGCTGACGCTCGGCATGGCGCTGCTGGCCGAGCAGAACTGCTGGGCCCATCTGTCGGACGTGCCCAGCGCCGAGGTCGTGCTCGTCCCCTGGCCGGACGGCACCATCACCCGCTGCTTCTGGGCCGACCAGCTGCGCGAGCTGCTCACCGACGCCGGCCTCGAGGTGGAGTGGATCCGGCCGCGCACGGTGCTCTCACCCTCGACGGTGGAGCACGTGCTGGCCGCCTCACCGCGTGCCCTGCCCCGGCTCGTACGGACGGAACTGAACGCGCCGCTCAACGACGACTCGCTAGGCGTCCATCTGCTGGCCAGCGCCCGGCGTGTTTCCTAGCGGCCGTGGGCGGTCAGCGCATGGCGCGGTCGTGCTTGGTCTGGCAGACGACGCAGCGCGCGGCGTCGGGACGGGCCTCCAGGCGGCCCTCAGGCACCGGCTGGCCGCAGCCCAGGCAGTGGCCGTACGTGCCGTCGAGGAGCCGTTCCAGCGCCGCGCTCACCGCCGTACGGTGCCGCTCCATCGAGTCCAGCGCCGCCTCGACGCGGTCGCTGTCGGAAAGTCCTGACCCGGCGTCTGCGGCCGAGCTCTCGCGTCCGGGGTGCTCGCCTTTGAGGATCGCGATCGAGCGGTCCAGATCGGTGAGCATCGCCTCCAGCCGGCTGCGGGCGATGGCGGTGTCCACGGTGCCGGAACTCCTCCCGGTACGCCCCGGACGGGGCTCGCCTCCGACCGCCGGCGGGGGCGGCGGTCAGAACAAGCTGTCGGAATGGTTGCCAGAACTATCCCCATCCGCCAAAGGTTTTATGAGTTCTGGACCGTTGTTTCTTACGTTGTTGACCGCCTTTGATACGGGTTGGGCGGTCATGGTGCCGCTCATCGCGGGAACCAGCAGGCCACGGACCTGATCGGGGTCGGTCAGGGCCGGATCCAGCCAGGCGTCCCAGCGCTCCCGCTCGACGATCATCGGCATCCGGTCATGGATCCGGCCGAGGTCGTCCGGGGCGTCGGTGGTGATCACCGTGCACGTCCAGACCCACTCCCCTTCCGGGGATTTCCACAACTCGTAGAGGCCCGCCATGGCCATCACCGAGCCGTCCATGGGACGGATGTAGAACGGCTGCTTCTGCGGCTTCTTCTTCTTGGCCTTCTTCTGCTCCACGGCCGGGTCGTCCGGCGGCTCGTCGCCCTGGTCCTGGACGGCGTACCACTCGAAGTAGCCGTCGGCGGGCAGCAGGCAGCGGCGCCGCGCGAAGGGCCGCTTGTACGAGGCCTTCTCGTGCACCGTCTCCATCCGGGCGTTGATCATCCGGCTGCCGATCGAGAGGTCCTTGGCCCAGGACGGCACCAGCCCCCAGCGCAGGGTGCGCAGCTGCCGTACCGCCTCGGCCTCTTCCTCTCCGGTGTCCTTCCCGGCCTCTTTCGCGGCGGCTGTCGCTGCGTCTGAGGCGGGCTTGGGCACCCGGGTGAGGATGGCCGGGACCTGCTTGGTGGGAGCGACGTTGTAGTCGGGCTCCAGATCATCCTCCGTGGCGTCGAGCTGCACCTGGAACTCGTCGAGCAGTTCCTGGCGCGCCCGGGCCGTGGCATATCGACCGCACATGGGTACATCCTGCCTTGCCTGCCGCGATGTGTACCGGAACGCGCCGCGCGGGACCGGTTCCGGCCCGGTGTGGCCGCCCGGGCGGTGCTTGACCCGGCACGCGGTGGGCATGTAGCCGTGCATGCGACCCATCACGACCCTCGCCCGCCCGTTCGTGGCGGCGCCGTACATCATGACCGGCCTGGAGACGCTGCGCGATCCCCGCCCGCGCGCGGAGCAGGTGGCTCCCTCGGTCAAGCCGATCGCCGACCGGCTGGAGTGGCTGCCCACCAAGGACCCGGAGGCCCTGGTACGGATCCAGGGCGCGGTGAGCCTCGGTACCGGCGTCCTGCTGCTCACCGGGAGGTTCCGGCGGCTGACCACCTTCCTGCTCGCCGCGCAGCTCGTCCCCGCGCTGGCCACCGAGCACCGTTACTGGACCGAGGACGACCCGGAACGGCGCAACAGCGAGCGCTCGCACCTGCTGAAGAACGCGGGGCTGTTCGGCGCGCTGCTCATGGTCGCCACCGAGCCGCGCCGCTCGCCGCGCGTCGCCGAGCTGCGGCGGCAGGCCCGCGAGGCGCAGCTCGGCGCCGCCGCCGAGTCCAAGGTGCTGCGCAAGGAGGCCGCCGCGGAGATCAGGAACGCCCGCCGCGAGGCCGCCCGCCAGCTCCGCGACGCCCGCCGCGGTGCGCGGTCGGCGGCCGGTGCCGGTGCCGGAGCCCGTGCCGGAGCTCGGGCGGGCGCCGCCGGGACCCGTACGGCGGCCAAGGCGGCCAAGGTCTCCAAGGCCGCGGGCGCCAGGACGGCCGGTGCCCGCAAGGCCGCCGGCGCCAAGGCCGCGAGCGCGCGCAAGACCGGCGCGAAGCGGATCAAGGCCGCCCGGCGCTGACCGCGCGGGGCGCCCCCGGCCGCCGCGTTCCCGAAGAGAACCTTAAGAAAGCCTCAAAGGCGTTGAACCCGGGGCCGGATCGGGCCCGTACTGCCTGCTGACCGCCCGTCCCTCCAGGGCTCCCCGGCAGTACGGGAACCCCCGACCCATGGAGACGCCCGGCCATGGCCGCACCAGGAACGGCCGGCCCCGCGACCGGGGAGCTGCGGAGACTCGTCCGCCGCCCCCGGCCGGTGCCGGACGCAGGCGACGAACGGCTCGTCGCCGAGCTGTACCGCGAGTACCACCGCCCCCTGCTGGCCTTCGTCCTGCGCCTGACCGGCGGCGACCGGCAGTGGGCCGAGGACGTCGTCCAGGAGACGATGATCCGGGCCTGGCGCAGCGCGGACCGGCTGGACGCCCGGTCCGCCTCGCTGATGCCCTGGCTGGCCACGGTCGCCCGCCGTATCGTCATCGACAACCGGCGGCACCGCGAGGTCCGGCCGCCCGAGGTCGGCGACGCCGCACTGGAGAACCTGCCGATGGCGGACGAGATGGACGGGCTGCTGCGCAAGGTGGTGGTCGCCGAGGCGCTCGGCGCCCTGTCCCCGCCGCACCGGGAGGTCCTCACCGAGACGGTGCTGCGCGACCGTACGGTCAACCAGGCCGCGCAGGTGCTCGGAATCCCGGTGGGAACGGTCAAGTCCCGCGTCTATTACGCGCTGCGCGCGCTGCGTGTCGCATTGGAAGAGAGAGGGGTGACGGCATGACCTCCCAGGTCGAGCACACCGATGTCGGCGCCTACGCCCTGGGCCTGCTCGAAGAGGACGACCGGAGGGCCTTCGAGGCACATCTTCGCGAATGCGCTCCCTGCGTCGCCGAGCTCGGGGAAATGGCCGGGACGGCCGGCGCCCTTTCCGATATCCGGGATTTTCGTGAGGCGCTCGAACTGACCGGGGGCGATCCGGCCGGCGGGACGGCCGGTGGGACGGCCGGTGGCGAACCGCCTTCCGAGTCCGGGCCGGAGGGGCCGCCGGGCGCGGTGGTCGATCTGCTCCGCGAGCGGCAGCGGCGCGCCCGCCGGGCCCGGCGCGGCACGTACGTGATCGGTACGGCCGCCGCCGCGGTGCTGCTGGCGACCGGGGTCACGGTCGGCTCGGCGCTGTCCGGCGACAACTCCACACAGCCCGGCCATGACCACAGCCCGGCGCGGGCCCTGGTCATCTGGGGTGAACGGAAGGCCGGCGCGGACGCGAGCACCGGCGCGTCCGGCGTGCTGGGCCTGGAGAACAAGGGCTGGGGCACGCATGTGGGGCTGGAGCTGCGCGGCGTGCGCGGCCCGCTGAAGTGCCGCCTGGAGGCCGTGTCCATCACCGGTGAACGGTCCATCGTCGGCAGCTGGTCGGTGCCGCCGAAGGGCTACGGCGTCCCGGGGTCGGAGGCACCGCTGATCACCCATGGCGGTACCGCGATCCCGCGCAACCAGATCGACAGGTTCGAGGTCGTGCAGGAGGACGGCGGGAAGCTGCTGACCATTCCCGTCTGATCCGCCAGATCCGTTCCCCTATTCGCACCGTTCCCTATTCGCGCCGTCCGGCCCAGTGAAAGCAACTGTGCCGGACGGCTTTTTCATGCCCGAAAAGGAAATCTGAAACGCCGTTGAACCCTTTGCGACGGCCGTCCCGTGCGAAGAGGTAGGAGAGCTGCGGGGCCCTCCTTCGATCAGGAACCGAAAGCCGATCAGGAACCGAGAGCAGGGACAGATCATGTCCGTTCGCAAGTTCGTGCTGCCCGGCGTCGCCGTGGCCACGCTCGTCGCCACCGGGGCGGGCGTCGCCACCGCCACCGTCAGCGACTTCACCGGTGCGTTCGCCGGTGCCACGACTGGCACCGCCACCACCGGCACACCCGGCACGCCTGGCAAGCCGGCCAAGGGCGGGATCACCTACCTGGCGGCGAGCCTGCTGGGCCGCAACGAGGTACCGGCCGCCGACGGCAAGGCCACCAACGATCGGGACGGCCGCGCGCAGGCGCTGCTGCGGATCCAGGGCGACCGGCTCTGGTACGCGATCCGCTGGCAGGACGTGGCGGCGCCGACCGCGGGCCACCTCCACCTCGGGTCCGCGGGCGTGAACGGTGCGATCAAGGTCCCGTTCTTCGCCGGAACGCTGCCGGACTCGTCCCGGGCCATCGCGGGGGCGGTCCGGGTCACCGACAGGACGGCGCTGGCGCAACTGAAGGCCGCTCCTCACGACTTCTACGCGAATCTGCACACGGGAGAGTTCCCGGGCGGGGCCGTACGCGGCCAGTTCCACAAGCTGAACCGTCCGGCCGACCTCAACGGGATCATGAACGGTGCCGCGCCCCCGACCCTCCAGGCGGTCTCCGACGGCGCCCAGGAGGTTCCGGCCGGGGACGGCAAGCCCACCGGCGACCCGAACGGCCGCGCGACCGCGTTCGCGCGCAGCCACGACGCGATGGTGTCGTGGAGCTTCACCTGGTCGGGCATCGCTTCGCCGACGGTCGGCCACATCCATCGGGGCACCAAGGGAGTGAACGGGCCGGTCGCGGCCGACCTGTTCAGCGCCCCGGGCGGACTGCCTACGGGCATCACCGGCCTGGCCGGAATGTCGCAGGTGGGACCGGTCACCGCGCAGCGGATCATGAACGATCCGGGCGGCTACTACACCAACCTGCACACGGCCGAGTTCCCCGGCGGCGCCGTGCGCGGGCAGCTGGCCCCGGTCAGCGGAACCCAGCCCCGGGCGTTCACCAAGCCGGTCCTGCGAGGCGAGCAGATCTACCGCTGCACGCTGCAGCCCGACAGCAGCCACGCGTACACGCAGGACAACGTGAACGCGACGCTGCGCGACGGCATCGACCACACCTTCGTCAAGCCCGGCCCGTCCGGTCCGCCGCAGTGGGTCGCGCCCGACGGCAGCGCCGTCACCGGCAAGGCCGTGACGAAGACCTTCACCGGCGACCGCGACATCCCTGAGCTCGTCCTGGACGCGACCCAGACCGGCGCCAAGGGCGGCCTGCTCTCCGGTACGAGCCAGATCCTCCGGCTGAACACCATCGGCGGCGTCGCCCCCAAGGGACCCTGCGACCCGGAGACCCGGCCCCTCGCCCACGTCCCGTACCGCGCCGACTACCTCTTCCTCGACTAGCGGTTGACCCGTGGCGTGTTCCATACCCTGGCTCTTATCCACATCTCCGAGCCCCCGAGACTGGTAGTCAG